>DATBCI010000106.1:0-27703 GCA_036270555.1 Burkholderiaceae bacterium
GAACCTGCGCGCGCGCATCAGGGACAGCACCATCGCGCCGACCGTGACCGCTTGCTCGGTCGACAACTTCTCGGTACGGCCGTCGCTGCTGACCGTGACGTCGAGCGCGAACGCCGATCCGAGCGGTGCCAGCGCCACCGCGCGCCCGGTCGTGAAGACCGGCGCGACGTTTGCTCTGACGGCCACTGCGAGCCCCGGCTACAGCGGAACGCTGACCGTCAGCGGCACCAGCGTGACTGCCAATCCGCTCACCGAAGGCACGGTCGCCGGCGCCTTTGGCGCCGCCAACGCGGCCACGGGCGTCGCCACCGGCACCTTCACCTACACGGAGGCCGGCTATTTCAGCTTCAACACGGACGCCGTGTTCGATCAAACCTTCACAGCCGTCGACCAGCCAGGCGATTGCACGCCGAACTATTCCAACACGCTGGTTAGCGGCCAGTACGGCTGTTACCTCGGCAATGCCTACACCACCGCATTCGGCCGCTTCATTCCGGACCACTTCGCGATCACGCCAGGAGCGGTCACACCGGCCTGCGGGACCTTCTCCTACTTCGATCAGGACGGCTTCGTCACGGCGTTCACGCTCACCGCGCAGAATGCCTCCAACGCAACCACCCAGAACTACACGGGGTCGTTTGGGCGCCTTGGGCTGACCGGCTGGGCCGGATTCGTTTTCACCGGCGACACCGCGACGCCCTCCGCCAGCGCCACCGCGCCGAGCGGAACCTGGAGCAACGGCGTCGCCAGCGTCACCGCCCAGCACAAGGTGCTCGCCCGTCCCACCACCACTCCGGCGGCCCCTATCAGCCTGATCGTGTCGGCGCACCCGGTCGATCCGGACGGCGTCACGATCACTGCGCCCACCCCGGTGATGTCGGCCGCAACGGCATTGCGGTTCGGAGTGCTCGCCGTGGGAAGCGCATACGGATCGGACCTGACGACGTTGCGCCTGCCGGTGACAGCGATGGCCTGGAACGGTACGGCCTTTACCGCCAACACGGCGGACACCTGCACCGGCCCGGCGTTGAACAACGCGAGCATCGCGCTCGGCAAGTTCGTCAAGAAGCCGGGGGCGAGCGGCACCTTCAGCACGACCGTGGCCAATCCGCCAACGCTCGCCTCGACCTGGTCGCAAGGGAGCGGATCGATCACCCTGTCCGCGCCCGGCACTGCCGGCACGGCCCAGGTCGCGCTGAATCTCGGTGCCACCTCGCCCGACGCTTCCTGCATCGGGTGGGGCGTCGCCTCGACCGGGTCGAACCTGCTATGGCTGCGCGGCAATTGGTGCGGCGCGGCCTACTCGAAGGATCCGTCCTCGCTGGCCGCCTTTGGCACTGCAGCAACGCCGTTCGTCTACCTACGTGAAATCCACTAGGCGCTGACCGCGCCGACAGGGCTGCAAGCCTTGTTCAGGAGTTCTTTTTGGACCCTTTTTTCCGGGCCTTTGGGGGGTCTTTTTCCCTCATGGCGCACTGCAATGCCTGCCTAGGATGGGTGTGCGGCCGGCTGTCGGCTCAGGCTGTCGGCCCAATCACAGGGCTCAATCACAGGCGTCCAGAAAACGCCCACAAAACGGGGTTGCTGAATGCTGCAAACGAACTGGCTGCGTGCGTTGCCACTGCGCGTGCTGCGGCACCGACGCCGTGCGTTGGTGCAGGTCGGCGTGTATCGCACGTCCAGCGGCCTGATCGCCGCTCGGGTGCAACTCGACCCCGAGGCGGGCTGCAGCGTCGAGCGGCTGGAATCGGCTGATCTGAAGGGCCAGCGCGACGACGAGGTCGCGGCGGCCGTAGGCCAACTGGTTCGCTCCGGCATCCTGCGCAACGCGCCCGTGATGCTGGTGCTGGGCGCCGAGCACTACAACACCTATCCGCTGCCAGCGCCGTCGGTGCCGGCCGACGAGATGCGCGAGGCACTGCGCTGGAAGCTGCGCGAGGTGCTGCCGTACTCGCCTGAGGAAGCGGTGGTCGACTTCGTACGACTGGCTCGTGCCGCCGATTCGAACGCTGCCGACAATCTGTTCGCGGTGGCCGCGCTGCGCCGCTCGGTTGCACAAGCGACCGCTCCGTTCCTGGCGGCCGGCGTCAATGTGCAGGCGGTCGACATCGCGGAAATGTCCCTGCGCAACCTGTTGACCGAGCTGCCCGCGATGGACGAGAGCCGCGCGCTGCTTGGGTTGGAGGAATCCTCCGCGCTGTTGACGGTGGTCCATGAAGGCGCCTTGTGCTTCGCGCGCCGGATCCAGATTCCGCGCTCGCTGGGCGCAGGCGATGAAGACCCGGAGCACGTCGCGTCTCGCATCGCGGCGCAGGTGCAGCATTCGTTGGAAGTCGTCGAACGCCAATCCGGGCTGCCCCCCGTGCGCAGCGTGTGGATCGGTCCACATCCGTATTGCGCGCTGATCGCCCGCTGCACCGCCGAGCACTCGGGCCTGGAATGCCCGCAGCTCGATCTGCAGGCCGAGCTGCGCTTCGCGGTTGACGCCGGAGAGTTGCCCCCGGCGCAAGCCTGGGGCGCGCCCATCGCAATCGGCGCCGCCCTGCGCAGCGAAGCTCCGGCACCGGCCCATCGGTCGCAGCCCGAGCAATCGGTATTGCACTGGCTGTCCAGGCTGAAGCCGGCTTGAGCCAAGCCCAATCCGTATGGTCCAGGACAACATCAATCTGTTCGAGCGCAAGGCCCCCTCCGGCCTGGCCTCGCCGCAGGTGCGATGGGCGATCTTCGGATGCGGAACCTTGGTCGCGCTGGGCGTGGTCGCGCTCGGGCTGCAAAGCCGCGACCTTCTCAGCCTGCGGCAGGAGCTGGCGCGGGTGCAGGCACGGACCCATCGGCTGCAGCACGCGATGACCGAGGTTCCCAGCCCGGATGTTGCGCTGGCCGACCGCCTGGCCGCCAGAGAGCGCGATGTGCAAGCGCTCGAAGGCGTGGCGCGCACGTTGTCCACTGGTGGCCTCGCGCACACCGCGGGATTCGTGGGACCTCTGCAGGCCTTTGGCAGGGCCTCTACCGAAGGCGTGTGGCTGACAGGGCTCACGCTCGATAACCGCCACGGCTCGATGGTTCTCGAGGGTCGCGCGCTGGATGCCTCGCGCATTCCGGCGCTGCTGCAAACGCTGAAGGCTGAGCCGTATTTCGCCGGCACGACGTTTTCCGCGATCGAAGTCACGCCCGGAACCGACAGCAGCCCGGTCGCCGCCGATCGCGTGCTCAAGTTCAGGATATCGACGCCCGTGGCGGATGCGCAGGCGCATGAGCCGCTGGCGCAGGCCGATGCCGTGCCCGCCCCAACCGATCGGAACCAGCCATGAGCGCAGCTACCCAGCTGACCGAATGGTGGGACCGACGCAAGCCGCGCGAGCGCTTCCTGGCCGTTGCGGCGGCCGCGCTGGCGGTGCTGGGCGGCGGCTACGTTCTGCTGCTCAAGCCCGTGCGAATCCAGACCGCCGCCGCCGCCCAGCAGTTGGCGAGCGCACGCTCGGAGTTGACCCAGCTGCAACAGGTGGTCGAACAGCGCGATCGAGCCGGCAGCGACCAGTTGCGCGCGCGCGAGGCTGACCTGCAACGCAGGCTCGCGCTGGCCGATTCGCAGATCCGCCGGGCCCAGATCGATCTGGTGGGGCCCCAGGACATGGCACGCCAGCTGTCGGCGATCCTGCAGAGGTTTCCGCAGTTGCGCGTGGTCGGCATCGTGACCGAGTCGCCGGTTCCGGTCGACCAGACCACAGTTGGCCGCCTTGCCGCTGGCGTCGCCGCGTTCAGCAACTCGATGCTGTACGAGCATGGGCTCGAGCTGACCGTGGAAGGCAAATACCTGGACCTGGTGGCGTACCTGGAGCAGCTGGAGCACGCCCCGCACAAGATCTACTGGCGCGAGCTGGATCTGAAGGTCAATCCGCAGGGCGTACCGCTGACCCGCATTCGCTTCTTCACGCTGTCGCAGGGGCCAACGTGGCTGGCGCTATGAATCCTGCTTGGCCCAACCGTGTCTGGCCCGACCGTGCCCTGGCCGCGTGGATATCGCTGTGCCTGGCCAGCGCGGCGTCAGCCGCAGACCTCGTCGATCCGACGCGGCCGCCACCAGGCTACGGCGCCTCGCAGCGCGCCGACGACCCGCAAGCCGGCGATTCGACGCCGGCGCCCGAACCGGTCCAGCTGCAGATGATCGCCCGCGACGCAACCGCTGCTTTGGCGGTCATCAACGGCCATCGCGTGCGGGTGGGCGACGGCATCACGCTGGACGGTAAGACCGCGAACGTGGTGGCCATTCACGACGATTCGATCGAGCTCGATCGGAACGGACACCGCCAGAGGGTGCCACTAACACCGCAGGTGAGGCTCAAATGAACCGCGACTCACACTCCCCGCTGTATGGGCGATTGGTGCAACTGCCGGGCCGCGAGGAGCGCGAGACGCAGCTTCGCTGGCCATGGCTGATGCCGTGGGTGCTGGCGGCAGTGGCCGTCGCGCTCACGCTGCTGCTGTCGGCCTGCGCGACGACGCCGCGCACGCCGGCGCCCAACACCGAGGCGGCCTTGCTGCCGGAGATTCGCCAGGGGCTGTCCGAGCGGTCCAAGCCGGCTTCGGAAGCCGTTCCGCCCGAGGTGTCGCGCGCGCTGCTGCCGCCGGCTGATCTGTCGCTGTCCAAGCTGGCCCAGAAGACAGAGCCGCGTTTCGACCTGAACGTGGTCGGGCTGCCCGTGGCGCAAGTGTTCGAAGCGCTGGCGCGCGATACGCGCTACTCGATCGTGCTCGATCCCGCGTTGAAGGCTTCGGTCACCGTCAGCCTGAAGGATGTCACGCTGATCGAAGCGCTGGAGGCGCTGCGCGACATGTATGGATTCGAATATCGGGTCCAGGGCAGCCGGATCTTCGTGCAGCAGCCGGTATTGCAGACCCGCGTGTTCCAGGTCAACTACCCGACCACCAGCCGCAGCGGGCGCAGCGACGTGCACGTGATCTCCGGCTCGCTCACGCTGAGCACCAGCGGCGGCGCCCCGGGCAGTCCGACACCGACGCCGCAATCGTCCGGAGCGGCAGCACCGGCCAGCCAGGAATCGAGCCGCATCACGACCGTCACGCACAACGAGCTGTGGACCGAGATCGAGGCATCGCTGAAGCTGCTGGTCGCGGTCGACCCGGCCCACCCCGACGGTCGCCAGCTGATCGTTTCGCCGCAGTCTGGCGTGGTGGTGGTACGCGCGATGCCGGCCGAACTGCGCCAGGTTGAAGGCTACCTGCACGCGATGCAGCTGAACGTCGAGCGCGAAGTGATGCTCGAGTCGAAGATCATCCAGGTCACGCTGACCGACAGCACGCAGGCCGGCGTGAACTGGTCTGCCTTCCACGCGGGCAGCGGCACGCGCGGCTCGGGCGGCATGATCACGCCCGGAGGCACCCTGTCTCCCTTCGGTGCGGTGTCCGACGCCTTGTTGAGTGCCACCCACGGCGTCAGCGTCTCGCAGCCGCCGAACGGAACGTCGCCGCTGTTCGGCCTGGCGTTCCAGACCGCCAGCTTCGCCGCGCTGATGGAATTCCTGCAAACCCAGGGCAACGTGCAAGTGCTGTCGTCGCCGCGCATCGCCGCGCTGAACAACGAGAAGGCGGTGCTGAAGGTGGGCACGGATGACTTCTTCGTCACGGGCATCACGACCAACATCACGTCCTCCGGCAGCGTGAACGGCACCGCTGTCATCACGCCGACCATCAATGTGCAGCCGTTCTTCTCCGGGGTGGCGCTGGACGTGACGCCTCAGATCGATGAGGAGGGCAACATCATCCTGCACGTGCATCCATCCGTCTCGGTGGTGGTCGAGAAGAACAAGGACGTCAACCTGGGCACGCTCGGCGATTACATCCTGCCGCTGGCGTCGAGCACGGTGTCCGAGACCGACACGATGGTTCGTGTCAGCGACGGCAACATCGTGGCGATCGGCGGCCTGATGAACACCAGCCGGTCGGACACGCGCGCCGGCCTGCCGGGCGCGGCCGATGTGCCCATTCTCGGCCGCCTCTTCAGCTCCACCCAGCATTCGCAGACCAAGCAGGAGCTGGTGATCCTGATCAAGCCCACCGTCGTGCAATCGCAAGGGCAGCTCGATGGATTGCGCGGGGACGCGCTGCAGCGCATGAGCGCCGCCGCCGCGGCTTCACCCCTTTAAAGAGACGCACCCATGTATCTGGCTCATTTCGGACTGCAGGCCGCCCCGTTTGCGCTGACGCCCGACACTGCATTCGCGTTCTCATCGCGCGCCCAACGCGAGGCGCTCGACACGCTGGTGCTGGCGGTCGACAGCGGCGAGGGTTTCATCAAGATCACCGGCGAGGTCGGCACCGGCAAAACGCTGCTGTGCCGGCGATTTCTGGGCCATGCGGCCGGCACGCCCGACGCGGCTGCCGGCGCCGCAGCGCCCGGAGCTACGGGCGGGTACCGCACCGCCTACATTCCTAACCCCTGCCTGAGCCCCCGCACTCTGCTGCTGGCGATCGCGCGCGAGCTGAAGATACGCATCGCAAACGTGAATTCCGACAGCCAGATCATGGATACGCTGAACCGGGCCTTGCTGCGGCTGGCGGCGCGTGGTCTGCGCGTCGTAGTGTGCCTCGACGAGGCGCAGGCGATGCCGGTCGAAACACTGGAAGCCTTGCGCCTCGTTTCGAACCTCGAAACCGAGAAGCGCAAGCTGGTGCAAGTGGTCCTGTTCGGCCAGCCGGAGCTCGACCGCAAGCTGGCTCGCAACAATCTGCGTCAACTGCGGACCCGGATCGCATTTCATTACGAGCTCAGCGCCTTGTCGGCGGCTGAAACCGAGGTTTACCTGGCGCACCGCCTTCGGGTCGCCGGGTATCGTGGCAGCGCGCTGTTTCCCGCCGACGTGGCGCACGCGCTGCACCGGCGGGCGCGCGGCGTGCCCCGGCTGGTCAACATCATCGCGCACAAGTCGCTGCTGCTTGCCTACGGGCAGGGCGGTCGCCATGTGACGATGCGCCAGGTTCGCGCCGCTGCCAACGACACGCCTCACGTGCGCGGCTGGACGCTGCTGCGCCGGCTGACGTGGCCGCGCTGGCTTCGGTCGGGAGCCGCGTGATGAGTGTCCTCAACACCATGTTGCGCGACCTGGAGCGCCGAGGGGAGCGCCTTCCGCTGTCCCTGACTCCGCAGCCTCCGACGCAGCAGGAAGCCAAGCCGCAAGCCGCGGCCGCGCCGGCGGCGCCACCCTTGCGCGCCACCACTTTCGAGCCCCAAAACCGCAGGCGGCCGGTGCGGCCGGCCGTCCTGCTGGTCGCTTTGGCGGCTGCGGGCGCAGCCACGTGGCTGTGGCTGCACCCGGCCAAGCCGCCGGTGGCCGCGATGGCGAATTCGCCCGTGGCCGTGGCGGCGCCGCCGCCGACTGAACCGGTAGCGACCGTTGCGCAAGCTCAGAGCGCGACCCCGGCCGCGGCTGACGTACCTCTGCAAGCACCCTTGCCCACGCAGGCGAGCGCTCCGATGCCGGCGGAGGCAGCGTCGCCACCCGCGCCGGCACAACCGATGCATCCCCCCTCCTTCGCCCTTCAGGCCACGGAGGGCAAACACACGCCAACGCCGCCCTTGGCAGCGGGCACTGGCGCGCCTGCTGCCAAGCCCGTCACCGGGACACCGTCTGACGCGCCCTCCTTCGCGCCAGGCGCCGCGGCGCCTGGCGCTTCGGAGGCTAAACCCTCAGTTGCCCAAAGCGTGGCGCCGTCCGAACTGGCGCGCGCGATGCAGCTGATTGCACGCGGTCGAAATACCGAAGCCACCGAGGCACTGACGGCGGCGCTGTCCCAGCGGCCGGCCTGGAACGAGGCCCGTTCGACGCTGGCCGCTTTGCAGGCCGAGGCCGGCGACCGGCAACAGGCGCTGCTGACGCTGCTTGACGGGGTACCGTTCGAGCCGCGCCGCTTCGCGCCGATGGCGGCGCAACTGCAAGCGGAGTTGAACGACCCGAGCGGGGCGCTGCAGACGCTGGACCAAGTTCCGGCCGACGCCCGCGATCAGACCTACCATGGACTGGCGGCGGCTGTTGCGCAGCGCGCCGGACGGCACGATTTGGCCGTTGCCGAGTACGGCGAGGCGCTGAGGCTCGCGCCCGGCAACTCAGTGTCCTGGCTCGGATTGGGTGTGTCGCTGCAGGCCCTGGGACGCGACGCCGACGCGCTGACCGCCTATCGCAGCGCTGCCGCGGGCACGCTCGGCACCGACCTGCGCAACTTCACACAGGCGCGCATCAACACATTGCAAGGTTCGGTCGCAGCGGCGCCCGCCGTTCGCTGAAGAAGGCCACTGAAGGAGGTCACGAGGCAAGGCGAAGCGCGGCCCGCGCCTCGCAACGCCCCGCCGCCCCAGGAACCCTTCAGGCGGCCGAGCGCTGGCGGTTGAGGTTTTCCAGGTAGACGATCAGGTCCTGCTGCGGCATCGGGCGGCCGAACAGGAACCCCTGTGCGTGCGAGCAACCGGCGCGACGCGCCAGTTCCAACTGTTCGTCGGTCTCAACGCCCTCGGCGACCACCTGGGCGCCGAAATGCCGCCCGAGCGCCGCAACCGAACGCACGATCGCCATGGCCGCCGCATCGTTCGGCAGCCTTCGAATGAAGCTGCCCTCGATGTTCAGCGCGTCCGCCCGGAAGTCGCGCAGCAGCGTCAGGCTGCAGGCTCCGGTGCCGAACTGGTCCAGCGCCACGCTGACGCCGGATTCGCGCAGCCGCTGCAAGCGCCCAACCGCCGCCTCGATCTCGGCCGGATGACGGCCCAGGCTCGACTCGGTCACTTCGATCTGCAAGCGCCGCGGCGACAAGCCGGACATCTGAAGGATGCGGTCCACCACGCTATTGACATCCGAGCCGCGAAACTCCCGCGCCGACAGATTCACGGATAGTCCAACCTCGCGCGGCCAAGCCGCAGCGGCCGTACACGATTGCGACAGCATCGCCTCGCCGATCGGAACGATCAGCCCGCAATCCTCGGCCAGGTCCACGAACTGTCCCGCCGGCAACAAGCCGAAGCGCGGGTGCAACCAGCGCAGCAGCGCCTCGACACCCACCACGCGGCGGGTGCGCACATTGACCCGGGGCTGGTAATGGACCAGGAATTCGGCGGCGTCCAGCGCGCGACGAAGGTCGGACTGCAACTGCAGGCGCCGCGTTTCGCTTTGCGCCACGACCGGATCGAAGAACTGGTAGAAGCGGGTCGAGGTCTCGCGCGCGAACTGCAACGCATGGGCGGCGCGTTGCATCAACGCATGCGCATCCGTGCCGTCGGTCGGGCACACTGCGACACCCATCGTGGCGCTCAGCTGCACGTCCTGCCCGTCGATGCGCAGCGGCCCGTCGATCAGTTCGATCAGCTTGCGTGCCACGGGCACCGCGTCGCTCGATGCGCGCAGATGCGTCAGCACCACGACGAACTCGGCATCGCCGATCCGTCCCACCAGATCACAGCCGCGCACTGCCAGTCGCAGGCGCTCGCCGATCAATTTGGCTGCATGGTCGGCCGCGCGAAATCCCATCGACCCGCGCAGGGCCGCCAGCTGCTCGACGCCCACCAGCAGCACCGCGGCCGGCTCCGCCGAGGAGCGATGATCGATCGCAACGTGCGCCAGCTGCTCTTCGAACAGGCGCCGGTTGGGCAGCCCGGTCGCGGGGTCGTAGCGCTCGGCCGCCAGCGCGCTCGCCTGCGCCGCCGAGCGCTCGTGCATCTCGGCGATCAGGCGCTCGTTGGTCCATGCGAGTTCGTTGTCGCGCTCGGCGATCGCCCGCTCCAGCGCGAGCATGCGCTCGGGCACGGCTTCGCTTTCGGCGCGGCCGTTGGGGGCTCGGGACGAATCACCGGTGTCAGTGTCGGTCGGATACATGCTGAACAAAGTCCCGTTGGACAGGGCGCAGCGCGCCCCGCTCAGATACCGATTTTCGGGGTGAGGCACCACTCCGATCGCGCAATAACGGCATATTCCCGCTTCGTATTTGGGGCGCCTGCGCCCGATTGACGCAAAGCCTTGAATTGGCGCGCGCCGGTGCCTTAATTCACGTCTCGCATCGCCTAACGAAGTGTCGATCGGTGTCGAAGATCGAGGAATGGGCCGCCCTCCGGCCTCGATTCGGGACCGACCTCGTGATCTTGTTTCTGGACTTCGACGGCGTATTGCACCCCGACCCCTGCCTGGACGCGGCGCGCCTGTTTGAAAACGCGCCGCGCCTGGCACTGGCGCTGCATGACTTCCCGCGGGTGATGCTGGTGCTGTCAACCGCCTGGCGGCAGAGTGGAACCTTCGAACAGCTGGTGATGTTGTTACCCGAGCCGTTGCGCGAACGGGTCATTGGCATAACCCCGAACTTCAGCGACTTCTCGTCCTCCGCCGCTTTGATTCCGTACCGGCGCCAGGCCGAATGCATGCGCTGGATGTTGCAGAACCGATTGCACAAAGAGGCTTGGCTCGCGCTGGACGACCGCTCCACCGACTTCACTCCGTATTGTGAAAACCTGATCCAGTGCGACCCTGAATCGGGCTTCGATAAGGCTGTCAGCGCCCGCCTTCATGCGGCGCTGCAGCTTCATTTCGAGAGCTGTGTCCAGGAAGTGGACTTGCTGATCAGCTAAGGCCGCGCCCGGGCGATCTGTCGCCAAAACCCAACGCGAAAAACCCCCGTGTAGTCTCCGGGTATGGCGTGGCGTGGATGGGCCAGCTATCTTCGCCCGTCCCAGGGTTCTCTAACAGGCAAAGATGACCGAGAAGACCGGCGAACCGGGCATGCCGGCGCTGATCCTGGGGGCCGTGGGGGTCGTGTACGGCGATATCGGGACCAGCCCGCTGTATGCGGTGCAGGAATCGTTCAATCCCGTGCACGGCATCGCGCCGGTGCCCGCCAATGTCATCGGGGTGATCTCGGTGATGGTGTGGACGCTGGTGCTCGTCGTTGCGCTCAAGTATGTGGTGCTGATCCTGCGCGCGGACAACCGTGGCGAAGGCGGAATCATGGCGCTCACGGCCCTGGCCTCGTCGGCGGTCGGGCGTGGCTCGCCCCGCTTCCGCACCGTGGTGATCCTGGGGTTGCTCGGAGCCGCTTTGTTCTGCGGCGACGGCGTAATCACGCCGTCGATTTCCGTGCTCAGCGCGGTCGAAGGCTTGAACGTCGCCACGCCCGCCTTCAAGCCGTATGCGGTGCCGCTGGCGGTCGCGATCCTGACCGGGCTTTACATGGTGCAGAAGACCGGCACCGGCCGCATCGGGTTCCTGTTCGGCCCGGTACTGGTGGTGTGGTTCCTGGTGATTGGAGCGGCCGGGATCGTCAGCATCGTCCAGGCGCCCCAGATCCTTGCGGCGCTGGATCCGTTCAAAGCCGTCGAGTTCATGCAGCGCACCGGGTTCATTGGCTTCGCCGCGCTCGGCGCGATCGTGCTGTCGGTGACGGGAGCCGAAGCGCTGTATGCGGATCTGGGACATTTCGGCAAGACCGCCATCCGCAGTGCCTGGTTCTCGCTGGTGTTTCCGTCGCTGCTGTTGAACTACCTGGGACAGGGGGCGCTGCTGATGACCAATACGGCGGCCACCGACAACCCGTTTTACCGTCTTGTGCCAGCATGGGGCGTAGTACCGATGGTCGTGCTGGCCACGGCGGCCACCGTCATTGCCTCGCAGGCCACGATTTCCGGGACCTTCTCATTCGTGAAGCAGGCCATCCAGCTCGGCTATCTGCCGCGCATGCAGATCGTTCAGACCTCGGCGCAGTCGCTGCACCAGGTCTACCTGCCGGATGTCAACTGGTTGCAGTTCTTCCTGGTCGCGACCGTCACCATCGTATTCGGCAACTCGAGCGCGCTGGCGTCCGCCTACGGGATCGCCGTCACGGGCACCATGCTGATCACGACGCTGCTCACCTTCGAGGTGCTGCGCTACGGCTGGAAGTATCCGCTGTGGCTGGCAGCCAGCGCCACCGGCGTGTTCCTGCTGGTCGACGCCGCGTTCTTCAGTGCCAACACGCTGCGCATCGTGCAAGGCGGCTGGTTCCCGCTGGCGATTGCCGCGGTCGTCTTCTTCGTCATGCTGACCTGGGCCCATGGGCGCCGCCTGGTGCGGCTGCGCCTGCAAAGGGACGCGGTGCCGCTGCAGATCGTGATCGACTCGCTGATCGCCTCGCCGCCGCCGTGCGTGTCAGGCGCCGCGGTGTTCCTGCGCGGCGAGCAGGAGGGCGCTCCCCGCGCATTCATGCACAACCTGCTGCACAACAAGGTGCTGCACGAGCGTGTGATCTTCCTGACGGTGCATGTGAGCGAAGTGCCCTGGATTGCCGACACGGAACGCATCAAAGTCGTTCCGCTCGGCCACAACTTTTATCAAGTCGAGGTCTATTGGGGCTTCATGAACGAGCCCAACGTGCCACGCGCGCTGGAGCTGTGCAAATCGCACGGGCTCGAGGTGGTGCCGATGGAGACGTCCTATTTCCTGAGCCGCCAGCGGCTGGTTCCGGGCGGGGGACCGGGGCGGATGACAGGCTGGCGCGAACGCCTGTTCGCCGCCATGGCCCGCAACGCGGCCGACCCGGCCGACTACTTCAAGCTGCCCACCAACCGGGTGGCCGAGCTCGGTGCGCAGATCGAGATCTGAGTTGGCGAAAAGCGCCGGTGAGCGGCGCGCGCACCAGCCCCGCGCGACCTTGAGAATCTACGCACGCTGGATGTGAAGGCGGAACTGCTGTCCGGCGCGCAGCTCGTGGACCCGCACCCGGCGGATCAGCGCATCGGTCAGTCGATGGCCGGCCGATAGCAGGAGGACGCCCTCCGGTGAGATCAAATCGGCCGCCAACACCATGTTGGGCTCCAGGCCGTCCGATCCGAGGATAAATGCCGTCGATGCCTCGGCACGAGCCACTTGAGTCACTTGGAGGAAGATCTCCAACACCTCAGGATCGAACTGGGTACCTCGCCCCTGCTGCAGCAGTACCCGCGCCTCGCTCGCCGAGGGTTGCGCGCCGCCCAGGTGGCCGTTCTGCAGCTCGTCGTAGGTATCGACGACGGCTAGAATCCTTGCTCCCAGGGCAATGTCGGAGCCCGCCAGGGCGTCCGGATAGCCGCGCCCGTCATAGCGCTCGTGGTGCGCGTAGATCAGGGCGGCGACATTCTGCATCTCTTCGAGCGCCATCAGCAGCTGCTCCCCCAGCGCGCCGTGTTGTCGATAGTGGACCAGCTCGTCCTGGCTCAGTCGCGCGACCGGCTTCTGCAGGAGAGCATCGGGCAGCACGACGTGGCCGACGTCGTGCATCAGACCGGCCACGAAGATGTCCTGGATCTGCTGATCGTCCAGCGCCATCGCGCGCGCCACGGTGCGCGCCAGCTCGGCCACGCGCCGTCCGTGGCCAAGCAGCCGGCCGCCGCGCAGCTCCAGCAGGTTGGAGAGCAGCTTGATCGAGGTCAGGAAATTCTTCTTCAGCTTCCGGTTCGCGTCGGCCAGCTCCTTGGTGCGCTCGAGCACGCGCTGTTCGAGCTCCTCGTTCAACTCGCGCAGCCGAAGATTCTGGGCAAGCGTCAGCTCCTCGAGGTGCGCCTTGTCCCGCTGCAGGGCAATCAACTCCAGCCCCTGGTGCACGGTCGCCTTGATTTCGACGTCGTCCCACGGCTTGTTGATGTAGCGGAAGATGCGGCCGCGATTGATGGCAGCGATCGCTGCCGTGACCTCCGCATGTCCGGTCAACAGGATCCGGATCGTCTCGGGCCAATGGTCGCGAACCTGCTCCAAAAGCCGCACTCCGTCCATGTCGGGCATCCGCATGTCGGAGATGACCACGTCGGCCGGCTCGCGCCGCATTTGATCCAGCGCCTCGGGGCCGCTCGACGCCGTGACGATCCTCCAGCCGGGATGGCGCAGCGCCCTGCGCAGCGAGGACAGGATGTTGGGCTCGTCGTCGACGCAAAGAACAAGAGGCCGCGCCAGAACCTGAGCGGCGGTCGACAGCTCCTGAGCGCAGGGCAATGGGTCGTTCATGACTCGGCTCCCGATTCGGCAGGACAGCTGTGGCGGCGCATCGGCAGCCAGACCTTGAAGCGGCTTCCCACCCCGACCGTGCTTTCCACCTCGATATGCCCGCCGTGCTTCTGGACGATGCCATAGGCCAGTGAAAGACCCAGGCCCGTGCCCTTGCCGATCGGCTTGGTCGTAAAGAACGGATCGAAAATGCGCGACAGATTCTCGCGCGGCATGCCGCTGCCGTTGTCTTCGACCTCGACCCAGGCGGTCTCGTCGCTTACGCCGGTGCGGATCGTGATAGTTCCGCGCTCGGGGCCGATCGCGTGGGCCGCATTAACCAGCAGATTCATGAAGACCTGGTTCAGCTCCGAAGGCAGGCATTCGATATCGGGAAGGTCGGCGTACTGCCTGACCACATCGGCTTTGTATTTGATTTCGTTGTTGACGATGTTCAGAGTCGAATCGATGCCCTTGTGCAGATTGGCCCATTCCCACTCCTGCTTGGCGTCAACGCGCGAAAAATCCTTCAGATCCTGGACGATTTTCCTGACCCGCTCGATCCCTTCGCGCGATTCCGCCATCAATTGGGGAATGTCTTCCTTCAGAAAGTCCAGCTCGACCTCCTGGCGCAGGCAGGCCAGTTGTGCGGCGATCTGCGGGTCGCCGATGCGCGATTCGGCGCCCTCGTAGGCGGCCAGCATCTGAAAAAGCCGATCGACGTACTTTTCCAGACTGCCGAAGTTGGAAAAGATATAGCCGATCGGATTGTTGATCTCGTGAGCGACCCCGGCCGCCAGCTGCCCGATCGAGGCCAGCTTCTCCGATTGCATCAGCTTCGCCTGGGCTTCCGACAGGCGCTGATTGGCGATCTGCAGCTGTTCGTTGGCGCGCGTCAGCTCTCGGATCTGATCGGCGGCATTGGCCCCGGCGGCCGCCTGCCGGGGTGTCTGATAGGGACCGGCTGGCGCGGTCGGGGTTGGTTCGGTCAAAGTCACAAGGCCTCCTGGTCCCGTTGCGCGCCTAAAGGAGCGCCTGGCGCAACGCTTCAAATGTGCTGACGCTGCGCTCGAACACGCGGTGGAAACCGTGTGGCTGGATCCCCAGACGCTGCCAGGCGCGCACCTCCAGCGGAGGAACCAGTTCCCCTGGCACCGCCAGCAGGTCCAACGCATGAACGATGCCGTCAGCGGCGTGCACGATGTCTGCCGCCGTTGCGAGGCCGGTTTCAGACGCCGCGCCCGGGATGTGATGGGCGCCGATGGCCTGACTCACATCGCTCGTGAAGTGCCAATGCTCGGCGATCCACGCGCCGACCTGCGCATGGTTCAAGCTCAGCACTTCGTCCTCGGCCTGATACAGCGGACAGTCCCGTTCGTGCGCGTGCAGCATCGCGGTCGCGAACTCCTGCGGGTAATAGGTGGCGAGCGCCACCTGTCCAATGTCATGCAACAGGCCGGCCAGGAAGGCGCCCGTCGCCGGGTACCGGCACTCGCGCGCCAGTTCCTGCGAGCAGACCGCGGTGGCGAGGGAGTGCGCCCAGAATCGATGGAAATCGAAGGCCGCGCCGGATGGGGCGGAAACCGTCCGCATGATGGACGCCGCGGTGACCAGCGTTCCCGCGGTTCGAACGCCGATCAGCCTGACGGCGTGCTGGACGCTGCCAACGTGGCCCGAAACCCCGTAGAAAGGCGAATTGGCCGCGCGCAGGATTTTCGACACCATCGCCGGGTCCACGGCAATCCTGCGGGCGATCGCCTCCAGGTCCAGATCGTCGTCGTTCAAGGCGCGGACGACTTCCTGCACTGCCTTCGCCAGCGCCGGCAACTCCTGCACACGCTGTTGGACGTCGCGCGGGTCGATGGCCACGGCGTTCACGTGCGCTCCCCGCATTTGAATTGGCGTATCAGATGAATGAGCGGATGCACGTGTCCGTCGCGCAGCCACAGGCGAAACAGATCCCGCAATCGGGCTTCGTCTTGCGCAGGCTCTGCAACGCCCGAGGCGTCCGGGGCCGTCCGTTGCGCCGACAATTCGGTGGCCAGGGTTGTCACGACAGCGTCTCCATGCACGTGTTGTCGATCGGAAGAAGCACCATCAGACTGCCTCGAAGCACTCCGGAGATGTCCAGGGTCCGCACCACCGCGTGAAAGGGACGATCGGCGCAATCGACATGGCTCGCCGATGCCCGGTTCTCCTGCAACAGGTGCACGAGGCCGGGTGGCAGCGCGGTCGCCGCCGGGCGTCCGATCGTGCAGGCGAGTTGTGGCACGATCTCGGACGCGCCGCCGCTGACAAACGCGATCAGTCCCTCCGAGTCGATCCCGATGATCGCCGCCGGCAACCCGTCGAGAATTTCGCGCGCGCTGTCGACGCTTCGCTGAAGAATGCTCGAATCATCGCTTTGCAGCTGCAAGGATTCCTGCAGTTGCCGGTTCAGCTCCTCCAGCCTGCCGTTGGCGTTTTCGACCTCACGGGTCAGACGGCGGTTCTCGTCGGCCATCTCCTTCTGGCGGAACGCTTCGGCAATGTGGGCGCGAAGACGCTCGTCATCCCATGGCTTGGTCAGGAACTTGTAAATAGCGCCTTCGTTGACGGCGTCGATGATCGACTGCAGATCGGTGAATCCCGACAGCACCATGCGCACCGTATCCGGATAAAGGTCCTTGGCGCGGCGCAGGAACTCGACCCCGGTCATGCCGGGCATGCGCTGATCGGAGACGATGACGTCGACCTGCGACTCACCGAGTCGCTGCAAGCCCTCCTCGGCACTACGCGCGCACAAGATCCGGTAGCCATCGCGGCGCAGCAGGCGCTTGAGGGAGGAAAGAATGTTCTCCTCGTCATCGACCAGCAGCAACGCCCGCCCGGCAGTCGAGCGGGCGAGAAACCCTTCCGGCAGGCGCCGGCGCTCGCGGACCATCGCTTCGATGGCGGCCGGCGGCACCGGCTGGCTGAAAAAGTACCCCTGGATCAGGTCGCATCCGTGGGTCGAGAGCAGGCTCAGCTGGCCCTCGGTTTCCACGCCCTCGGCCAGCACCTGCATCTGCAGGCTGTGCGCCATCGTGATGATGGCACGCGTCACCGAGACCCCCTCGGGCGCCGCTGTCACGTCCGGTACGAGCTTGCGATCGATCTTGACGACGTCGATCGGCATGTCCCGCAGGCAGCTCAGGCTCGAGTAACCCGTGCCGAAATCGTCGAGCAGAAGTTGAAAGCCGATCGCCTTGAGCTGCCGCAGCACCGCCGCTGCGTGTTCGGTATCCTCGATCAGCAGGCTCTCCGTGATCTCCAGCCCGAGCCAGGATGGGTCGGCACCGCACTCGAGCACGATCGCCTGGATCTGGGCCGCGATGCCGGGTTGCGCCAGCTGGCGCGAAGACAGGTTGACTGCGATGCGCGGGGCGGGGAGCCCGGCGCCGTGCCAGGCAGCGGCCTGGCGGCACGCCTCTCGAAGAACCCACTCGCCGATCGACAGGATGAGGTCGCTGCGCTCGGCGAGCGGGATGAATTCGGACGGCATCACGCAGCCGAACTGGCGCGAGTTCCAGCGCAGCAGCGCCTCGACCGAGACGATGTGGCCAGTGCGCAGGTCGACCTCGGGTTGATACGCCAGCTCCAGCTCGCCGGCGCTGCTCGCCTGGCGCAGCGCAGATTCAAGGCCGAACTCGCGCATCACGTGGCCGCTCTTTTGCGGGCCGAAGAAGGAAATGTCGCCGCTCCAGTCCCCGCCCGAGCTGACGCGAGCCGTCTGCGCACGCTCCAGCAGCGTCTGGCCGTCGGTGCCATCGGCCGGGTAGATGGCGATCCCGATCACGCAATGTGGCATCACCTCGGTCGTGCCGATCAGGCACGGCAGCTCCAGCGCGGCGCGGATACACCGCGCGCGCGCCAGCGCAGTGTCCGGACTGCCTGAGCTTTCCGGATCGAGCCGGACAGCGAATTCGCTTCCCTCGAGGCGGGCGGCGATCTCCTGCGCCGAGCAGATCTCCTTCAGGCGCGCCGCCAGCGTCATCGCCAGCACATCGCTGGCGCCAAAGCCCAGGCTGCCCTTCAGCGTCTTGATGCGCGGAACATCGATGGCCAGCACGCTGAATCCGCGCGAGGCGCCGTCCGACTGCTCGGCCGTGAAATTGATGTCCTGCAGCAGTTGGATCCGATTCGGCAGCTCCGTGAGCGCGTCGAACAGCGCCAGCCGGTCAGCTCGCGCGACCGCCCTTTCGTGCTCCAGGTTGGAGCGCTGCAAGGCGATGCCGAACGACAGCTTGGCCGCCACCTCGTGCAGCAGCGACACCTCATCGCCGTCGAACGACTCCGCGTCGGCCGACGCAACGGACAGCACGCCGATAACGCCGGTCTCGTCGATCAAGGGCGCATGCAGGCTCGCCGCACAGCCGAGCGCCAGCGCGCGCGCGCGCGGATCGGCCATCGGCGGGTCGTCAAGGACATTGCGGCAGACCTGGTGGGTCCCGCTATGGACCGCCTTGAGCGCGGGGTCCGAATCCTGCCCAAACGCGCAATCGCCGGACGCCGCGGCAGCGTTCATCCCGTGCTGAGCCACCCAGCGTATCGAGGCGCCATCGTTGCGGCCAACGAAGCCGATCCAGGCCGAGCGGTACCCTCCAGGGTTCAGCAACAGCCCGCAAGCGGTGTCGACCAGCTTGCTTTCCTCTTCCCTGTGGATCACGGCCTGACCGATTGCGTCGATGACGTGCAGCAGCCGGTTGCTGCGTTTCAAAGTGGCTTCCGCGCGCTTTCGCTGCAGGAACTGCCCGACCTGGCTGCCGATGACCTTGGCCATCCCGAGCAGCCGCTCGTCCGGTTCGCGGATTTCACGGCTGCTGAAGCCCAGAACGCCGACCGCTTGTCCTTCCACCGTCACCGGAAACAGGAACGAGGCGCGGGTGCTCGCATCCCGGTGCAACTCCCTGAATCGCACCCGGCTGTCGGTGCTTTGATCGGCCACCCAGATCGGCTCGCCCGACTCCCACACCCGGCCGTTGAGGCCGCTGCCGCGCTCGAAGGTCAACGCGCGCGATCGTTCGACGAAGCGCTGGACGTCTGGATCCGGCACGCACCAGGACTCGAAGAAGCGCAGCAATTGGCTGTCGCTGTCGACGCGAAAATATCTTCCGCACAGCCACTCTTGCGTTTCGCACACGGCCTGAATGACAGCCTTCAGCGCCGCCGCCACGTCGACCGCGTCGGCCAGACAGCGCGCCACCTGATGCTCCAGGCGCAGCAGCTGATCGGCTCGCACCACGGTCGTGACATCCAGAGCAATGCCGCGGTATCCGCTGAAGCGCGCGCTTCGGTCGAAAATCGGCTGTCCGCTAGCCCGCAGATATCGGCGCTGGCCGCGCGGCCCCGTGTACCGCAGCAGCAAATCGGCAAACGGCCTGCGGGCCTCGAGCGTGGCTCGATGCTCCTCCCATTGAGTCGCTGCGCCGGCCGGCGCAAACCCGGCCTGCCAGAGCGTCTTTCCCAGGTACGCGCTCAGATCGAAATCGGCGCTGCCGTGGCGGGTGCCCTCGATCCGCGCGAAACGGAACTGCTCGTCCTGCTCCCAATACCAACCGCCAGACAGCTCCAGCACGGCGTTGAAGCGGGCTTCGGGCAGCTGCACGTCGGTGCAGTCGCGCGCGCCTGCACATTGATCCAGCGGAGTCACTACCAGGCCTGCATTCACAACCTGTCCTATCCCTGCGCGGCCGCGCCGGCCGGTTACTCGACTGCAGTCAGGGTATTACAGGACACGGAAGCGACAATCCTGGAAATGATCAGTGATGCCTCAGGACGCCGAGGAATGCGTGCTAACGCGTATATAGAAACCGTCCCCGCATTCCGTTAATCAGGATTAGCGGGCCCGCGCCATTTCGACGGCCTTGCGCAGCGCCTGCATCGGCAACGCCACGCAACCGTAGCGCGCCGGGTAATCGCGCACCGCAGCAAAGATCTCCAGTTCGTTCCACGTAACTGCCGGGAGCTCGCGTCCGGCCAGCAGCGCATCCAACGCGACGATCGCGTGTTCCACCTGGCGCATATCCGCCCCTGGAGCCCTCAGGCCGATCAGGCTGGCGGACGCGCAACACAGCAGGCACCCTTTGGTCTGGTGCGCCACCGCGCCGATGCGGCTTCCGTTCAGCGTCAGGGCCAGATCGATGCGGTCACCGCAATACGGGTTGTCCAGGCGCACGAGTGCATCGGGCGCCGACAGCGAGCCCGCGCCGTGCCCAGCGCGCGCCAGCGCCTTGATCGCTTCGTCGTACAGGGACGCGTTCACGCCAGGATTCGCACCGCTTCGCGCACGCCGGCCAGCAGCGCGTCGACGTCATCGTCGCCGTTGTACAGCGCCAGGCTGGCGCGGCTGACCCCTTCGATCCCCAGCGCCTGCATCAGCGGCTGGGCGCAGTGATGACCTCCGCGCAGCGCCACGCCGAATCCGTCCAGTACCTGGCACACATCGTGCGAATGCATCCGCTCGAGCCAGAACGAAACCACCGGCACGCGCTCGCTCGTATCCAGCGGACCCGCCAGATGCAGCCCGGGGACCGCGCGCAGACCTTCGATCAGGCGCGCGGTCAGTGTGCGCATCCGCCGCTCGATGCGCGGCCAGTCCTGCCCATTCATCCAGGCGAGCGCCTCGCCGAGCCCGATCGCCTGAGCCACGGGCGGTGTGCCCGCCTCGAAGCGCCGCGGCGGGGCCGCATAGCTGGCGGCTTCCACCGTCACGCGCTCGACCATGCCGCCGCCGGTCGTGGCGGGCGGCATCTGCTCCAGCAGCTCCGCACGACCCCACAGCACGCCGACGCCGCCGGGGCCAAAGCACTTGTGCCCCGAAAATACGTAGAAATCGACCCCCAGAGCGCGAACGTCGACCGGCCCGTGCGGAGCGCGCTGGGCGCCGTCCAGCAACACGCGGGCTCCGACGGCTCGCGCCTGCTCGACGACGGCGCCGACGTCCGTGACGGCGCCCGTGACGTTGGATGCATGCGTGAGCGCAACCAGTCGACAGCGCCGGCCAACGCAAGCGCGCAGCGCACGCAGGTCCAGCCGCGTGTCGGCGCCCACCGGCACGAACCGCAGGCCGACGCCCGCCCTGTCGCGCAGCTGCTGCCATGGGATCAGGTTGCTGTGATGCTCGGACACCGACAGCACGATCTCGTCGCCTGGCTTGCACAGCGCCCCGTAGGCCTGTGCCACCAGGTTCAGGGCAGCGGTCGCTCCCGACGTGAACACAACCTCATCGGCACTGGCAGCGTTCAGGAAATGCGCCACCTGGCCGCGCGCGCGTTGATAGGCGAGCGTCGCCGCCTGGGCCAGTTGGTGCCCGGCCCGCAGCACGTTGCCCCGCCCGCTTCGCTCGTGCTTGACCAGCGCATCGAGCGCTGACTCGTGGATCTGGCCGGTCGCCGCATTGTCCAGGTAGTGCAACGCGCTTGCGCCTTGCGCGAGCAGTGGAAACTGGCGCCGCAGCGCGAGCGTGTCGTCGCTCATGTCCAGGCTCCCCGGCTGCTGCGCAGGGGCCGGCTGCGCGCCGATCGGCGGTCGCCGAGCTCCCGCCAGCTGGTCCGGCGTATCGACGTCCTCGAAGATCGCGTCCGTATCGAACGGTACCGCAACGACGTCGCAGGCATGCCGCTGCAGCAGCTCGCGCGCGCCGACGTCGCCGCTCAGGCCGCACATGGCCAAGAAATACCGGCGCGGCCACAGCACCGGGTGGCCCCGCCGTCCGGCGCGAACCGGTACCACGATCGGGGCGCGTTGGCCGTCGAACGCTTCGATCAGCCGATCGAGGTGGGAGGCAGCGATCCACGGCATGTCCGCCAGCTGCACCAGCGCGGCGTCGATCGTCTCGGGCATTTGAGCGATCGCGCAGCGCAGCGAGCTCGCCAGGCCGCTGGCATAGTCGGCGTTGCGCACGACGGTCAGCGGCTTGGCAGCCGGCACCGCAGCAAGCGCCGCCCCTACGCGATCGGCCTGCCACCCGGTCACCACCACGACCTGGGCGCAGCGTGCATCGAGGGCGGCCCGCAGCGCGCGCTCGATCAGCGTGATTCCGTCGACCTCGCACAGCAGCTTGTTGGGCCCCGCCATCCGGCTCGATGTGCCGGCGGCCAGCAGGGCGACCGCGATGCGGCTACTCACGGCACCGGTAGCGTTCCTGCACGATCTGGGCAACGATGGCCACCGCGATCTCGCTCGGCGAGCGTCCCCCCAGCGCCAGGCCGACCGGCGCATGGATCCGAGCCGTCTCACCGCCCAGGCCCTGCTCGTGCAAACGCTGCACCCGCTTGGCGTGGGTGCGCGAGCTGCCCAGCGCGCCGATGTAGAAAGCCGGGCTCTTCAGCGCGGCGATCAGCGCCGGATCGTCGAGCTTGGGATCATGCGTCAGCGTCACCACGGCGGTGCGGGCGTCGGGCTCGAGCCGCGCCATCGCCTCATCCGGCCATTCGTTGCTGAGCGTGACATGGGCGAAGCGTTCGATGTTGCCAAACGCACGGCGCGGGTCGATCACGGTCACCTCGAATCCGGCCAGGGACGCCATCGGCGCCAGGGCCACCGCCACATGCACGGCGCCCACCACGAGCAGCCGCGGCGAACCGGCGTACACGCGCACGAACAGATCCTCGTCCTGGGCCAGCGGACCGCTGCGTTCCACCCGCACGCAATCGGCGACGAACCGGAGCAGCTCGGCACTGATCGCCAGATCGCCGCACAGCACCTCGCGATCGACCAGCGCCTGTCGTCCGTCGCTCAGCCGCGTGACGACCGCCAGCGCCCCCCGTGCCGATCCGGCCGCGCTCAGCCGCTCCAGAATATCCCGCTTCACTCGACCCGCTCGATCAGCACGTCGACCTGACCGCCACAGGCGAGTCCGACTCCCCATGCCTGCTCGTCGCTGATGCCGAATTGCAATCGCCGCATGCGGCCGTCACGAATCACGGCCTGTGCTTCCTGGATGACGGTGCCCTCGACGCATCCACCGGACACCGAACCGACAAATTGCCCGCTATTGTCGACGGCCAGGTGGCTCCCCGCCGGCCTGGGCGATGAGCCCCACGTGCGCACGACGGTGGCCAGCGCGACGCCGCGGCCTTGGTCCTGCCATTGACGGATCTGCCGGAAGATCTGGTCGGATTCGAGATCCACGGGCGCCCTTTCCCTTAAGGCATGCCGCGCTGCGGCGGAATATGAAACAAAGATAGCAGGAACGCATTTCAGCCGCCCGCAGCGTCACGGTTCGGTCGCAAACCGGCGCTAACGTGACCCGTCTCGTCACGAGGCTGTCACCGCGTGGCGGACCAGACCAATAACCACTCCCTGGGAGATCAACTCGATGAAAACCGCCGCGCTCGCGCTGCTGGCGCTCGCTGGTCTATCAAGCAACGCCCTGGCCGCAGAAGGTGCCCGGCCGAAAGGCATTCCACATCTGGATCACGTGTTCGTGATCATGATGGAGAACCACGGCTACGGCCAGATCGTCAACAACCCGGACGAACCGTACCTGAACGGGTTGATCAGTTCGGGCCACGTCAGCTATGCGACGAACTATTCCGCGATCGGCCATCCCAGCTCGACCAACTATCTGGAAATCGCCGGAGGGTCGAACTTTGGTGTTCGCAGCGACAACTCGCCCAATTGGCACAATGCGACTTGTGTCCCGAACCTTGCCAGCGGCAAGATCAATGCGGACGACTTTGGCCCGGCCGGGAGTGTGCCTGGCGGCTACGCCCTGGAGAGCGGCAGCGTGTGTCCGATCGCGGGCACCGGCACCGATGCTCCCACCGAGGCGGTCGATGCCTGGAACGAAGTAACGCCTCCGTCAGCTGCCTACCTGGCCAATTTCGACGGCGTAAAGTCGCTGGCCGCACAGTCCGGTATTGAAGGCAAGTCGATCGCCGATCAGCTGGTTGCCGACGGCAAGACCTGGAAGAGCTACCAGGAAAGTCTGCCGTTTGCCGGCGCCGACAATATCGCCTACAGCAATGGCACGGTGACCGACGTCAACGCCGGTTCGCTGCCGAACAACGCCCAACTGCCCAACGTCGCCAACCTGGCTAACAGCGTCTTCGCGCCAGGCTCGCCGATCAACGGGTACCTGAAGCTGTATGCGGCCAAGCACAACCCGTTCGTCTACTTCCAGAGCGTCCAGGAAGGCAAGGGGGCGATGGGTTTGAGCAACGTCGTGCCCTTCGATGGCACCACGGGCCTGTATGCCGACCTGGCGCGCGGCAGCGCGCCTTCGCTGTCATTCATTGCGCCCAACCAGTGCAACGACCAGCACGGACGCGGCAACGGCGATTCGTTCTGCGCGTTCGACAGCGTCGACGACGGCGGCGTGGTGGGACTGAACCCGGGCCTGATCGCCCAGGGCGATGCGACGCTGCAGCATATCGTCGAGGCGATCAAGGCCTCCCCGGCGTGGAGTGACGGCCGCAGCGCAATCGTCGTCGTATGGGACGAGAATGACTACAGCGGCGTTGCGACCCAGCCGGCGTCTGGCACGGCGTTTCCGGCGGCCAATCAGAACACGGTCCTGCTGACGGTCGAAACCAACTACCGCAAGGCCCCGAACGTCGCCAGCAACGTGTCCTACAACCACTTCTCGCTGCTTCGTTCCCTGGAAGGCGCTTTGGGCCTGCCTTGCCTGAATCACGCCTGCGACAGCGGCGTGTCCGTGATGTCGGACTTGTTCGGCGCCCACGACGACTAGCAGCTCTAACGGCCGCCGACGATCGGCTCGATGGTCGTCGGCTCGCCGACGTACAGATACAGGCTGGAGCTGTTGTCGCGGGCGCGGCCATAAGCGAGATACAGGGGCCCGAGCGGGCTGTCGAGCAGGAAGAACACCGAGGCCGACTTCATCGTCCCGGCCGGCTGGCCGGCTGCGATCGGTCGGCCCAGGCGCCCGGCCTCCAGCGAAAGCCCCGCGTACAGCGCATGCAGGAACGGCAGGGGTGTCAGCTTGTATCGATAGATCGCGCGCGCGAACTGCAGCGACTGGCCGTCGAGCGAACCGATCCGGTAGCCTGACTGCTGCAGGAACCCGCCCCATTGAAAAGCGTCGTAGCGCGGCAGGTCGCCCGACCCGAAACGCCCCTTGAACGTGGCACCGAGGTCCAGCGTGCTGTCGCCCAGCGAGGTGGCCACCGAGCCACTGCTGTCCCAGCGGCTGTAGGAGGACTCGCCGCCGAGCGCGACCCGCGAGGCGAACATCCCCGCCGAAGCCTGGAACCCGGAGCGCGGCGCCACGACACGGTCGACCTCATCGGCGCGCAAGCGGACGTGCCAACCCCCTACCCCGACCCTCTCCGGCCCCGGCGACAGCGACAGCGGACCTTCGTCGAGTCGCTGCTGGACACGGCCAATCTCCAGCCCGGTGCGCAGCTCGGCCGCACGCCCGACGCGACTGCCTACATCGACGCCGGTCAAACCTTCATGCACCACGTAGCGAGCGGCGTGCTGCCCGTTTGCGAATACGTCCTCGATATATCGATCCACCTCGGCATACGGCGCCACGAAGAAGATCCGGTCGATATCGAGCGGCTGGTACAGCTCGTTCGACAGACGGTCCTGCCGGCCCAGGTGCAGATCGGTGCGCCATTCCGCCCCGAGCGAATCGAGCCAGGTGCGCCGGTACGCCCCGAGCGCCTCGAAACGCGACTCACCGCGCAGATCGTAGGCGCCCTCCAGACCGAACTTGACGAAATTCGGACCCCAGGACTTTTCCACGGCGTCGAAGCTGACCACGCGCCGGCCGGAGTCGTCGAGCAATCCGTACCCGACCCGCTCGAAATCTGCGCTTGCGTACAGGCGCACCACATCGGTTTCCATCTTGACCGGATCAGGCTGCTGGCCTTCCCGAGTGGTGATCTCTGCGCGCACCACGTCCGGGTTGACGCGCTTGAACGGGGCCAGCCGCACCTCGCCGATCGCTCGCGAATCGACCTTCAGCGCGGCCTGGCGGCGCGCGACCAGGGCTGCGTATTCGTCGGGCGCCAGCGAGAGCCTGGCCAATTGGCTGCGCACCTTTTGCGCTGCCGCCTCCCCCAACGAGATCGGCACCGTCCAATGGCTGAAATCGGCCGAGGAGAAATTGCCGAGCTCGGGCTGGATCAGGATGTCGTCCGGCCCCAGCCGCTCCAGCATTCTCTTGTCAGCCCGCTCCAGGGAGATATCGATGATGCGGCGGCTCACCCCCAGCAAAGTGCCCAGTTCCTCCTCACTGACCGGCGGCGATCCCAGGTCGACCACGATCGAAACGTCGGCCCCCATCGTCTGCGCAACGTCCAGCGGGAGGTTGTCGCTCAGGGCACCGTCGACCAGCACGCGCCCATCCAACCGCACCGGCGCCAGAGCGATCGGTACCGACAGGCTGGCGCGTACCGCCTGCGACAGTTCCCCCTCCGACAGAACGACCGGCTCGCCGCTGACCAGGTCGGTGGCCACGGCGCGAAACGGAATCGGCAGATCGTCGAAACGGACCACATCGGACGAGCGGATCAGGCGCCGCATCGTGGTTTCCAGTTGTTCGCCGGCAACCAGGCCCTTGGATACCAGCAGCGTGGCACCGCGCAGCCCGAACTCCGGCCCGATGTAGTTGCGCTGCTCGTCGAGCTTGATGCGGATCGGGATTTCGGAGCGTTGTGGTCGATCGACGAACAGCTGTTCGGCTTCCAACCCCGACACGATCTTCTCCATTTCCGCGCCGCTGATTCCGGTGGCATAGGCGGCGCCGACCAGCGCGCCGATGCTGGTTCCGGCGATGCAATCTACGGGGATCCTGAGCTCGTCGAGCACCTTGATGACACCGATGTGCGCCGTGCCGCGGGCGCCCCCACCCGCCAGCACCAGGCATACGCGCGGGCGACCGGATGGTGTCGGCGCGGCACTGGCCGCCGGTGCCAATGAGACGGCGCACGCGACCATGAGCGCAGCGCGCCAGGCCGTCTGAACCAGCGCCAGGCCCCACAGGGCACGAAGGATCGTCACGATTCAGTCGGATCGCCGCGGGGTCACCGCGCAGGGTTGCCGGATCGGTCGTTCAGGCGCACGTTCAAGCACCGCAGTGCCGGTCGACCAGAAGCTCCTCGGCGTGCCCGCGGTCGAAGTGGGCCAGGTCGGCCCGCCCGAACAGCACGTAGAAGCCGGATGCGCCATCGCTGACCACCGCGATCGTATTCATTTCGCGCTGCTCCCGTGTGTCGTCGGCGCCCGCGGCCCGCTGAAACGGGCTGGGACGCTGCAGCGCTTCCACATGAGTGATCCGGTACGAATGGCCCAGCAGCTCGATGCCCGGGCGCGCTGCACCCTCGCGCCGCCACCGGTCAATCGCATCGCGAACTTGCGGCTTGATGAAATCGATATGAATGTGCAGCTGGTCTTGCGATCGGCCCCAGCGCGAATTGATGGCCAGTCCGAGCTCATCGGTCCCCACATCCGATCGACCCGAGGCCGAGATCACGCGGTCGCGTGCCGCCCAGGCCTGGGCGAAGTAGTCCGGCTCGTCGTCGCGCAGCAACTCCGGACTTTCGACTCCGGTTCGGCGCGCCGTGGCAATCAGCAGGTAATGGGTCGTGCCACAGCGGTCCTTCAGTATGGCGTCCTGGTGGGTGGCGTCGCATTGAAGCGAAGGCACCACGTTGAGCCCTTTGTTGCATCCGATGTCGACCAGCACCCACAACGCGTTCGAGTGCCCGGTCGGTGAGGAGGCGGCGCACGCCTGC
>DATBCI010000107.1:0-10853 GCA_036270555.1 Burkholderiaceae bacterium
CGCGGTTCACCAGCCAACAGGCCAGGCCGTGCAACCAGCGAAGAATCCATTCCAGCGCGAACACCCGCCGCGGATCGTCGCGTTCGCGCTGCAGCGGACGCACCTCGGCGAATCGCAACTCCGAGGTCCCGGGCCCGGCGCCGACCGTGATCGACAGATCGGGAACGACCAGGTGCAGGAAGCGGCAGGCCCGATCCAATGCTGCGGCAAGCGACTGGCTGCTGAGCACGCTTCGACACAGGAACTCGAACGACCCGACCCGAACCGGTAGCGAGAAAAGCGCGAAGCCTTCGTCTTGTAACGCCTCCACCGCCAGGTTGTACAGAGTGGCGTAACTGCCGATTGGCACGCGGGCGCCCGGGTCGTCCAGGTCGCTCGGAGCGATCTGCGCCTCGGCCAGGAGCTTGCCGCAATCGATTCTTCGAGTCAGCATCCCGGACAGCATTCCGGTCACGAAGCCGATCGCGACCGTGGCGCGGGAGCGGGTCAGCCCGGAGGGCGACATGCGAGTCGGTTAAACCCGGGAAGCGATTGGCGGATTATGCACGATCACTGTCGCATCTTGCAATGTGAAACGAGCGGATGCCGTCCTAACATGTGCGCGGGCGCGCGCCATGCCGACCGACAGCGCCGCCGCCACCCGATCCGGTTCGAGGAACTCCGATGACCGACCACTCCGAAAGCAAGAAACTGCAGCCGTACAAGGCGCATCAGAAGATCCGTTTCGTGACCGCGGCGGCATTGTTCGACGGACACGATGCGTCGATCAACATCATGCGGCGGATTTTGCAGTCCAGCGGCATCGAGGTCATCCATCTCGGACACAACCGGTCCGTGGGCGAGATCGTGAATGCGGCCCTGCAGGAGGACGTGCAGGGCATCGCGATAACCAGCTACCAGGGCGGACACGTCGAATACTTCAAATACATGATCGACCTTCTGCGCCGAAACGGCGGCAGCGACATCAAGGTGTTCGGCGGAGGGGGCGGAGTCATCGTTCCGCACGAGATTCGCGAATTGCACGACTACGGCGTTGCCCGCCTTTACTCGCCGCAGGACGGCGCCGTGCTGGGACTGCAGGGCATGATCAACGACCTGATCGAGAAATCGGACTTCGACCTGGCGGGCAAGGCCCCGGCTCAAGGCGATATCCAGGCTGCGCTGCGCTCAGGTGGTTACCGCCAGCTGGCGCGCGTGATTACGGCGCTGGAAAACGGCACGTACGAGGAGAACGCGAGGGCATCGCTGCGGGCTGCGGCGAGCGACCTCCGGATACCGACGCTGGGCATCACCGGCACCGGTGGAGCCGGCAAGAGTTCGCTGACCGATGAGCTGGTGCTCCGCTTGCGCCTGGATCAGGAGGATCACCTCAAGCTGGCCGTGCTGTCGATCGATCCCTCACGCCGGCGCGGCGGCGGGGCCTTGCTGGGTGACCGCATTCGCATGAATGCGATCGACCACGAACACATCTACATGCGGTCGCTGGCCACGCGCGACAGCGGCACCGAAGTATCGGCTTCGCTGGCCGAAGTGATTGCGGCCTGCAAGGTGTCCGGCTTCGATCTGATCATCGTGGAGACTTCCGGCATCGGGCAGGGCAACGCCGCCATCGTGCCGCTGGTCGATTTGTCGATGTACGTGATGACTCCCGAATTCGGTGCGGCCAGCCAGCTCGAGAAGATCGACATGCTGGATTTCGCCGATTTCGTCGCGATCAACAAGTTCGACCGCAAGGGCGCGGAGGACGCGCTGCGCGACGTGCGCAAGCAGTACCAGCGCAATCGCGGACTGTTTTCCACGCCGGCCGAAGACATGCCGGTGTTCGGCACGCAAGCCAGCCGCTTCAACGACGACGGTGTCACCGCGCTGTACCACGGGCTGATCGATTCGTTGCGGGACAAGGGCCTGAAGACCCGCACCGGGCGCCTGCCCCGAGTGGCGGTGAAGGCATCGTCGCGACTGCATGCGACGGTGCCGCCCGAAAGAGCCCGCTACCTGGCCGAGATCGCGCAAGCGGTCCGCGGCTACCACCAGCAGGTCGCACTGCAGGCGCGCATCGCCCGCGAGCGCCAGTCGCTCAGAACGGCCAAGGAACTGTTCCGCCAGCAAAGCAAGCCCATCGAGCATTTCGACGAACTGATCGCCGGCAAGGGCGCCGAGCTCACGGCGAGCGCCGCCAGGCTGCTCGAGCAGTGGCCGACCACCAAGGCCCTGTATTCGGCGAACGACTACGTCGTCAGGATCCGCGACCGGCAGATCAGCACCCGGCTGGTGAGCGAAACCCTGTCCGGCAGCAGGATTCCGAAGGTGGCGCTGCCGCGCTTCGAGGACGAGGGGGAGGTGCTGCGTTTCCTGATGAAGGAGAACGTGCCCGGCTCGTTTCCGTTCACGGCGGGCGTGTTCGCCTTCAAGCGCGAGAACGAGGATCCCACCCGGATGTTCGCAGGCGAGGGCGATGCCTTCCGCACCAACCGGCGCTTCAAGAAAGTCTCCGAAGGCATGCCGGCACAGCGCCTGTCGACCGCCTTTGATTCGGTGACGCTGTACGGATGCGACCCCGATCGGCGGCCCGACATCTACGGCAAGATCGGAAATTCGGGCGTATCGATCGCCACGCTCGACGACATGAACGTGCTGTACGACGGCTTCGACCTGTGCAACCCGAATACCTCGGTATCGATGACGATCAACGGGCCGGCGCCGATGATCCTGGCCATGTTCTTCAATACGGCGATCGACCAGCAGGTGGCCAAGTTCAAGGCCCAGAACGGCCGGGATCCGACCGAGGATGAACTGGGCAAGATCCGCGACTGGGCGCTGTCGACCGTGCGCGGCACGGTCCAGGCCGACATCCTGAAGGAAGACCAGGGGCAGAACACCTGCATTTTCTCCACCGAGTTCGCCCTGAAGATGATGGGCGACATCCAGGAGTACTTCGTCCATCACGAGGTTCGCAATTTCTACTCGGTGTCGATCTCCGGCTACCACATTGCGGAGGCGGGCGCCAATCCGCTCAGCCAGCTCGCCTTCACGCTTGCCAATGGATTTACCTACGTGGAAAGCTACCTGGCGCGTGGAATGCATGTCGACGATTTCGCTCCCAACCTGAGCTTCTTCTTCAGCAACGGCATGGACCCCGAGTACACGGTGCTTGGGCGGGTGGCACGCCGTATCTGGGCGGTGGCGATGAAGAACCGCTACGGCGCCAGCGAGCGCAGCCAGAAGCTCAAGTACCACGTGCAGACATCCGGACGCAGCCTGCACGCCCAGGAAATCGCGTTCAACGACATCCGCACCACGCTGCAGGCGCTGATCGCGATCTACGACAACTGCAACAGCCTGCATACGAATGCCTATGACGAAGCCATCACGACGCCGACCGAGGAGTCGGTGCGGCGGGCGATGGCGATACAGCTGATCATCAACCGCGAGTGGGGACTGGCGAAGAGCGAAAACCCGAACCAGGGCGCGTTCATCATCGACGAGCTGACCGACCTGGTCGAAGAGGCGGTGCTGAAGGAGTTCGATGCGATCAGCCACCGCGGCGGCGTGCTGGGGGCGATGGAGACCGGCTACCAGCGGGGCAAGATCCAGGAGGAGAGCCTGCTGTACGAGCGCCGCAAGCACGACGGCTCCTATCCGATCATCGGAGTCAACACATTCCGCAATCCGCATGCGAGCGCGGCTGCGCAGGAGATCGAACTGGCCCGTTCCTCCGAGCAGGAGAAGCAAAGCCAGTTGAAACGCCTGGAGGATTTCCACCAGCGGCACCGGGCCCGAGGTCCCGATTGGCTGTCCAGGCTGCGGCAGGCCGTCATCGACGACCGCAACGTCTTCGAGGTGCTGATGGACGCGGTGCGGTACTGCTCGCTGGGCCAGATCAGCAACGCCCTGTATGAGGTCGGTGGGCGCTACCGGCGCAGCATGTGACCGCTCGGGCAGCGCGCCTCGACGATGACCGAAGGCCCGCAACGAATCGTCTGCCTGACCGAGGAGCCGACCGAGGTCCTCTACGCGCTCGGCCAGCAGCATCGAATCGTCGGTATCTCGGGCTTCACAGTGCGCCCGCCGCAGGCGCGCAGGGAAAAGCCCAAGGTGTCTGCGTTCACCAGCGCCAAGGTCGAGCAGATCCTCGAGCTGCAGCCCGACCTGGCGATCGGCTTTTCCGACATCCAGGCGGACATCGCGCAGGCCCTGATCAAGAAGGGCGTGGAGGTATGGATCGCCAATCACCGCTCGGTGGCGGGCATCCTGGCCTACATACGGCGCCTCGGAGCGCTGGTCGGCGTTCACGAGCCGGCCGAACGCTACGCGCGGGATCTGGAGGCCCGTATTGATCGCGCGCGCGAGGCCGCGGCCCGGTTGCCCGGACGGCCGCGGGTTTACTTCGAGGAGTGGGACCAGCCGCTGATCTGCGGCATTCGCTGGGTGTCCGAGCTGGTCGAGATCGCCGGCGGCCGCGATATCTTCGCCGATCGCTCATCGAGCAGCCTGGCGCAGGGGCGGATCGTGTCGAATCCAGACGACGTCATCGACGCTGATCCCGATCTGATCATCGGCTCGTGGTGCGGAAAGAAATTCCGGCCCGAGCAGGTGGCGGCGCGCCCTGGCTGGCCGCGGATTACCGCGGTCCGCGACGGCGAGCTGCACGAAATCAAGTCCCCGCTGATTCTGCAGCCGGGCCCGGCGGCCTTGACCGATGGGCTGGACGCGTTGCAGGCGATCGTCGCGCGCTGGGCCAGCAGATCCGAACCGCTGTCGCAACGACGGCAGTAGCCCGCGCAGCTCACCGGAGGCGCGTGCCCGTTCGACGCGGCGATCGCCAACGAAAGACGATCCAACGTCAGCGTAGTAGGAGTGTTCCCCTGCGTAAACGATTCTTAGCCTTCGATTGACTCAGGTCAATGCTGTCCATCGCACCCCGCAAATAATCTAACCCGCTCGGATTAACGGCACGTGAATTGGGTTAACGCCACGTAAGACTGAGGTGCAGGTCACCATGAATGGGGAGTCGAAAATGAAGAAAACGTTGTCGCTATGCAGCGCGCTGCTCGCGCTGGGGATTGCGGGATCCGCGCAGGGGGCGGTTCGCGATATGTACCTGGCCGCTACCGATGGCTGGGTCGCGATGCCGGACGATGGCGCCGGAGCGGGTGCTCCGCTGTGGGTCTGGATTCGCGGCTTCGTCGCCGACACGGCGCCAGGCGCCTGTGCGAAATCCGGGACTCCGGCGACCGGTAACGCCGGCAACTTTCAGCCGAACACCTTTCCGAATCTTGCAAAGTGCAATGCTGCGGCCGTCGCCCGGTTGCAGGGGCAGGCCACGCTGCCCGCGCCGATCATCGACGTCAACGTGGGCGACGACGTCTTTGTCACGCTGTCGAACATCGGTAACAAGGCGGGCGGGACGGGTAACAGCGCCGTGGCGGGCGACCCGCATACGATCCACTTGCACGGCCTGAAGAGCGCCGCGCAGAACGACGGCTTCAACGAGTCCGCTTGGGCGGTTCCGATCGGCTACGCGGCCACCTACTACTTCAAGGCCGAGCGTCCCGGAACCTTCATGTATCACTGCCACGTCGAGGCCAGCGAACACGTGCAGATGGGCATGTACGGCGCGCTGATCATTCGTCCGACGCAATGGAACCAGAACGTGCAGGGGAACTACCCCAGCATCTACACGGCGCAGAAGAACAGCGTGTACGGCGGCGCCAACAACGACGTGTTCGACGACGGGCCCAACGGCAAGCCGCAGGAATACATCATGCTGCTGACCGAAATCGACCCGGTCTGGCACGAAGGCGTCCTGACGAACTTTGGCGCAAACCCGGAAAACGACACGCACAACACGTTCAACTGTCCCGCGCTCCCAGACGGCACGACCCAGTTCGAGTTGAAGAACAACCAGGGCGGCGTTTCTCGCTGCATTCCGCTCAATTCATTCAATCCGAGCGACTTCCTGCCCCGCTACTGGCTGGTCAACGGGCGCGCGTGGCCCGATACGCTGCTTCCGACCTATTCGGGCGTCGGCTATCCGGGCCCTGGCGCAGGACCCCCGGACGGTCACCTCGCAGGCAGCAACAACCTGGCCACGTATGCCACCTTCATCAACGTCCGGCTGGGCGACCGGGGCGCCGCTCCGGGTACCGGCCCGCGGTTCCTGGTTCGAGTGGTCGGCATGGGTTTCACCCACAACGCGCATCACTTTCATGGTTTCCTGATGACCCAGGTGGGCGAGGACGCGGAGCCGCTTCCGCTGGGGCAGCAGCACCCGCAGCAGACGCTGAACGTAGCGTCCGGCAAGACATACGACGTGATCGTCGCTCCGGACTGCCTGTCGGGTTATGGGCAGGACTCGGTCGCATCGCACACGCCGGGCGAGTACATGGGCGGTGGCGTTACCACGGGGCCGGTTGGCTCTTCGGCCTGGGAAAATTTCCCGGGCGTCATCGTTCCAGAGCCGCCATCTTCCGCCCTCGGATTCAATGACGGCAAGACGCTCTTTCCCGGCGGCACCGATATGAGCGTCCAGATCTGGCCGGTGCACAGCCACTACGACTACACCGTCACGAACAGCGGCGTTTATCCCGGCGGCGCGATTTCGATCATCCGGGCGGTCAGCACCAATGGAAAGTGCAGCTGATCGCGGCCTGAACCTCATCGCCTGATTGGCTGCGATATCGGCCGTCAACCGGGGCGGGCGCGATGCCCGCCCCAGAGATCTTGGAGCAAGCATGGCACCGAGAGTAACGATTGCAGGCGTCGTTTGGGCCGTGGCCGCCTCGTGCGTCGCAGTGCAAGGCCGGGCGGAACCGGACGACGGACCGGCCAACGCACGCGTCGCTTCCCCGAGGGCGGATTCCGCCAAGTCCGAGTCCGCGGCGTCAGCGCTGACGGTCGACCGGGCCTTCCTGGCCGGCAACGGCTCGATGGTGCAGGTGCGTTTCCGCCTGCCGCGGCCGAAGTCGACCCAGTGGCTCCCGGTCGATGAGAAGGATACGTATGTCGTCGACGAGGCGACTGGCGAGAAATTCTTCGTCCTGAACCTGGTGCGAATTGGCCCGGCGGCGCAGGTCAGGCTGCCGAAGGGCGGCGGCTCGAGCTACATCGTGATCGACAATCGTCACGAGCGTCTGAAATCGGGTGCCAGGATCACGGTGGTCATCGGCGCCCTCAAACAGGAACACGTCACGGTGGCAGAACAATGAACAGCATCGTTCCAAGGTTATCGGCAGCGGCAGCCGCGCTGAGCTTGGGGCTGGCGATCGCGGCTGGCGCTGCGCAGCCGGATCCTGGAGCGACGGCGGCGCGGGCTTCACCGGGGCCCGACCTGACGGAATCGGACATGGGCCACACGGGCTCCGACGGCACGGTCACAGTGCCGTGGGACATGCTGGGCGGCGTGGTGGGCAACCAGACCGTCAATGGCCTGCGAGTGGGGCTTTACGTGCTGCAGGCGCAGGACCCGGCGAAGCTCAAACCCGGCGATCCGAACCACGCTTTCACGGTTACGCTCAAGGATGACAAGTCCGGCGCGTTGGTGAAGCAAGGCGACGTTTCGATCGTGGTGCTTGCCGAGGACGTGGTCCAGCGCGGCTCGATGGCCGTGCAGCCGAATGGCCTCTTCCGCCTTGGCGTCAGGCTGCCGAGGACGGGCGACTACCGGGTCAAGATCGCATTCAAGGCCGGCGGACGGGCAGGGCAGGTCGAGTTCCCGTACGTCTTTCGTTTGGACCCGCAGCCGATGCCGGCGCATCAGCATTAGGACGGTGCAAGGTGAACGAGGCATGGCAGCGCGATCGCCCGGCAAGAGGCTGGGGTGGTTCATGGGCAGCGGGGATAACGCAGTCCCGGCGCCGGGTCGGGCCGGCCCTGTTGTTGCTGGCGGCGATGTGCGCTAATGCGCCCGCGCAGGAGTCCGCACAGCGCGCTCATCACCATCACCAGGCCGCTACCTCTGGCGCCCCTGTTGAGCGCACCGAGCACACCTATTCCGTGCCCGACGTGATGCTGAAGGATACAAACGGCAAGAGTGTCGCCCTGCGCCCCTTGCTGGAGGTGAAGGAGCCGGTGATGCTGGATTTCATCTACACCAGCTGTACCGCGGTCTGTCCGCTGCTGAGCGAAACCTTCGCGCAGGTCGAGCGCGAACTCGGGTCCGAGGCCGTCGGGCTGCGCATGGTGTCCATCTCGATTGATCCGGAATACGACACGCCGAAGGTCCTGCGTGCTTATGCCCAGACTTACCAGGCCGGCGCCCAGTGGCAGTTCCTGACGGGCAGTCCAAACGATGTCGCGGAGGTTCAGAAAGCGTTCGACGCCTATCGCGCCAACAAGATGGACCACGTGGCCCTCGTCTTCATCAGGACGTCGCAGGCAAAACCCTGGATCCGCTTCGAGGGACTGGTGACTCCCACGGCCCTGGCTCGCGAGTACCGGGCGATGCACTCTGCTCCCTGATTGCGCAGGCCGATTCGCTGGGCATCGCCATGGACCCTCCGATCGTTTCCCGGCTTGTCGGTGGCGCGCTGCTGGCCTGCCTGCTGTTGGTGGCCGGACCCGCTGCCGGCCAGGCGATGGGCGGTATGGGGGCCGGCATGAAGGAAACCGGCCCGGGTGGCATGTGGGACGACCTGACCTACGATCAGTCCGACCAGTCGGTCGGGATCAGCATCTACCGAAAGGGCGTCTTGCCCGGCTATCGCCAGCTGACGGCGACCCGCGCCGGTTCGCCCGTGGCGCCGGGCCAGACCGCCTGCGCCAATTGCCATCAGCGATCGGGCCTGGGCGCACGTGAAGGCCAGCAGACGATCCCACCGCTGACCGCGGCCGCGCTATACGCGCCGAAGCCGGGCGTACGCAGGGCCTATACCGACGAGACGCTGGCCGCGGCGATCCGCGACGGCATCGATCCGGACGGCCGCGAATTGAGCCCACTGATGCCGCGTTATCCGATGCAACCGGATGAGCTCGCCGGGCTGATCGATTACCTCAAGACACTCGTGGCACGGCCTTCACCCGGAGTGGTCGACTCGGTCATTCATCTTGGGACCGTGGTCGCCGAGGATGTGCCGCCAGCGTCCAGGCAGGCGATGCTCGACGTGATGCAGGGATACTTGAACGAGCTGAACGGCGGTTCGGCTTCCGTTTCTGCCGAGCAAAGCGCACGCCCCACGGCGCCGACGCAGGGAGCAGCCTCTTCAATGCGCTGGCAACTTCACGTCTGGACGCTCAGCGGCACGGCGCAGAACCGGCGCTCCCAGTTGCAGGCCTATTACAAGCAGCGGCCTGTTTTTGCACTGGTCGGAGGCTTGAGTGCCGACACGTGGCTGCCGGTCCATCAGTTCTGCCAGCAGGTCAAGGTGCCGTGCCTGTTCCCGAACACCAACGTCCCGGTATCCGGCGCCGCCGCGTTCTACACGCTGTACTTCGACAGGGGATCGGTGCTCAAGGCGCAGATTCTCGCGCGCTACTTCAACGATCACGCCCGGGAATTCTCGGCCGGGCGCATCGTCCAGATCCTGCCGGGCGACTGGAGCGGCTACGAGCCGGCCGCGGCCCTGCGTCAGGCCATTGGCAACCGCGGAGCAGCGAGCCGCCGGGTGACCGATCTGGTGCTCCAGCCCGGAGCCAGGATCCCGGCCGAGTACTGGCGGCAGGTGCTGGATCCAAAGGGCACTGGCGCGCTGGTGCTTTGGATGGACGATCCCGACCTGGCAGGGCTGGCCGAAGTTGCGGGCGAAAGGGACCTGCCACCGATTTTTTTGGCTGCCAACCCCTACTCGGGCAGGCTGCCGGCGTCCGATCCGCGCCTGAGCGGAAAACTCAGGTTTGTCTCGACCTTGGATCCGGCGACGCCGGCGTCGGCACGCTGGGCCGCGTGGATGAGGTCGCATCATCTGACCCAGAGTGAGCCGCTGCTGCAGGCCAACACGTATTTCGTGATGAGTCTGATCGATGAGGCGGTCAAAACGAACGGCGGCGACTTCACGTCGGAGCGCCTGATCGAGCGTATCGAGTACTCGGCGGGCAGCGTGGTGCCCCATCCGATGCTCGCATCGCTGAGTCTGGGGATGGGGCAGCGCTTCGCGGTCAAGGGCGGCTACATTCTGACGCGCGCCGATGCGACCGGAGCGGTGTCGGCCTTGACCGATCTGGTTGTTCCTTGAACAGGAAAACGAAATTCGACGAATGCGCGGTGCCTCGAACGGGCGCGCGCCAACTAGAATCTCCCTGCGAAAAAATCGGAGGGGACATTCGTGCAAAGATTGTTTGCGGCTGCGGTGCTGGCCGCTGTTCTGGGCGGCTGCGCGACGCCGGATGTGAAGCGTCCGGTCGCGAGGGAGGAGGCCGCTCGCATCAAGAAGATCGGCGTTGCTTCCTTCCTCGGGGACACGGTCTACGGGATTTCCGTCGGCACGACCGCGTTCAGCAACGCGGAGTTCTCCGCTGCGGTGCCTGACTGGAAGGTGGACTCATACGCGGTTTCGCAGGCGCTGGCCATTTTCGGTCGCGACGGGCGGTTCGCGGCGACCGCCTTGAATCGCTCGTCCTACAGCGAGGATCAGCTGGCCGCCGACAAGGGCAAGCTCCTGTGGGATCTGGCGGCCATTCAGGGAATCGACACGCTGGTCATCCTTTCGGCTTCGGTGTCGGACAGATTTCAGGTGTTCAAGCCTGGATACGGGATATTTGAACGCGCGTTCCTGGGCATCTCGCACCGATGTCTGTACGCCGCCTATCAGGTCGATGTTTACGACGTTGCAGCGCGCAAGCGAAGCGCGTGGCAGTGGGGCGGGGATGACGACACCCCCTGCCAGGCGGACAGCGAGCAGCGGCTCCCTTTCAAACCG
>DATBCI010000108.1:0-2000 GCA_036270555.1 Burkholderiaceae bacterium
ACGCTCGACCAATGGCGCGCCTTGATGGCCGTGGTCGACGCCGGTGGCTACGCCCAAGCGGCTGAATCGCTTCACAAAAGCCAGTCGGCAGTGACCTATGCCGTGCAGAAGCTGGAGGCGGTGCTGGGCGTCAAGGTGTTCGAGGTGATGGGGCGCAAGGCGCACCTCACCGCCACCGGGCAGGTGCTCTACCGGCGCGCCAAGGCACTACTGGACGAGGCCGGCTCGTTGGAGAGCGCGGCCAGCACGCTGGCGGCCGGCTGGGAGCCCGAGCTGCGGCTGGCGGTGGAAATCATCTTTCCCACCTGGCTGCTGCTGGAATGCTTCGCGCGCTTCGCCGATGAGCGACCGCAAACTCGAATCGAGCTGTATGAAAGTGTGCTGACAGGCACCGAGGAGATGCTGCTGCAACGCAAGGTCGATCTGGCGATTTGCTCGCAGATCCCGCCGGGCTTCGTGGGAGATGCGCTGATGCGGCTGAACTTCGTTGCTGCGGCCCACCCCGGCCATCCGCTGCACCAATTGGGTCGCGAGCTGACGTTGCAGGATCTGCGCAAACATCGCCACCTGCTGATTCGAGACAGCGGCAGCCAGCGGCGCAGCGGCAGTCGGGTCGGAGCCGAGCAGATCTGGACCGTGAGCCACAAAGCGACGTCGATTCACGCTGCGTGCATGGGCCTCGGGTTCGCCTGGTTTCCGGAGGTAATGATCCAAAACGAGCTGGACAGCGGGCTGCTCAAACCACTGCCGCTGCGCGAGGGCGCCAGGGTGTCAGGTGAGCTGTACCTCGTGTTTGCCGACCGCGACTACGCAGGCCCCGGCGCGCAGCGTCTGGCGCAGATCATTGGCGAGCGCGCGCACCAGTGCCGCACGTTGCCTCAAGAGGCCGAGGCGGCGCAGTACTAAAGCCTTTGATAGTAGAACGTCGTTCCGCACAAACCGCCAAAGGGCAGCAATGCGTAGTCCGGCACGTGGCCGCAGCGCTGCCAACCCATCCGCTCGTACAGGCGCTGCGCGTCGCGGCTGGCGGTGTCCAGCACCAGCAGCGTCTTTCCCGATTCGCGGGCGGCGTCCTCCGCCTGGCGCAGCAGCGCAGCACCAACGCCCTGGCACCGGGCCCGGCGGTGCACCAGCATCTTCGACAGATCGCCCCGATGCGGCTGATTCTCGGGTTGATCGAGCACCAGTTGCACGGTGCCGACGACCGCATCGTCCTGCTGTGCGATCACCAACGCTCGCTGGCCGTTCGCGACGCCGTCGATGACCCGCCGCCAGAATGCCCGTGCTTTGTCTTCCGAGAGCGGGTGCATGAAGCTGACGGACGCCCCACCCTCCACGCAGTCGATCAGCAACTGTACCAGCCCGTCCAGCTGGGCTGGCGTCACCGTCGAGACACGCTGCACCACGAGGCCGGTCGAACTCAATGCATCACCCTTGTGTCATCCTCTGCTGTCGGGCCTGGCCGTCACGACCACCGCGTAGCGAGCGGGCTTGCGCGCCCGGTTGTGAAACGCGACCGGCCGGTCGAGCACGAACGCAAGACAATCGCCCGACCGAAGCCGATGGCGATCCGTCCCGACCGTGACGTCGATGGCACCCTCGAGCACCCAGACCTGCTGGTCCACGCGCAGGCGGCGGCCCGCGGTTTCGTAGGCCACGCGCGCACCGGGCGGGAAACGCACGGCGACAATCTGGGTCGGCCAATCGAAACCGCCGGGGGTCACGTTGCGGCGGACATATCCGGACTGCGGGTCGCGCCACTGCGGTTGATTTTCCGATCGGGCAACGGGCTCGGCCCGCGCATTCGGGACTTCGAACAGCGCGGCGAGCGTGACCCCGAGGCCGGTGGCGAGCTTCTCCAGGACCACGGCCGTGGGACTGCTTTCACCTCGCTCGATGACGGAAATCATCGAGCGGCTGACCCCGGTGCAGGATGCGAGCGCTTCGAGCGACAAGCCGGACGCGGCGCGAAGTTCTCGAACGCGATGCGCGATCCGGTG
>DATBCI010000109.1:0-7576 GCA_036270555.1 Burkholderiaceae bacterium
GAGACCATCGGGCGCGTCGAGACGGTGTATAGCCTGGGTCAGTGGTACAAGGAGTTGCACTGGGGAATCGGGGCCGCGCTGATCGTCTGGGTCTTGTCGCTGCTGCTGGCCTACCTGGTGTCAAGTCGCGTTCACAACGGGATGACGCAGCCACTGTTGAACCTGGCGGCGATGGCCGAACAGGTTTCGGCCGAGCGAAACTATTCGCTGCGCGCCCCGCCGGGCAACCGCGACGAGATCGGCGTGCTGATCCAGGAATTCAACGGCATGTTGAGCGAGATCCAGGCGCGCGATGCCGCTCTGCAGCGACACGGGGAAAGCCTGGAGCATGAAGTTGCGGCGCGTACCGCCGAACTGACCAAGGCCAAGGAGGGAGCGGAAGCGGCCAGCAAGGCCAAATCGCAGTTCCTGGCCAACATGAGCCATGAGATCAGGACGCCGATGAACGGTGTGCTCGGGATGACCGAGCTGCTGCTGCAAACCGCGCTCGACGACAAGCAGCTGCGCTTCGTGCAGAGCGTTCACAGCTCCGGCGAAGCGCTGCTGCGCGTGATCGACGACATCCTGGATTTCTCCAAGATCGAAGCCGGCCGCATCGAGCTCGAGAACGTCGATTTCGACCTGCGGGAGCTGGTCGAGGACGTCTCCGAGCTGATCGCCCAGACCGCGCACCGCAAGGGGCTCGAGGTCCTGTGCCGTTTCGGCGCAGCGGTGCCGGCGCACGCGCGAGGCGATCCGGTCCGCCTGCGGCAGGTGCTGGTGAACCTGCTGTCGAATGCAGTGAAGTTCACCCAGCACGGCGAGGTTCTGGTGCAGGTCGACCAGTCCAGGCTCGACGGCGCCAGCAGCCAGACACCGGAGTCCGGTGCGCGCACCTGCGATCTGGCATTTTCAGTCACCGACACCGGTCCTGGAATCGAGCCCAGTGTGATGGCCCGCCTGTTTCAGCCGTTTTCGCAGGCTGACAGTTCGACCACGCGCAAGTTCGGCGGTACCGGGCTTGGCCTGGCCATTTCACGGCAGCTGATCGAAATGATGGGTGGCCGCCTGACCGCCACCAGCGTGCCGGGCCAGGGCTCCACGTTCACGTTCCACATCCCGTTGCAGCTTGCCGCCGACACCTGGGTCACGTTGGCCCCGGACCTGCGCGGCGTGCGCGCGCTGATCGTGGAAGACAATCCGACCAACCGCGAGATCCTGTGCCAGCAGACCCAGGCGGCCGGCATGCTGGTCCATGCCGAGCCGGACGGGCAACAGGGTCTGCAAGCGGCCGTGGCCGCCGCTGTGGCCGGCCAGCCGTACCAGGTGGCGATCCTGGACATGAAGATGCCCCGGATGGACGGACTCGCGCTCGCCGCGGCCATTCGACGCGAGCCCAGGCTCGCTCGACTGCCGCTGATCATGTTGACCTCGCTGCACGCGGAAGGGGAAGGAACCGCAGCTCGCGACCTGGGAATCGGCTGCTATCTGACCAAGCCGGTGCGGCGCCTGGAGCTGTATCGGCGAATCGCCGAGACGCTGCGCCGGAAAGCCGGGTCCGTGCCGGTCTCAGGCGGAACGCCGTCCACCGCGCAGCGCCTGCGTGGCCGGGTGCTACTGGCCGAGGACAACCCGGTGAACCAGGCCGTGGCCGAGGCCATGATCGAAGCAATCGGGTGCGATCTGACCATCGTGAGCAATGGGGCCCAGGCCGTCACCGCGGTGGCGACTTCCCACTTTGACCTGGTGCTGATGGATTGCCAGATGCCGGAGATGGATGGCTTCGGCGCCACGGCCGCCATCCGCGCCAGCGAGGCCCAGCGCCGGGCGTTAGGCGCGGGCATCGATGAACGCCCGGCCCATATCCCGATCATCGCGGTCACGGCGCACGCGATGCATGGCGATCGGGATGCGAGCATTGCGGCCGGCATGGACGATCACCTTACCAAGCCGTTCTCGCTGGACGGCCTGCGGGCCGTGCTGGAGCGATGGATGCCCTCCGAACCGCATTCACCCTCCGAAGCCCGAAGGGCGAAGGAGGGCGCCGCTGCGGACGATAGATCCGTCAGACGCCCAAGGGCGGGCTCGCCGCCCGTCGCGCCGGGACCGCAAAGCGGGCCCGGCGCGAAGCCAGCCGTGCGACTGGATCCAAGCCACCTGGCCGCGGTGCGCTCGCTCAAGAGCGCCGGGCCGGATCTGGCCGAACGCGTCATCCGGCTGTTCCTGGGCACGGCGCCGGGCACCATGGCCAGGCTGCGCCAGGCCGCCTCGTCGGCCAATGCGCCCGAGATGAGCCGGGCGGCCCATTCGCTGGGCGGCAGCAGTCGCGAATTGGGCGCGCTCGGCCTCGGTCAGCTGTGCCAGGAGGCCGAGCAACTGGCGCGGTGCGGACAGATCAGTGACGCCATGTTGTTGCTGCCGGCGTTGGAACGCGAGCTGGACGCGGTACGGCAGCTGCTCCTGGAACAGGTCGCAGGCGGATAAGTTATTCGACGCGCAGCCAGGTCTGCGTTCGCCCCAGCAGGGAAATGCCGATATAGCCGTGCATTTCGAGCTTGCGGCCCGAATCGACGGCGCGGACCTTGCAGCGGTAGATCGACCCGTCGTCCGGGTCCAGGATCTCGCCGCCGCCCCACCAGTCATCCTTGTGGTGCAGGCCGGTCATGATCGTCATCCCGATCTTCTTCTGGTTCTTGCGCTCGCCCGGGCATTTGCCGCACAACTCGTTCGGATCATCGCCGGGCATGCCGCGCTCGATGACTCCGCGCAGCTCGTCACCGACCAGCTGGACCCGGATGTAGCCCTGGGGCTTGCCGGTCTTGTCGCTGATCGTCTGCCACAGGCCCACTTCAGGCGCCGCCGCCTTCGCGGCTGACGCTGCTTCGTCGGCCGCGTGGGCGGGCTGGGCGGCAACGCTCGCGGCAACGGCGCCCAGCGCTGCGGCCAGCCATAACAGCCGGCAGCGCCGCGCGAGCGACAGGAGCATGGCAGGGGTAGCTATTCCGACAGCACCGGCTCGCCGCGCTCCGGTTGCGGCGCGTCGCCGTTATCGGCCGGCGGGAAGTCCAGCTTCACCCCGCCGTTCTCGTCCACATCGACGTCGACTTTTCCGCCGTTGACCAGGCGCCCGAACAGCAGCTCGTCGGCCAGCGCGCGGCGCACGGTGTCCTGGATCAGGCGTGCCATCGGCCGCGCGCCCATCACCGGGTCGAAGCCCTTCTTGGCGAGGTAGCTGCGCAGCGTCTCACTGAAGGTGACGTCGACCTTCTTCTCGTGCAGCTGTTCTTCCAGCTGCATCAGGAACTTGTCAACCACGCGCAGGATCACCTGCTCATCCAGCGCACGGAAGCTGATGATCGAATCGAGGCGGTTGCGGAACTCCGGCGAGAACATGCGCCGGATCTCGGCCATCTCATCGCCCGGCGCCCGGTTCGAGCTGAATCCGATCGAACCCTTTTGCAGCGCCTCGGCGCCCGCGTTGGTGGTCATGATCACGATCACGTTGCGGAAGTCCGCCTTGCGCCCGTTGTTATCGGTCAGCGTCCCATGGTCCATCACCTGCAACAGGATGTTGAAGATGTCCATGTGCGCCTTCTCGATTTCGTCCAGCAGCAGCACCGCGTGCGGCTTCTTCGAGATCGCCTCGGTCAGCAATCCACCCTGGTCGAATCCGACGTATCCCGGCGGCGCGCCGATCAGACGGCTCACCGCATGGCGCTCCATGTACTCCGACATGTCGAAGCGGATCAGCTCGATGCCCAGCGTGAACGCCAGCTGGCGTGCCACCTCGGTCTTGCCAACCCCGGTAGGACCTGAAAACAGGAACGCGCCGATCGGCTTCTCGGGCCGCCCCAGGCCGGAGCGGGCCATCTTGATGGCCGCGGCAAGCGCCTCGATCGCTTGGTCCTGCCCGAACACCACGTTCTTCAGGTTCCGGTCCAGGTTCTTCAGCTGTGTGCGGTCGTCGCTCGAAACCGTCTGCGGCGGAATGCGCGCGATCTTCGCGATGATGTCCTCGACCTCGTTCTTGCCGACCGTCTTCTTGCGCTTGGACAGCGGCAGTATCCGCTGAGCGGCGCCGGCCTCGTCGATCACGTCGATCGCCTTATCCGGCAGGTGCCGATCGTTGATGAAGCGGGCCGACAACTCGGCGGCCGCCGTGATCGCGCCGGTCGAGTACTTGACCCCATGGTGCTCCTCGAAGCGGGACTTCAAGCCCTTCAGGATCTCGATCGTCTGCTGCACGGTCGGCTCGGACACGTCGATCTTCTGGAAGCGCCGTGACAGCGCGTGATCCTTCTCGAAGATCCCGCGATATTCGTTGTACGTGGTCGCCCCGATGCACTTCAACTGGCCGGTCGACAGGGCCGGCTTGAGCAGGTTGGAGGCATCCAGGGTGCCGCCCGAAGCCGAGCCGGCGCCGATCAGCGTGTGGATCTCGTCGATGAACAGGATCGCGTTATGGCTGGCCTTGAGCTGCTTCAGCACGGCTTTCAGCCGCTGCTCGAAATCGCCCCGGTACTTCGTTCCGGCCAGCAGCGCCCCCATGTCCAGCGAGTGCACCGTGGCTTTTTCCAGGATCTCGGGCACTTCGCCCTTGAAAATGCGCCATGCCAGGCCCTCGGCGATGGCCGTCTTGCCGACGCCGGCCTCGCCGACCAGCAGCGGATTGTTCTTGCGCCGGCGGCACAGCACCTGGATCACGCGCTCGACCTCAGGTTCGCGGCCGATCAGCGGATCGATCTTGCCGTCGCGCGCCAGCACGTTCAGGTTCTGCGTGTACTGCTCCAGCGGCGAGCTCTGCTCGCGGCCTTCGGAACTTTCCGAATCCTGATCGCCCTGCGACTTGGCTTTCTCTTCGCCCTGGGGCGCCTTGGTGATGCCGTGCGAGATGTAATTGACCACATCCAGCCGCGTGACGCCCTGCTGATGCAGGTAGTACACCGCGTGCGAGTCCTTCTCGCCGAAGATCGCCACCAGCACGTTGGCGCCGGTGACTTCTTTCTTGCCGTTGGACGTCGACTGCACATGCATGATGGCGCGCTGGATCACGCGCTGGAAACCCAGGGTGGGCTGCGTGTCGGCCTCCGAGCTCTGCGGCAGCACCGGCGTGTTGTCGGAGACGAAGTTCTGAAGACTCTTGCGGAGGTCTTCGATATTGCAGGCGCAGGCGCGCAGCACTTCCGCGGCCGACGGGTTATCCAGCAGCGCGAGCAGCAGGTGCTCGACCGTGATGAACTCGTGTCGCGCCTGTCGGGCCTCGACAAAGGCCATATGCAAACTGACTTCCAGTTCCTGCGCGATCATGCTTCCTCCATCACGCACTGCAACGGGTGCTGATGTTGCCGTGAGTAGCTGCTGACCTGCTCGACCTTGCTCGCCGCCAGGTCCCTCGGGTAGACGCCGCACACGCCGCGCCCTTCATGATGAACCTTCAACATGATCTGCGTGGCCTGCTCGCGACCTTTGCCGAAGAACTTCTGCAATACGCCCACCACGAACTCCATAGGAGTGAAATCGTCGTTCAACAGAACGACCTGGTACATCGGCGGTGGCTTGGTTCGAGAAGCCTGCTTCTCGGCCACCGTTCCTTCGCCGATTTGATGGCTCATACGCCCATTCTAAAAAACTCAGCGCATCCCGGCGTTGGGCACTACGCGGACAATCATAAGTGAAATCGCCGCGGCTTCGGGCACTCTGGACCCTCGGTCTGCAGCATGAAAGCAGCGCTGTCCGACGCATATCACTGCGCTGCTTTGCATGTTGGGCCCATGCCCGGATTTTTAAACGACGGACGCGGGGCGAATGCCCACGTTTCGACCCCCAAGCCGGGGGTTTTCCCGCGATAGGCACGGAGCAGGCTGGACCAGCGGGTCGGGTCCGAAACCGAGCGCGCAAGCACCCCGTTGACGGGTCTTGACGCTAACCCGCATTGCCCGAAAAATCCCGCAATCCCGTGTGTGTTTCGGACCCGGAGTATGGGTTGGGGTGTCGGCGTTTGCCGGCACGGCAGGCGGGACGAGCAGGTCGAGGGGGAGGGGCTGGAAGATGCGCAGCGGGCCGCCTCGGCCGAATTATGGCTGCGAGAAGGAAAACAAATGGCAACGGGTGTTGTGAAGTGGTTTAACGACGCGAAAGGGTATGGATTCATCACGCCGGACGACGGTGGGGAGGATCTTTTTGCCCATTTCTCTGCGATCCAGGCCTCTGGATTCAAGACGCTTAAGGAAGGTCAGAAGGTAGTCTTCGAAGTCGTTCAGGGGCCGAAAGGCAAACAAGCATCAAATATCACCCCGAACAGTTAAGGGCGCGCGTCGCAAAAAAGCCCCGTCAGGGGCTTTTTTTTCGGCTGTTTGCTTACATCCGGTCGATCAGGGCCTGGCCAAAGCCGGACGTCGAAACCTGGGTGGCGCCTTCCATCAGGCGCGCGAAATCGTAGGTAACGACTTTCTGCAGGATCGTCGTCTCGATCGACCGGACGATCAGCTCGCCCGCTTCGGCCCACCCCATGTGCCGCAGCATCATGTCGGCCGACAGAATTTCCGACCCTGGATTCACGTAGTCCTTACCGGCGTACTTGGGTGCGGTACCGTGGGTGGCCTCGAACATCGCCACCGAATCGGACAGATTGGCCCCTGGCGCGATGCCGATGCCGCCGACCTGCGCCGCGAGGGCATCGGAAATGTAATCGCCATTCAGATTCATGGTCGCGATCACGTCATACTCGGCCGGACGCAACAGAATCTGCTGCAGGAAGGCGTCAGCGATCACATCCTTGATGACCACCTCGCCATGCGGCGCGGCAATCTTCATCCATGGGCCGCCATCGAGCAGCGTGGCGCCAAACTCGCGCTGCGCCAGCCCGTAACCCCATTTGGCAAACGCACCCTCGGTGAACTTCATGATGTTGCCCTTGTGCACGAAGGTCAGCGATTTGCGGCGCTGGTCAACGGCGTAGCGCAGCGCCTTGCGAACCAGCCGCTCCGTACCCTCGCGCGAGATCGGCTTGATCCCGATCGCCGAGGTCTGCGGAAAACGGATCTTGCGCACGCCCAGCTCGCGCTGCAGAAAGTCGATCACCTTCTTGGCCTTGTCGCTCTCCGCCTCATACTCGATGCCGGCGTAGATGTCCTCCGAGTTCTCCCGGAAAATCACCATGTCGGTCTTTTCGGGCTCCCGCACAGGGCTCGGAACGCCCTTGAAGTAGCGAACCGGCCGCAGACACACGTACAGGTCGAGTTCCTGCCGCAGTGCAACGTTGATCGAGCGAATTCCGCCGCCGACCGGCGTGGTCAGGGGTCCCTTGATCGACACCACGTACTCGCGCAGCGCGGTCAGTGTCTCGTCGGGCAGCCAGACGTCGGGGCCATACACCTTGGTCGCTTTTTCGCCCGCGTACAACTCCATCCAGGCGATCTTGCGCCGGCCGCCATAGGCCTTGGCCACTGCAGCGTCGACGACTTTGATCATCACCGGGGTGATGTCCACACCCGTGCCGTCGCCTTCAATGACCGAAATGATCGGGTTGTCCGGCACCGACAGCGAGTAGTCGGCGTTGACCGTGATCTTCTTGCCCTGGCTGGGAATCTTGACGTGT
>DATBCI010000110.1:0-13809 GCA_036270555.1 Burkholderiaceae bacterium
GCGCGCAGCGGCTTCACCCGAGGCTTCCGCCCAGGCTCGCCGCCAGGCCGAGCGGGGCACGGCTGACCGCGGGGCGAGCGACCGGGGCTCGCCCGTGACGCCGGCGGCGGTGCTGGCAGCGGCACAGGCCGCGCTGAACACAGCCTCGCCCACGGACTCGGGGGTGGCCGCCGCGGCCGCCGTGCAGGCCCTTACCGCACGCCCAGCCGTTGCCGCTGCACAACCCCCCTCGGCGCCGCCTTCATCGGCGGGCGAATCGCCGTCCGCGGCCCCCGAGCCGGCTGCTGGCGCGACAGCGCCGCAAGCGACCACCGAGCAGGCGCCTCCCGCCACCGTGATGACGGTCGGTGCCAACCCCGCCGCCCTGTCGAATGCGGGCAAGGCCGCACCGCTGGGCGAGCAGGTAGCGTCGTTGGCGCCGCCGCCTCGGCCGCAGAGCGCACCGGTACAACTGCATCAACGCAAGCATGATCCGCCGGAGTTTCCGATCCGCGCAGTGCGCTCCAAGGTCTTCGAAGGCCACGTGGTGGCCCGCATCTGGATAACCCCCGAGGGCAACGTCGACCAGGTCGATATCGTGAAGGCGACGCCGCCGCGGCTGTTCGACGAAGAGGTGAAACGAGCGCTCGGCGCGTGGACCTTCGATCCGCCCGGCCGTCCCGTGGACACCACCGTCCAGCTCGACTTCAAGCCGTGATCACCCGTCGGTGATCGCATTGAGGCCCGGCCGCGCTCCATAACGCGGTGCCGCCGGCATGGCGCCTCCACGCATCCTGATCATCCCCGGCAGCGCACGCGTGCAGGCACTGTCCAAGCGCGTGGCCGATGCTGCGGTGACGGCGGTCCACCGGGCCGGTGGCCTCGCCACCCGCATCGACCTCTCGCACTTCGAACTGCCCCTGTACAACGCCGAGCTGGAGACGCGCGACGGGCTGGCGCCGGCCGTGCGGCGGCTGCAGGCGCTGATTGCAGGTCATGAAGCGCTGCTGATCGCCAGCCCTGAATACAACGGGTCGATCACGCCCTTGCTCCTGAACGCTCTGGACTGGTGCTCACGCCCGGATCCGAACCACCCGTTGACTTCGGGGTTGCCGATCTTCGCCGACAAACCGGCCGCGATACTGGGATCGTCGCCCGGGCGCCTGGGCGGACTGCGCGCGATGGCGCAGGTGCGCGACCTGCTCGGCTACCTCGGCATGATCGTGATTCCCCAGCAGCTGGCGGTGCCGCGCGCGCACGACGCCTTCGACGTGAGCGGCGAACTGCTCGATCTGACCCAGCGCGCCAAGCTCGATACGGTCGCATCCGCCCTGGTGCGGGCGGCGACCCGCTGCGCCGCTAACTGACAAACCCCGGAGCGCGTTGCTCGAAGGCCGCCATGCCGGTGAGGCGCGCGACCAGCAGGTCCAGATCGGAAAAGTCGAGCGACGCCGTCCAGCGCTGCAGCTCCACCAGCAAGCGCACGATGCGCCGCTCGTCGCCGTGTCGCAGCAGCCGGTCCATCGCCCGCTGCAAGTGGCCACGCATCCGGGTCGGGATGACGATGCGGCTGTCACCGACGCTCGACAGCTCGGCGTTCATCAGCAGGCGTCCGAGTCGCTCGTTGCCACGCTGGAACGGCTGCACGCTCCACAACAGCACCAGGTAGAAGATGGCCCGCGCCAGGCCCTCGGGCACGCTCAACGCCAGCGTCGAGGCGGGCCCCAGTGTGCCCTCGATGCGCTCGGGCTCGTCCGTGCGGAACTCGCCCGCCAGGTCCGGATCGGTCAGATGCATCATCAGCGAATGCCGCGCCTTCAGACCCTGCGCGAACCAGGCGCCGAACGGCGGCACCGAATCGCACAGCGGCGAGCTGGCGGCGAGCTTGAAGACGCTGAGCAACTCGCGCATCGGCGGGGTGCTGGCCGCGACGATCTCGGCCCCGAGGATGGCCGCGCGTGCCTGCATGATGTCCCGCAACTCACCCGACTCGAAGCAGTCGAACCACGCCTCGATGAACGCCTGGTTGGAACGGTCCGGCTCGCGCACGGCCGACGCCGCCCAGCGCGGCCATCGCTGCAACTGCAGGCGGCTCGCCAGCGTGCGCAGCATCGTCAGACGGTTCCCGTCACCCCGCTCCAAAGGTGGTCGCGGCGGCTCGCCCCGGACCAGGTGCGCCAGGCCATCGGTCGCCAGCGTGGGCGACAGCAGGTCCATGATGCTCTCGAGCCGCTCCAGTTCGCGCACCATGTCCAGCGGGCCGGCCAGCTCGCGCGCCCGTTGGCGCAGCCGATCCAACGCTTCGGACCCCTCCCCGTTCAGGATCTGGCTGAGGCGTTCCCGGACCGCCGCCTCGCCCCGGGAGCGACCCTCCGCCCCTCGTGGGCGCGTCAGGTTCTCCAGCAACATCCGCTCCATGGAAGCCAGGTGCAGAGCGCCGTCGCCCAGCGGCGTGTCGTGCGGCAAGGGCCCGGGGCCCTTCACCAGCGATATGCGCAGGCCCGGCAGCCGGATGGTCCGGTTAAAGCGGGTCGGATGACTCAGCACCAGCAGTTCCTCGGACGGAACGGCGGCGTAGGCGCTCCGGTACGACACGACCGAACCGGGGACCAGTTCGCCCAGAATCCGCACCCAGTGCTGGCGCACGCGCAGGGCCTGGGCCTGCGGGTCCCGTTCGCGCAGGTAGATCCCGGGGGCCAGGCGCACCAGCTCACCCGACAGGCAGCGCCTCTGGATGGCTCTGACCGCGGCGCCGGAGGCGCCACGGGTGATGATCAGGTCGACATCTCGTCGCTCGGCAACTGTAAACGCCATTCCACTCAGTCGCGGGCCAGCTAATTACAATCTTAATCGCGCTACCCGTCCGATTGGCCGTCACGCTACGGGGATTAGCGAGAACCCGGCAGGTGGTCCGGGACACTAAAATGCGTGCCCCGGACTGGAATGCTGCCGTGAAAGACAAGGCCCTCACCACTGACCCCCCTCCCGCAAGCGGCAGAGGGGAGAAGAAAGTCTTCATCCGCACGTTTGGCTGCCAGATGAACGAGTACGACTCGGCGAAGATGGCCGACGTACTGGAGGTTTCGCACGCGATGGCCCTCACCGATTCGCCGGACGAGGCCGATCTGATCCTGTTCAACACCTGCTCGGTGCGCGAGAAGGCGCAGGAGAAGGTTTTCTCCGACCTGGGGCGAATCCGCCACCTGAAACGCAGGCGGCCGGACCTTCTGATCGGCGTCGGCGGCTGCGTCGCCAGCCAGGAGGGGGCCCGCATCATTGAGCGGGCGCCGTTCGTCGACCTGGTGTTCGGGCCCCAGACGCTGCACCGCCTGCCGGCCATGATCGAGCAGCGCCGGGCCAGCGGCCGGCCGCAGGTCGACATCTCGTTTCCCGAGGTCGAGAAGTTCGACGCCCTGCCGCTGCCGCGGGTTGAAGGGGTCACCGCTTTCGTGTCCATCATGGAAGGCTGCAGCAAGTACTGCACCTTCTGCGTGGTGCCGTACACCCGCGGCGAGGAAGTCTCACGCCCGCTGGAAGACGTGCTGACCGAGGTGGCCGATCTGGCCGGGCAGGGCGTTCGCGAGGTGACGCTGCTGGGGCAGAACGTGAATGCGTATCGCGGCACCGAAGCGGCCGACGCCGGTGGCGAGCCGGTCGACTTCGCCCTGTTGCTCGATTGCGTCGCCCGTATCCCCGGCATAGGCCGGATCCGATACACGACCTCGCATCCGAAGGAATTCACGCCGCGCCTGATCGACGCGCACCGGCGCCTGCCGCAGTTGGCCGAGCACGTGCACCTGCCGCTGCAATCGGGCTCGGACCGCGTGCTGGCGGCCATGAAGCGCGGCTACACGATGCTCGAGTACAAGTCGATCGTGCGCCGGCTGCGCGCGGCGCGACCGGCCGTGTCGATTTCGTCCGACTTCATCGTGGGTTTTCCCGGGGAGACCGACGCGGATTTCGAGCAGACGCTGCGCGTCGTGGAGGAATTGCGCTTCGACTCGAGTTTCTCGTTCCTCTACAGCCCCCGCCCGGGAACGCCGGCCGCGGAGATGCAGGACGCCACGCCCCGCGAGGCCAAGCTCGAGCGGCTGCACCGGTTGCAGCAGTTGCTGGAGGACGGCCGCCAGGCGATCAGCGCATCGATGGTCGGTCGCATCGAAGCGGTGCTGGTGGAAGGCCCTTCCAAGCGCGACGACCACGAGCTCAGCGGCCGCACCTCGAACAATCAGATCGTCAATTTCCCGGCACCACCCGAGTGGCTTGGCCGGTTCGCCGACGTGAGAATCGTGCAGGCCCTGCCGCACAGCCTGCGCGGCGAAGCGGTTCCAACCACGGCCGCGCGCGCGGGCTCGATCGCTGCGTGAGCACCACCGAGCGGGCGCCGCGCCACCGCAACCCGTTGACCTTCGTCTTCGAGGGCGACAACGCGACGCTGGCGCACGTGACCGGCGCACTCGATGAGAACCTGCGTCAGATCGAAAACGAGCTGGAGGTCACGATCCAGCGGCGCGGCCATCGCTTTCGGGTCGAAGGGGCGCCCGATTCCGCACAGCGCGCGGTGCAGGTGCTGGAGCATCTGCTGGCCAACGCGCAACGGCCGCTGAGCACCGAGGAGGTGCAGCTGCAATTGGTGGAACAGCGGGTCGGGCGGCGCGGCCGCGCCGCGCCAGGCGCCGCGCCGGCGGCGGCCGATGCCACGGGCGACGAGGCTTCCGATGCGGTCGAGCTGCACACGCGCCGGCGCGACCTGCACGGGCGCACCCCGCGCCAACGCGACTATCTGCAGGCGATCGTCTCTCACGACCTCAGCTTCGGGATCGGACCGGCAGGAACCGGCAAGACGTATCTGGCGGTGGCGTGCGGGGTCGATGCGCTGGAGCGGGCTGCCGTGCAGCGGATCGTGCTGACGCGGCCGGCGGTGGAGGCCGGCGAGCGGCTGGGTTTCCTGCCGGGCGATCTGGCGCAGAAGGTGGACCCTTACCTGAGGCCGCTGTACGACGCCCTGTTCGACCTGCTGGGCTTCGATCGCACGCAGCGCCTGCTGGAGCGCCACACCATCGAGATCGCCCCGTTGGCCTACATGCGCGGCCGCACGCTGAACCAGGCGTTCGTGATCCTGGACGAGGCGCAAAACACGACGCCCGAGCAGATGAAGATGTTCCTGACGCGCATCGGCTTCGGCTCCAAGGCGGTCGTCACCGGCGACATCACGCAGATCGACCTGCCGCGCGAAACGGCGAGCGGGTTGATCGAATCGCAGCACATCCTGCGCGATGTGCGAGGCATCGCCTTCACCTACTTCACGGCCGCCGACGTGGTGCGCCATCCGCTGGTGGCGCGCATCGTCGAGGCCTACGAGCGCGCCGAGCAGCTCGAACCGCCTCCGCCACGCGGGCGGCGCCCAGCTTGAGACGCACCCTCACCCCCTCCCCTCTCCCGCTTCGCGGGCGAGGGGCGAGCGAGCGCCGCGGTTCCTCCCCTGTCCCGCTTCGCGGGCGAGGGGCGAACGAGCGCCGCGGTTCCTCCCCTGTCCCGTTTCGCGGGCGAGGGGCGAACGAGCGCCGCAGTTCCTCCCCTCTCCCGCTCGCGGGAGAGGGGCCGGGGGTGAGGGCGCGGGTATCGATCGTCGGCGCCGACCGCTTCCGCTCGATTCCATCGCGCACCACGCTGGCACGCTGGGTGCGGTCGGTGCTCGAGCGCAGCGGCCGCATCACGCTGGTGCTGGCGGACTCGCGCGCCGCGCGCCGCCTTAACCACACCTATCGCCAGCGCGACTACCCGACCAATGTGCTGACGTTCTGCTACCAGGACGCGCCAGTGGCCGTTGCCGACGTGATCGTGTGCGTCGCGGTGGCGCGCGCCGAGGCCGCGCGCGATGGCAAGACGCTGCGCGCCCACCTGGCCCACCTGGTGATACACGGCGTGCTGCATGCCCAGGGCTACGACCATGGTCGCGCGGCCGATGCGCGCAAGATGCAAGCGCTCGAGATAAGGCACCTGGCGCGCCTGAGAATCCCCAATCCCTATCAGTAAGTCAGCGCGTGCTTACGCGGAAGCCGCTGCATTTGCGCCCTCTGCAAGCGTGGGATGGCGGGCACCCGAATGAGACATGACGAGCAGAGCCTCGATCCGTTATTCTCAAGCTGACGCAACGGCCGGACGGAGCGATCCGTTCGCAATCGATGTCGGAAAACTCACGCGGGCGCAGCGCGGCCGCCCAGCGCCATAAAAGCCTGATCGAGCGCCTGACGGCGTTCATCTTCCGAGAACCCGAAAACCGGGAACAACTACTGGAGCTCCTGTCGGAAGCGCACGAGCGCGACCTGCTCGACGCCGATGCGCTGTCGATGATCGAGGGCGTGCTCCAGGTATCAGAGCTTCGCGCGCGCGACCTGATGGTGCCGCGCGCGCAGATGGACATGATCGACATCGACGAGCCGGTCGAGCAGTGGATCCCGCATGTGATCGAGACCGCGCACTCGCGCTTTCCCGTGTTCGAAGGCAACCGCGACCATGTGATCGGCATCCTCCTGGCCAAGGACCTGGTGCGCTATTACGCCGAGCAGGATTTCGACGTGCGCGCGATGCTGCGGCCGGCGGTTTTCATACCGGAATCCAAGCCGCTGAACGTGCTGCTGAAGGATTTCCGCGCCAACCGCAACCACATCGCGATCGTGGTGGACGAGTACGGCGGCGTGGGAGGACTGATCACGATCGAAGACGTGCTCGAGCAGATTGTCGGTGACATCGAGGACGAATACGACTTCGAAGAACAGGAAGACAACATCATCGCGGAGGCCGGCGAACGCTTCCGCGTCAAGGCGCTTACGCAGATCGAACAGTTCAACGAGCGTTTCGAGGCGCACTTTCCTCACGAAGACTTCGACACGGTCGGAGGCCTGGTGACCGACGCATTCGGCCGTGTGCCCAAGCGCGGCGACTCGACCGAGATCGCCGGCTTCCGCTTCGAGGTGTTGCGCGCCGATCCGCGCCAGCCCCACCTGTTCCAGGTCACCCGCGTGCCCAAGACCGTGGTCGGCGAGTTCGAGACCGTCGACGCACGGCCGCACGATTGACGCCGCTGCCGACGCCCCTGCTGGGGCTGCTTCTTGCACTACTGGCGGGCGTCGCGCACACGTTCTCGTTCGCTCCCTACGAGTTTCCAGCGGTTCAGCTGGTGGCCCTGGCCGCGCTGATCGCGCTGGTGCAGCAACAGCCCTCGTGGCGATGGGCTGCCCTCACCGGCTTTGCCTTCGGCCTGGGCTGGTTCTGCACCGGCGTGAGCTGGGTGTACATCAGCATGCACGACCACGGCGATATGCCGTTCGCGATCGCCGCGCCCGCCACCGTGGCGCTGGCGAGCTACCTGTCGTTGTATCCGGCGCTGGCGGCGGGTGTCGCTTACCGCGTCACGCACCGTCCGGGGCTGCGACTGCTGCTCGCATGGCCGGGCGCGTGGGCGCTGTCCGAATGGCTGCGCGGCACGTTGCTGACCGGCTTGCCCTGGATTGCCAGCGGCTACGCGCACACCGAAGGGCCGTTGGCTGGATTCGCGCCGGTGTTGGGCGCCTATGGCTTGTGCCTGCTGGCGGCGGCGGTGGCCGGCGCCGTCGTCATGCTGGTGCAGCCGCTGTCGCAGCTTGCATTGACGGCCCGAGGCTGGGCATTGGGAATTGTCCTGGTGGTGATCGGAAGCGGCCTGGTGCTGCAGCGGATCGAGTGGACCCACCCGATGGGTGCCCCAATCAAGGTGAAGCTCGCCCAAGGCAATATCCCACAGGATCTGAAGTTCGGCCAAGGCGGAACCGAGCTTGCCGCCCAGCGCTACTCCGCGCTGCTGCCCGATCCTCCCGGAGTTCACGCCGACCTGGCCGTGCTGCCCGAGTCGGCCTTCGGGGTGCCGCTGCTCGACCTGCCGCCCGATGCGCGCGACGGCCTGCTCACCTTCGCGCAGCGGCACAACACGGCGCTCGTGTTCGGCATCTTCCTGGAGGAGCCGCGCGGCCACTACTTCAACAGCGCGCTCGGGGTGCAGGGCAAGGAGGAGCCTCAGCAATATCGCAAGCGGCACCTCGTGCCGTTCGGCGAATACATCCCGGTGGGCTTTCGCTGGTTCGTCGACCTGATGAAGATGCCCATCGGCGATCAGGACCACGGAGCGTCCTACCAACCGCCGATGCAGCTTGCCGGCCAGCGGATCGCCGTGAACATCTGCTTCGAAGATCTGTTCGGCGCCGAAATCATCCACGCGTGGCGCGACCCGGCGCTGGAGCCGACCCTGCTGCTGAACCTGTCGAACCTGGCGTGGTTCAACGATTCGATCGCGCTGCCGCAACATCTGCAGATCTCGCGCATGCGCGCGCTCGAGACCGGGCGGCCGATGCTGCGTGCCACCAACACCGGCGCCACCGCGATCATCGACCCACACGGCCGGGTGACGGCGCAACTGCCCTTCAACCTGATCGCGACCTTGCGCGGCGAAGTGACCGGCTATCAGGGGCGTACGCCGTACGTGAGCTGCGGCGACATTCCGGCGCTGGTGCTGGCGGCCTTGATGCTGGCCGCGGCGGTCGTCGCTCAAATCAAGGCGGGTCGGAGCCAATCCGCCGTAAGCGCATGACCCCATTGCAGTGGCCCACGCTCGCGACCATCCTGATGATCGTTCCCGCAGTGCTGTGTGGATGCGGTGGTGGAGGGTCCTCGTCGGCTTCGCCGCCCCCTCCACCGCCTGCGGCGAGCGCTGCGGTACGCGTATCCGGCCCGAGCCCCTTTGCGACTAATTGCGACCCGGCCCTCGGGCAGACTCTGTACTTGAATTCCGAGGTCGAGCCCTACCTGGCTGTCTCGCCGGTCAATCCGCGGTTGATGCTCGGCGTCTGGCAGCAGGACCGCTGGTCGAACGATGGGGCTCGCGGCATCCTGGCCGCGCGATCGGTCGACGGTGGCGCGACCTGGTCGCTTCCGACGCCGCCGCCGCTGTCGCATTGCATGGGCGGTTCGCCAGCAAATTCCGGGGACTACGACCGCGTGTCCGATCCCTGGCTGGCGTTTTCTTCGGATGGCGTGTCCGTATACCAGTCCGAACTCGCTTATACGACGGGAACCAGCAGCGCCGTGCTGGTCAGCGTATCGGCCGACCTGGGGCAGACCTGGTCCGTGCCCGTGGCCGTAGTGCGGGACGCTCCGGACACGTCCTTCAACGACAAGGATGCGATCACGGCCGATCCGGTCAACCCGGCGTATGCCTACGTGGTCTGGGACAGAACGCCCGGGGACCAGCCGGCGATGATCTCCCGAACGCTCGACCGCGGGGCGAGCTGGCAGCCGATGCAAGTGTTATTCGACCCGGGCGCAGGCAACGGCACCATCGGCAACGTGATCGTCGGATTGAGCGGTGGCTCGCCGTCCGGTACCCTGGTCGACTGCTTCACGCAGTTTCCCGCCTCCGGCACCGCTACCCTCAGCGCGATTCGTTCGACCGACCAGGCTCAGACTTGGCCAACGGGTGCCCTGGCGACCGTGGCCGCCTTGAATTCGGTCCAGACCCGGGACCCGCTCAGCGGCGCACCGGTGCGCGATGGCTCAATCCTCGGAAGTTTTGCCGCCGACCCGCGCTCGGGCAGCACGACGCTTTACGCGGCCTGGGAGGATGCCACCCCGGTCACCGGCCACTCTTACAACGCGATCCTGCTTTCCCGATCCATCGATGGCGGCGCGACCTGGTCCGGGCCGGTTCGAGTCAACGCGGACCTGGCGGTGCCAGCCTTCGATCCCGCGGTCACGGTGCGGAGCGACGGCGAAATCGGGCTGACCTACTACGATTTTCGAGGCAGCCTGGCCGGCGGTGGCCTGCCGGTCAGCTACTGGCTCGCCCGCTCTTCGGACGGCGGAGCGACGTGGACCGAGGCCCAAATCGACGGTCCATTCGATCTGTCCAGAGCGCCGATCGTCCAGGGGCAATACTTTCTGGGCGACTACGAATCGCTCGAGTGGGTCGGCGTCGATTTCCTGCCGTTTTACGTGAAGACGAGTGCCGCCAGTACCGGTCCGACCGGTGTGTTCTTCAACTCGCTGCAGATCGAGTTCGGCAAGGCAGCGCGCCAGGCTCAGGCCAGCCACTACGGCGCCGTGCCGGTGACATTCGAGCCTCAGTCAGCCCAGTTCAGGCAGGCGGTGCAGGACAACCTGCGGCGCAGCCTGACGCGTCGCCGGCAGATGGGTGCGCACGGTTCCTACAGTTTTCACACGGGAAAGCCGCCCGCAACGCCTCCCGCGCCCACGGCCGCTTCTCCAACGGACAGCGCGTGAAGCTGCTGCTGCTGCTTTTCACCTACTTCAAGTTCAGCAAGGTGCTGCTCACCGGCGGGACCATGCTCATCTCGATATTCGCCTATGGCCTCGTGTTCGGTTGGCCGTATGCGGTCGGCTTCGTGCTGCTGATCTTCGTCCACGAGATGGGCCACTACATCGCCGCGCGCCAGCGAGGCTTGGATGTGGGTGCACCCACCTTCATTCCGTTCGTGGGCGCCTGGATCAATCTGAAGGATCTGCCGCACGACGTTGAAACCGAGGCCTATGTGGGCCTGGCCGGCCCGTTGGTGGGAACCCTGGGCGCGCTGGGCTGCTACTTCGCCGCTCGCCAGTACGGCAGCCCGCTTCTGCTGGCGCTGTCCTATGCCGGATTCTTCCTGAACCTGATCAACCTGATTCCGATCTCGCCGCTCGACGGTGGCCGCGTAACCGCGGTGATCAGTCCGAAGATGTGGCTGCTGGGCGTTCCGATCCTGCTGGGCCTTTTCCTGGTTCGACCCAGCCCGGTGCTGGTGCTGATTGCGATACTGGCAGTGCCACAAGTGATGAAAGCCTGGCGATACGACCCCTCAGCGCCCGAGAACCGCGACTATTACGCGGTGAGCATGGAGCACAAGGTCATCTACGGAGCGGCCTATATCGGCCTGGCGGCTTTTCTGGCGGTGATGACGCACGATGTGCATCAGATGATCGAGGGAGCGGGTCGGGCCGGCACGTAGCCGCTGAACGCCCTGTCTCGTCGGCGTTACTTCGCGGCCGCACGGGCGCGGCCGATTACGTGCACCGTTGCTCGACCAGCCTCAATCTCAGCGATCCGTCGGTCGACTCCCAGTGCCCAGGCCTGTCCGACGGTGTTGCGAACCATGCGTACGTTATCATAGTGACAGATTATGTTATATTTGCTGCTTTAATGACCAATACAATGGTGCTGTGACACGTTAGTGATGCATTGGTCTCGGTCTCGTCCAGCTTATGCTCGAATGATGACTTTCGTCAGATCCCGCATCCACTACTAGTGATATTTTAATGACCAAAAGTGGCTAGTTATGTTTTAATAATGACATGAAGGGCGTCCTCACCCCAAACTTCCTTCAGCTTGATGACCAGCTACCCGAGGTCGTCTTCGTCACCCCCGGCGACAACGCGCAAGCCAAGCGCACCTCGCGACTGCAACAGGGGGGACGGCTGCGACCGCTGTACCGCGGCGTGTACAGCTCAAATCTCCGAGCCGACGACGCAGACGTCGTCCGCCGAAATTGGTCGCAAATCCTCTCCTACCTCGCGCCCGGCGTGGTGCTCAGCTACCGAAGCGCCTTTGACGTCAAAGCCGTCGAGAATTCCATCTACATCTCGCGCGCGCAAGGACGACGGGACTATTCGCTGCCAGGCCTTGCCATCAAGGGCGCCGTGAACCCTAAGCGCGGCCCCTTGCTCGATGCCCAGAGTTCCAGCGCCAATGATGTGCCGTACCAGCGCTTCTATGTGGCAAGTCAAGCGCGTGCGTACCTCGAGAATCTGACGCCAGACAAGCGGCTGGCCACCCGTCAACTGACGCGCAGCGAAGTCGAGAACCGTCTTGAAAGGACGGCGGCGTTGCGGGGGCGTGCGGCGCTCATCCGATTGCGTGAAGACGCTGGCGAAATTTCCACGCGATTGGATATGGTCAGGGAGTTCAAGACGCTCGATGGGCTCATCGGGGCGCTGCTGGGCACACGTCCGGCGAAACGTCTCAGCAACGCCCAGTCCGTAGCTCGTGCGCTGGGGCAGCCTTACGATGCGGAGCGCCATGCTCTTTTCGAAGACGCGGCGGCTCAACTTCGAAATTTCCCCTTTACGGACATAGAGGAACCAGCTCAACGCGGAACGGCACGTGATGTCTTCGCGTTTGTGGAATCCTACTTTTCGAACTACATCGAGGGCACGACATTCACCATCGAAGAAGCCGAAGAAATCATTTTCCAAGGCAAGCTCATTGCGCTGCGTAACGAGGACTCGCACGACGTCAAAGGCACGTTCGAAGCCGCGCAGCGTGACCCCTTCTACAGCAACCCTCCGAACAATGTCGAGTCGTTCCTGGAATGGCTGAGGCGAGCGAATGCGAAGGTCATGAGCGCTCGACCGGAAAAGAACCCAGGGCAATGGAAAGAACGCGCCAATCAAGCCGGTAACACCGAGTTTGTCTTGCCGGAGCTGGTTCCGCAGACGCTTCGTAGGGCCTGGCCGCTGTTTGCGACCTTGAGCCATCCGATGCAGCGGGCTCTGTTGGGCATGTTCGTTGTCGCTGAGGTTCATCCCTTTGCCGATGGCAACGGGCGGACAGCGCGCTTGCTCATGAATTGCTTTTTGTCGCATCAACAACAGTGCCGCATTACGGTGCCGACCGTTTTCAGGGAGCACTATGTGCTTGCCCTTAAAGCCCTAACCCACCAGAAAGATGCAACGGCCTACATTCGAGCCATGCGGTTGTGCCAGGCATGGGCAGCCGAGCTCGACTACGACGCCGGAGTTCGAGGAGTCGACCAGCAACTCATTAAATGCCAAGCCAAACAGGAAGACACACGGCTGTTTAGGTTGTTGTCTCCCAGGACCGGTGAACTCATGGCCGTGCCAGGCTAGAAATGCTCGCGGCGCCTCTGCCCGGCGGACGGTTCGGGGTCCCCGGCCAGCCCACAAGTACCTTAAGGCGCCCCCGTCTCCTATATCGCGGGGCTTCGCGCCGCAAATCGGCGCTTTTCGGCACCGACCGCCTCGCTATTGTTGGGGCGGTCCCGTATCTCGCGCGCCCTACCCCACCAAGGCCCCCCCGATGGGAGCTGTCGATCGATTCTTCACTGCAGGCGCCGTGCTGCCCACGATGCCCGAAGTCGCGCGCCGTCTGATCGACAGTTTCGAAGACGAGAAGATCGACCTGCGCCAGATCGTCGAGCTGGCCGAAAGCGATCAGTCGCTCGCCACCAAAATCCTGAGGCAAGCCAATTCGGCGCGCTACGGCCTGAGCGGCAGCGTGACCAACTTGCGGCAGGCGGCGGTGTTGCTGGGCCTGGAGACGATGCGCAACCTGGTGCTGTCGGCCACGGTGATCGGCGCCTTCCCGCGCATGCCGGGCTTCGACCGGATTCGTTTCTGGCGCCACTGCGTCGCCACCGGCGGCTATGCGCGCTGGCTCGGGCGCAAGCTGGGATTCGACTCCGACAGCGCCTACCTGGCCGGATTCCTGCTGCGTTCGGGGCAGATCCTGATGGCGATCGAACTGCCCCACATGGTGGCGGCGGTCGAAGCCGAGTGCGCGCGGCCGGGACTGCGGATGACCGTAGAACGCCAGAAGATCGGCTGCTGCCACCCCCATGTCACCGCCGAGCTGGCCCGCCGGTGGAGCCTGCCGACGCCGATGATCGACGCGTTCCGCCACGCGCCCGATCCGCTGCGGGCGGGACAGTTCTCGCTGCTGGGAGCCGTGTTGAACCTGGCGGCGACGGCTGCCGATGCCGGCGACATGGCCGGAGCAAGCGGCAAGCC
>DATBCI010000111.1:0-6614 GCA_036270555.1 Burkholderiaceae bacterium
GAAGGCCGCAACCTGGCGATCTCGATGTACATCCCTGGCTCGAGCGGCCCCATGACCTACCACGGCACGGCCCTGCAGGAATCCTTCCTCGGCGCCCCGAACAGCGGCGATCACGCCCAAGACGATTCGGATGCGGCTTACCCGTTCGAAACCTCGTCGTGGTTCTTTGTCAATGCGGTGGATGTGATGGCGCCGGCCGATACGCGCGTGCTGGTCGGTGCCGGCAGCTCGTCGGTCGATGGCTCGATCACGACGCCGGACCAGAACGACCGGTTCCTGAACTGGATGTCGCGGCGCCTGCATGCCGCCTATGGAAACCATGTCTCGGTGGTCAATGAAGGGATCGGCGGCGATACCGCGGCGATCCCGAACCAGCCCGGCGAGCACCGGCCGCTGCTGCAGGTTCTGCCCGAGCGCTTCGGCCGCGACATCCTCGGCGTGAGCGGCGTCACCGACGTCGTGTTCTATGCCGGTACCAATGATTTCGGCGACGGCATCCCGCCGGCACAGAGCATCGCGTCGCTACAGTCCATGGTCGCGACGCTGCATTCGATGGGCATCAATGCGATCGGCGCAACCGTGATCTCGAACGTCGGCCAGGCCGGCACCAGCGAAGCGACGTACCAGGCGCACGATGCGATCAACAGCTTCATCCGCGCGCCCGGAAGCTTCGACAGCCTGTGCGATTTCTTCACCGTGACCGCCGATCCGACCAACACCGACTCGTTCGGCAATCCGATCCTCTATCCGCGCTTTGCGACCCACAGCGATCCGAACGGCACCCCGGACTACCTGCACGTCGGCCGCGCCGGCGCCCAGGCCGAAGCAGGCACGCTGGACGTCTCATTCTTCGCGCACCCTCGACGCGACCAGGCCGGCACGCATTGACACGTTTCGCGGGCGCCTGCCGGGGCGCCCCGAATAGCGTCTCCGGGGGGTCGTCGCTTCATTCGCGGAATCCTCCAGCAAGCAGCACCGGTTCACAAGCGGGTCACCTTCGGCATCCATAGTCGAGGGCTCTTGTCGAACCCGGGAGGTGCCGACCATGTTCTCGCCCCATTCGATCATCGGCAAAACGGTGGCTTCAGGCGCTTTGCTCGCCGCCGCATTGCTTTGCAGCAATGGCGCCGTGGCTCAATCGGCTGTCGCGCCTTATGCGCTGTCGACCTTCGCCAAAGGCACCAGCGCGTACTTCCAACCGGACTCGATCGTTCAGTGGCGCAACAGTGTATTGGTGGGCTTCGCGAACGGCGTCGCGAAGGACGGATCGGACGGCAAGTCGAGCACGATTGTCCAATTTTCCCTGACGGGCGCAGTGCAGCGAACCTTCAGCGTTCTCGGCCACAACGACGGCCTACGCCTGATCGGCGACGATCAGCTGTGGGCGCTGCAAAACGAAGACGCCAACCCATCGCTTGTGGTGATCGATCTGGTGAGCGCCAACGCTTCGAGTTACACGCCGGCGTCACCCCACGGAGGTGGCTACGATGACCTGCGCGTGGTCGGTGATCGGATTTTCATGACCGCGTCGAACCCGAATCTGGACGTCAATGGGGTCAACGTCTTTCCTGCACTGGTGCGCGTTACCCTGTCGGGCGGCTCGCTCGATCTGGAGCCCGTGCTCTACGGCAACTCCACGGCCATCGACATCGCGTCGGGCAGGACGATCACGTTGAACCTGACCGACCCGGATTCTCTGAGCGTGGATCCGCGCGGCAACATTGTGGTCAACAGTCAGGCGGACGGCGTGCTCGTGTTCGTCCGCCATCCGCTGGCGGAAAATCAGACCGCCGGCCTCATCAGCATCACGAGCGCAGGTGCGATGACGACCCTCGACGACACCGCATTTGCTCCGCGCGGCCCGTCGTACGCACTGCTCACCGACATCGGCACCAACACGATCTATCGCCTCGACAGCCCGATGCTCGGCTTCGAGCCGGGAACTGCCTATTCGACATCGGACACTGCCGGGATCGTCGGCGTGCTGAACCTCGACAACGGCAACTTGACGCCGATCGCGACCGGCTTCAAGAGCACACGCGGGATGATCTTCGTGTCGACCGATCCGGAAGATTAGCGCGGACGCCGACCGTTAGCCGACCGGCTCCTTCCGGCCTCGGATCGGAGCCGTATCGAAATTCGCGGGGCGGAGCGCGCTTCGCTCACCTGACTCCAATCGGTCATCGAGAAATGTAGTCAGCAGGGTCTTCAACAGCGGACTTAACTTTCGCTTAATCACCGCATCACGCTCGTCTAATCGCGCGCGGCTAAGTTTCACTCCATCGCCAAGGCACCGAAAACCGGGTTCAGTCGCCCGGGAGGAGTACCCACGATGGATCGGCATCGAAGCCTGATCGGACTTTTAATGGCGGTGGCGCTGCTCATGGTTAGCGCCACTTCTGAAGCAACCGTAAGCGTCCCTGCGACGGCTCAGGCGCTCGCAGCATCCCCCATCACCCGCACGCAAGGCACGCTGGCCGATCCTTCGGGGCGCGCGGTGGCTGGATCGGCGCAGACCAGCGAGGCGGTTCGCTGCCTCAAGCAGGCGACATTGCAATGGGATTTCGCCAGCAACGCGGAGGTGCTTGCGCTGTTGCGCACGGCGCAGGACGACCTCGTAGCGGCCGCCAGGCAGCAGGGTGGGGCGCAGCGGATGCGCACCGATGATCTGTTGGCGGACCTGAATCGCGCGATCGAGCGCGCTTCGACCCAGCTCGGCACCTTGATCTCGCCGAGCGGGGAAACCTTGGGCCCGCAAGCTCCGAACCGCAACGATCTGGCGCAACTGGCCGCTGAAGGCGAGGACCTGGAGCGAGGAATGCCTTTGGTACACCGCCTGCTGTTGACAGTCGACGCCGGGCCACCCGACGCGGGGGCCTTGCCGGCCCACACGCAAATTCAACAGACCGAATTCGCGCTGGCGAACTCGGACCTGTGGTCGTGGCCGCCCGAACCGCAAGCGCAATGGCCGCAGGTGCGGTTCAGGTTTTGATTCGAATACCGGATTTCTCCGCGGACATTCTTGAAAGGGAGGTCAAATGAACCGCTTGCCACTATTCCTATGTTCCGCCTTGACGGTGGCCGCCTGCTCGACGACGCCGCTGCCGCCAGCGCCGGCGCCCGTGGCCGCCGCTCCGGCGCCAGCACCGGTTGCTATCGTGACGACACCGCAGGCTAAGCCCGCGCCGGTCGCCAACACCGAGTCCGCCATGCAGGCCTTCGATCGGATGCGGTCGTCTTTGGACGGCAACAGCATCTACTTCGACTACGACAAGTACGCGATCAGAGACCAGTCGGACCCGCTGATCTCGCAGCACGCCAAGCTCCTCGAAGGCAACTCGCACGACGTCCTGACGTTGCAGGGCAACTGCGACGAGCGCGGAGGCAGCGAGTACAACCTGGCACTCGGCCAGCGGCGCGCCGATGCGGTCAAGGAGAAGCTGGTTCTGCTGGGCGTACCGGCCGGGCGAATCCAGACGGTGAGCTTTGGCAAGGAGAAGCCGCGCGAAGCCTGTCACGAAGAACGGTGCTGGTCCGAGAATCGCCGCGCCGACTTCGTTGACGCCTGGAAGTAAGACGGCAGGTCCGCCGCAACGGACCGTGCATTTCAGCTAGTCTGGCCTTCGCGGTCGATATCGGGAGCGCTCCTACGTTCGGGCGCCCCGCAAGGCCGCGAAGGCGCATCCCTCGAAGCGGGCTCACCGCGGCGCCCAACGTCCAGAATTGCCTGGATGTTGCCGCCTTTTTTTGCTATACGAGCACTGGTTCGCCAGCGCCGTCATCTGCAGTCATCAGGTCTGGACGGGAAAAAGGGCGTGAAACAGGGCATTCGATTAACGTTGCGCGGATAGTCTGGCCTATAGGGAAGCGGGTCGGGCAATTGCAAGACGGCCAGTGGTCATGGCTGGAGCCACGAACAACGCAACGTGCCTTTGAAGTTCTCTTATTAGGGAAACACCGTATGCCGTACGAAGTCATCCAGCCCGGTTCGGATACGCCCGCACCCGATTCGGAGCCGAGCGGCCAGTCCGAGCAAGCCAATCCGTTTCTGCAGTTCGTCGACCCTGCCGGTTATCGGCAAAAGGTCGAGCGCGCGTTGGTCAATGCGGAACCAGGGCGCCTGATTACGCCGTTGTCACGCGTTCGCCAGCGCAAGGCGGACTCGACCGGGCTTGGCAGCGCCTGGGATGACGACCTGGCGGACGAGACAACCTGATTTCCGAACGCGTCTTGCGCGTGCGCGCCGCGTGCTTGCCGCCTATGGAGTTCGCTGCACAAACTCATTGATCACCGAGGCGACGCCCTTCGGATCTTCCCAGAAGGGATTGTGGCCGAGCCCCTTGTAGATCTTCACCTCAGCGTTTGGCAGGGCCTCGCGCAGCGTGGCCCGCGCTTCCTCCCCGTAAATCGGATCCGCTTCGCCCCAGATCAGCAAACAGGGTGCCTTCAGCCGCGCCAGCGTCGCTTGCAGATCGGCCGTGGCAAGGCCCTGATCGAGCACCGCCAGCCAGACCTTCAGAGGAATGCGCGCCGAATCCTGGCGTTGGCGCCGAATGAACTCCGGGTTCACCGCGGTCGGCGAAGACCACCAGGCGATCATGAAGGGCGAGTCCGGATCGATCGGCTCTTTCAGCTTGCGAATCTCGGAGGCGAAATCGAACTGCGGTTTGGTGGCCAGCGTACCGGCCTTCGATCCTCCAGTCGATGAGATCAGCACGACCTTGCGCGTGCGTTCGGGCCAGTATTCCGCGAACGTCTGGGCAATGATGCTGCCCAGCGAGTGGCCAACCACGTCGGCCCGGTCGACCTTCAAAACGTCGAGCAACAGCTTGATGTCGTAAGCGAAGTCCAGCCGCGCGTAGCAGCATTCGGGTTTGGAGGACCGCCCATGGCCGCGAATGTCGACCACGATCAGGCGGTCCCTGTGCGAGAGATAGGGGATCAGCGGCACCCAATCGCGCGCGTTGTCCGTGTAGCCGTGGATCAGCACGACCGCCTGCCCATGAGGATCGCCCATCTCGAGGTAAGCCAGCTCGATGCCGTCGGAAAGCGCGACCGCGTGCTTGGCCGCATCGAAGCGGTCCAGGTCGATCGCTTCAGGGGCAGTGGCCGCGAGAACGCAGGCCTGGGTCAACCACAACCCCCCGAACAGCGCGCAGAGCAGTGTTTTCATGACTCCAGTCCCCTGTCGGCCGCTTCGGCCAGGCGCCGATCCTCCTGCAGGTCCAGGGACCGGCAGAACAGGCTGTAGGCGACGGCCGAGACCGGCAGGCCAACCAGCATCGACATGTCCGCCCCTCCGAAGGCGAGCGCCGCGGGCCCCTTGAAGAGCCCGGTCGAGAAGAAGGGCACCATGGCAAGCATGCCGACCGCGTAAGCCGCGATGCCACGCCAGCTCCAGCGGCCGTACATTCCATGGGGATTGAAGATCTCGCGGATCGAGTAGTGCGCTTTGCGAACCAGGTAGAAGTCGACCAGGTTGATCGCGGTCCATGGCGTGAACAGATACAGCAGGACCGAAAGCAGGTCCTCGTAGGCTTCCATGATGTTCTTCGGTGACAGATACGCGATCAGCGTCGCAGCCACTGCGACCGCCGCCACCCCGACCATCCGACCCCACGCACTGCGCTTGAACCCCAGCGAATCTCCCATGCTGAGCAGCGTCAACGAGGCGCCGTAGAAATTGAGCGTTGTCACGCTGATCAGGCCGAGGAACGAGGCCAGCAACACCACGAGGCCGAACCCGGGCCGCATGGCGTCGCCCGCAGCGAGCAACGCCGCCACCACGTCGAGCTTGGGCGCGAAGGCCACGGCCAGCGCGCCGGCCAGCATCATCCAGGCTCCGCCGATCATCGCGCCGAGAAAAGTCCACCAGAATGAGGCTGACACGCCGACGTCGCGCGGCAGGTAGCGCGAGTAATCCGAGACGTAGATCGACCAGCTGAGCTGGTACGCGGCGGCGGCAAAGAATTGGATCAGAAACGGGTTCCGCTTGAATGGCCCGAGGTCGAAGGCGTCGGGCGACAGGTGAAGGAGGAATGCCGCGCCCAGGGTGAACAGCAGCAGGGCGGCAATCATCACGTAGGCCAGTACGCGCTGGGCGATATGGATCCAGTGATAGCCGGCCACCGCCACGGCCAGCGCGGCCAGCGCGAACGGCGCGTAAGCAAGCGACGGACGGGCGCCCGTCAGCTGATGCAGCGTGTCGCCCGCCAGCAGCTCGTTGAACGCCGAATAGCCGACGTACGTCGCCAGGGCAACGACCCACACCAGCAGCGCCCCGATATAACCGAATTGCGGCCGCGATTGAATCATCTGCGGCAGACCCATCTGCGGACCCTGTGTTGAATGAAAGGCCATGAAAAACGTGCCCAGCGCGCATCCGGTCACGATGGCGATGGCCGACCAGGCCAGGCTGGCTCCCATCGACACCGAAATGGCGCCGGTCGCGAGCGTCGCCAGGTGAGCGTCGCCCGTGAACCAGACCGGCCACAGGTGCCAGACCTTGCCGTGCCGTTCGGCGAGCGGCACGTAATCGATGGAGCGGCTCTCGATCTTCAGCAGCTTGTCCAGGCGTTGGGCTGAGCGTTGGTTTGAGCGCTTCAGGCGACCGG
>DATBCI010000112.1:0-11116 GCA_036270555.1 Burkholderiaceae bacterium
GCTTTTCCGTGTAGCCACGCGCCACCATCCGGTCGACAAAGGAGCGATGGCGCTGGTCCAGCTCGTCCGAGCCCTTGGCTTCGAACGAGATCACCGGCAGGATGTCCTCGGTCTTGCTGAACATCCGCTTCTCGATCACCGAGCGCAGCTTCTCGTAACTGGTCCACTGCGGGTTCTTGCCGTGCGCGCGCGCGCGCAGCACGAAGTTGACGACTTCGTTGCGGAAGTCCTTGGGATTCGAGATGCCGGCCGGCTTCTCGATCTTCTCCAGCTCCATGTTCAAAGCATCGCGCGAGTACTGCATGCCCGTCTCCGGATCGCGCCAGTCGTCGTCCAGCAGCCACTTGTCGGCGTACGTGACATAGCGGTCGAACAGATTCTGGCCGTATTCCGAGTACGCGTCCAGATAGCTCATCTGCAGCTCCTTTTCCAGGAACTCCGCGAAACGCGGGATGATCCACTCCTTGATGTGCGAGCGGAGGCGGCGCTTGTATTCGTCCGGAATGTCCTCCTTGGACAGCCGTTCCTCCAGCACCACCAGCAGATTGACCGGGTCGGCCGCAATCTCGCTCGGGTCACGGTTGAAGGCGGCCGAGATCGTCTTGAAGGCCCAGCGCGTCGACAGCCCCGAAAAGCCCTCGCCCGGACCGGCATCGTCCCGGTACTCCTTGACGCTCTTGGAACGCGGATCGACATCCTTCAGGTTTTCGCCGTTATAGCCCCGCAGCTTGGAGTAAACCGACGAGTTTTCCGGCACGGTCAGGCGCGACAACACGGTGAACTCGGCCAGCGTGCGCAGCGTCTGCGGCGCGCAGGGCGCCTCGGCCAACGTGGAGGCGCGCAGCATCTTGTCGTAGATACGGATCTCTTCGTCGCTGCGCAGGCAGTACGGCACCTTGACCAGATAGACGCGGTCGATGAAGGCTTCGTTGTCCTTGTTGTTACGGAATTTCAACCACTCGGCCTCGTTGCTGTGCGCCATGATGAAGCCGTTGAACGGCAGCGCCGGCAGCGCCTCGGTCCCCTTGAAGTTGCCTTCCTGGGTCGCGGTCAGGATCGGATTCAGCACCTTCAAAGGTGCCTTGAACATCTCCACGAACTCGACGCAACGGGCCGACCCCAGGCACAGCGCGCCCGAGTAGCTGTACGCATCGGGGTCGTCCTGCGCGTAGCGCTCCAGCATACGCAGGTCGATCTTGCCAACCAGGCTGGAGACGTCCTGCGTGTTCTCGTCGCCCGGCTCGGTCTTGACGATGCCGATCTGGTTCAGCACCGACGGCATCACGCGCACCACCCGGAACTTCGAAAGATCGCCGTTGTACTCGCGCAGCCGCTTCAGCGCCCACGGGCTGGCGATCCCTGTCAGGGCGCGTCGGGGAATGCCGTAGCGGTCTTCCATGAGCTGACCGTACTTCTCACGCTCGAACAGGCACAGCGGGTTTTCCAGCAGTGGGGACACGCGGTTGCCGTCGGTATCCTTCAGCGCATAAACCGGGTACTGCTCGCACAGCTTCTTGATCTTTTCCGCCAGCGACGACTTGCCGCCGCCGACCGGGCCCAGCAGGTACAGCACCTGCTTGCGCTCTTCCAGACCTTGCGCCGCATGCAGGAAGTACGCATACAGCGACATCAGCGTCTCTTCCATCCCGTGGAACTCGGAGAACGTCTCCCAGAGCTGAATGGAACGGTTCTGGAAGATGCGCGACATCCGAGGATCCTCGGCGGTATTCACGAGGCGCGGCTTGCCGATCGCCTCCAGCACACATTCGTGGGCGGACGCGTAGGCCATCCGATCGTTCTTGCAGTACTTGAGGAAGTCATCCAACCCCATTTCCTCGTCCTGTGCGCGGACAAAGGATTCCCGGTAGTCGGAGAACAACGTGGAGGGCGCACTCATTCTCTACCTCCTGTGCGGCCGCATCGGCCGCAACTGGCAACGCCTGTCATACACTGCGTCCACATACCCGGACGAAAGTTCAATGAATCCTTGCGAGCCTCCCGCTCGAGGTGGATCTGCGCGCATCACCGATCCCACCGGGGGCGGAACACTTTCAGCTTATGCTGCGCCGAACCACACTATCGCAGCAAAAGCAGGCGATTCACAGCCCAGAGCCCACATCCGTCAGCAGCCTCTGTCCTCGTCGCATTCAACGGTCTGCGGTCGGTCGGGTTGACCGATCGGCTCGCGATAATGACCGATGATGCATCGCAATTGTCCAGACGCAAAATTCTGTCGCGTCCCTCGAGTTGGGGCCTGTGAAATGACTCGCGTCACCTTGTCGCCGCGTCGCCCCGGCGCTCTGCTTCTGCTGCTACTAGTATGCCTCGTACTTGCACACTGCACGAAGCCCCAGTTCAATAATATCGACATCAGCGGCTCCGACTATGCGCGAGACTTCACGCTAACCGACGCGGGCGGCGCGCGGCGCACCTTGGCGGATTACCGCGGTAAGGTGGTCGTGTTGTTCTTCGGCTATACGCACTGCCCGGACGTCTGCCCCACCACGCTGGCGGAGCTGGCGAGGACCCGAAAACTGCTGGGAGCCGACGCCAGCCGGGTTCAGGTGCTGTTCGTAACGCTGGACCCTGAGCGCGACACGCCGCAGCTGATCGGGCGCTACGCGATGGCGTTCGATCCGAGCTTCGTCGGCTTGACCGGCACCGGCCCGCAAATCGCGGGGGTGGCGCGCGAATTCAAGGTTTTTTTCCAGAAAGTCGCGGGTTCGACACCCGACTCGTACACGCTCGACCACACTTCGGGCAGTTTCGTGTTCGATCCGCAGGGCCATGTGCGCCTGTACGTGCGGGATGGGGCTCCGGCGGACCAGATGGCGTCGGATCTGAAGCGGCTGCTCGGCTAAGTCGCCTTCGACCAGCCGATCAGCGCACGATGTGGCCGGTTTCGGCGTTCACGGCCGTGCTGCTGCTGATTGAATAAGCGCCGGGCTCGGCTTCACCGATGCCAAACTGTCGGCGCACGGCGGCGGTCAGCTCGAGTTCGAACCCGAGAAACACGCTGGCGGCGGCGTCAACGTAGCGGTCTCGCTCGTAGCGCTGCTCACCCGCACCCAGCACTGCGTGCGGTTGGAACGGATCGAACACGACAACCTCGCCAATCGGGCAGGCAAACTGCACCGTAGGGTCGCCAAACACCAGGTCGCAGAGTGGTCCAGCCAGATACCAGGCACCGAACAGCACGCTGGAATAGTGAGCGTCGGTGTGGAATCCGGCTCCTCGGCAGGCGTACCACTGTAACTGCGGTCGCAGGGCGCCGGCGAAGGCGTCGGGCAGGCAGTCGGTCAGCGCCTGATGGGCGGTTTCGTCATCAAAACGGCCCAGATCGTGCACGCGTCCTGGTGGACTTGGCGTTTCCCTGGCCAACTCTGCCGCGCGGCGTTCCAAAGCCGCTGGAACCGGCAAGTGACCGTGCCAGATGTAGCGCGCCAACGACCGGCAGCCACCCGCGGAGCGCGGCGCCGAGGCGTTTAACTCGATCAGATGGCCGTGGCTCAAAAAAAATGCCCCGCACAAGCGGGGCAAACAATCCGCCTCTTCGGAGGAGAGGGGGAGGAGGAGAGGCGGACGATCCTGTACCCGAACCCGCGACGCAGCGGGGCTTTACGCATACTCAGCCATCGCTCCGCGCATCTTTCGCAATGCTTTGGCCTCGATCTGGCGGATTCGTTCCGCAGAAACACCGAATTCCCTAGCCAATTCGTGGAGGGTCGCGGTGCCCACACTGCCGTCCGAGTCTTCGTCCAGCCAACGCGCTTCGATCACCCGCCGACTACGCGGGTCAAGGCTGGCCAGCGCTGACTGGATGCCTTCGGTTTGCATCCGGTCATAACGCTGCCGCTCGATCACCTCCGACGGCTCATCGTCGCTGTCGGTCAGATAGTGAATCGGCGTGAATTCCTCGGCCGCCTCGTCCGACCTGGCCTCCAACGCCACGTCGCCACCGCTCATCCTCATTTCCATTTCGGCGACTTCTTCGGGCTTCACGTCGAGCTCACGAGCCACGCCCTCGATCTCCTCGCGCGACATCGTTCCCGCGCGCTGCTTCAGGCTGCGCAGGTTGAAGAACAGCTTGCGCTGCGCCTTGGTCGTCGCAACTTTCACCAGCCGCCAGTTGCGAAGGATGTACTCGTGCATCTCGGCCTTGATCCAATGCAAGGCAAACGACACGAGCCGAACCCCCCGGCTCGGGTCAAACCGCTTGACCGCCTTCATCAGCCCGATGTTGCCTTCCTGTATCAGGTCGGCGTGCGGCAGGCCGTAGCCCATATAGTTGCGGGCGACCGCAACCACCAGTCGCAGATGCGACAGCACCAGCCGCCCGGCGCTGTTCAGGTCGCCTTGCTCGCGGTACCCGCGCGCCAGGGCGATCTCTTCTTCGGCCGACAACAGCGGAATTCGATTCACGGCCGTGATATACGCGTCCAGGTTGCCGAGGCTGCCGCCCAAAACCAGCGCCCCGCCTTTGACGTTCACCGATGGAAGCAATGCGCTTTCTGCCATTCGTTCTCCCCGTGCTCCTGTGGGCCCAACCTTAATCGGTGCCGACTTTAGCACTCGATGGTTGAGAGTGCCAGTTAGAGTGCTGCCGGGGATTTGGGTTCCGTTAGTGAGCGAACACACCCGGATAGATCTCTATCCAGCCATCGCTCTTCGCATCCCACCAAGCAGGACTCGGGCCCGGATCGTACCGACCAACAGGCCGGCTACCAAGGCCGCGGCAACGAACCCAGCCAGCCACGCCGGAGGCGGCCATTGCAAGTGGGGGGCTGCGGCATACAAGCGCCCCACCGAGGCCAGCTCTCGCTCCAGCCACTGCCAGCCGGCGCGGGCCGACAGCAAGGCAATCAGGCAAACAGCCAGCGCCGTCAAGGCGGCCGCCGCCAGCGGTGCGCGCCGTACCGCGCGATCGTCGGCACCGAGCATCCACAGCAGCTGCGCGCGCCGAGCATCGATTGGCCCGCTGACCACGACCGCCACGACCGACCAGCCAACCGCGTGCAGCAGCAACGCGCCCGCCAGGACAAGCGACCCCGCCGCGCCGATTTGGGCCACCGCCCATAGTTTGCGATACCAGCCCAGATCGAAGTCGACCCCATCCACGCGGGGCATCTTCTTGATCGCCGCCACCGCGGACTCGATCGCAGCCGGTGAGGTGGCGGTCCTGAAGGACAGCACCACGACGTCGGGCAGCGGATTGGCGGCCAGCTGGCCGATCGCGTCGCGGTCGGCCGGAGTGCGCTGGGCGATCTGGGCCAGCGCAGCGTCCCGCGGCACGAACTGCGCGGCAGCAACCGCCGGCAGCAGTGACAGCGCGTTGCGCAGCGCGTCAGACTCCGCCGCAGTCGCTCCGGACGCCAATATCACGGTCGCATCGGGTGCGATCGAACCCTGATCGACCCAGGGACGCACACTCCAGCCGACGATCGCAACCAGCAGCACGGTCCCAACCGCCAACCCGGCCACGATCACGACGACGGTCCAGGCCAAGGGTCGGCGTCCGATCAGCCCCAGCGCGTCTCGCCAGCGATTACCGGTCGGACATTCGCTCATCGTCGAGCACGCCGTGGCACACCGTAGGACCGCGATTCATGGCTGGAGTTTCCCTTCGATCAACCGGATGCGGCGCACCGAATTTTCGGACGGCAGCGCGGCGGGCGGCTGGCGCATGGCCAGAACGGCCGCAACGCCGGCGCTGCAGAACGGCGCCAGCGTCTCGAACACGTTTCTCATGTCGAGGCCCGGATCGGCGCCCATTCCGGCCGGCTCGTCGATCAGCAGCAGCGCGGGCCGATTGGCGAGCGCCCGCGCGAGCGCGACCCGACGACGCTCGAAAGCTGCCAGCTGGTCGCAGCGCAGCGCGCCGAACTGGGTAGCATCCAGGCCGACGCGCTGCAGCGCGGCGCGGGCGCGCCCGATCGCATCGGACCTGGGCTCGCCCGCGATCAAGGCGGGTGCACTGACGTTGTCGATCACGCTGCGGTCCTCAAATAGCAGAGTGTCCTGCGCCACGATGCCAATCTGCCGCCGCAGGTGGGCGCGCGCCCTGTCGTTCAGGCGGGCCACATCCTGGCCGGCGATCGTGATTCGACCGGAGGTCGGAAGCTCGAGCGCCGCCATCAAGCGCAGCAACGTGCTTTTGCCCGCTCCCGACGGGCCGTCCAGAACGATCAGCTCGCCCCGAGCCACCGTCAGGCTCAGGTCCGAAAGAACGAGCCTGAAGGTGCCGCGCCGGACTTCGACGTGCTCCAGGTTCAGCAGCGTTTGAGGCTCAACGGGCTCGGACACGTCAGTTTTGACCCCCGCCGCCTACAATGCACCCCCGGTGCGGTCGGCGCCAGGCAAGGCCGCGCGATTGTACGTCCCGAGTACATCCCGAGTCGGTTATGGAGCGTTCAGAAGGCATACCCAGCACAGCGGCCGGCCGTCGTGCCCACGCCAGCAAGGCGGAACGGAGCGAGTCGCAGCTCGCGCCGGTCCCCCGGTTCCTGGATCGCGAGTTGTCGCACCTCGCCTTCAACGAGCGCGTACTGACGCTGGCGCAGCGCGAATCGGTGCCGCTCGCCGAGCGCTTGCGCTACGTGTGCATCGTGTCGTCGAACCTTGACGAGTTCTTCGAGATCCGGTTCTCGGGGCTGATGGGCGAGATGCGCGAATCCGGCGGCATCAATCAGGCCTCGCCGCTTTGGGAGTCGTTCGCCCACATGGCCGAAAGGGCGCACGCGCTGGTGGACCGCCAGTACCAGATCTACAACGAGCAGATCATTCCTGCGCTCGCGCGCGAGCGCATTGTCGTGCTGAGCCATTCCAAACGCACGCCGGCCCAGCGGGCCTGGGTCAAGGATTACTTCGAGCGCGAGGTGCGGCCGCTGCTGTCGCCGCTCGGGCTGGATCCGGCGCATCCGTTCCCGCAGGTCATGAACAAAACGCTGAACTTCATCGTTCAGCTCACCGGCAAGGACGCCTTCGGCAGGCCCGGGACGATTGCCATCGTCAAGGTGCCACGCGCTCTGCCGCGTGTAATTCCCTTGCCTTCGAAGCTCACGCCCGGCAGGCAGGCTTTCGTATTGCTGTCATCGGTGATCCGGGCTCACCTGGCCGACCTGTTCCCGCGCCGCGGCGTGGCCGGTTTCTCCCAGTTTCGCGTCACGCGTGACTCGGAACTGTGGGTCGACGAACGCGAGGTATCCGATCTGCGCCAGGCGCTGCAAGTCGAGCTGACTCAGCGGCATTTCGGCAACGCGGTCCGGCTCGAAGTGCTTCGAACCTGCCCCGACGCGCTGGAGCTGCCGCTGCGCGAGCAGTTCGAACTGCCCCCGCAGGCTGTATACCGGGTAGCCGGACCCGTGAACCTGGTGCGGCTGAACCAGCTGGTCGACCATTTGAATCGGCCGGAGCACCGCTTCGCCCCCCTCGTGCCAGCGTGGCCGCGGCAGCTCGCCCAAGGTTCGGACCTGTTCGAAGCGATACGGCGCACCGACATGTTGCTGCACCACCCGTTCGAGAGCTTTGAACCGGTGGTCGATTTCCTGCGTCAGGCTGTGGCCGACCCGAAGGTGGTTGCCATCCGGATGACGCTGTATCGCACCGGAACCGGCTCGGTCCTGGTGGATTTACTGGAGGAAGCAGCGAGGCGCGGCAAGGAGGTGACGGTCGTGGTCGAATTGAAGGCGCGCTTCGACGAAGAGGCCAACATCAACGTAGCCGAGCGCCTGGAGGCGGTCGGCGCGCAGATCGTGTACGGCCTGGTGGGACTGAAAACGCACGCCAAGCTGCTGCTGGTCTTGCGTCGCGAGTCAGTGCGCGGCCGGGAGCGATTGGTCCGGTACGCGCACCTGGGCACCGGAAACTATCACCCGACCACAACCAAGCTGTACACGGACTTCGGATTGCTGACCGCGCATGACGGAATGTGCACCGACGTCGAAAAAGTGTTCATGCACCTGACGAGCCTGACCCGAGTCGAGAGGCTCCGATACCTGTGGCTGGCGCCGTTCACGTTGCACCAGCGCAATCTGGCCGCGATTGCCAACGAAGTGCGCCTGGCGCGCGCCGGCAAGCCGGGCCGGGTGATCGCCAAGGTGAACGCGCTGGTCGACGAAACCACCATCAACGCGCTGTACGAGGCCTCGAACGCCGGCGTGCGGATCGACCTGATCGTGCGCGGTGCGTGCTCGCTGCGACCCGGCGTGAAAGGGCTGTCGGAAAACATCCAGGTGCGTTCGGTGGTCGGCCGCTTCCTGGAGCATCACCGGATCTACTACTACGGCGCCGGCGGCAGCGAGCTGGTCTACCTGGCGAGCGCGGACTGGATGGGCCGCAACCTGTTCCGCCGCATCGAGGTCGCGTTTCCGGTGCTGGATCCCAAGCTGAAGCGGCGCGTGATCGACGAGGGGCTGCGACCCTACCTGGAGGACACATCGGAGGCTTGGACGCTGCTGCCGTCGGGCGAGTACGCACCGCCCCGCCGCATGGCCAACGGGCAATGCGCCCAACGCAAGCTGGCCGCGCTGCTCGTGCACGCGGACGAAGAGCGCTGAGATGGAGCTGATCCTCTGGCGCCATGCGGAGGCCGAACCGGGAGAGCCGGACCTCGGCCGGCAACTGAGCGCCAAGGGAGAAAAGCAGGCGCGGCGGATGGCCGAATGGCTGCACAGCCGATTGCCGGATTCGGCGCGCATCCTGGCGAGCCCCGCGACCCGAGCCCAGCAGACGGCTCGTGCTCTGGCGGATCTATCCCGCCGAAAGTTCAAGACGCTCGAACAGATCGCCCCCGGCGCCACCGCCGAGGAGTTGCTGGCCGCGGTGGGTTGGCCCGGGGCGCGTTCGCCGATCGTTGCGGTCGGCCACCAGCCGACGCTGGGCCTGGCGGCCAGCCGTCTGCTGGCCGGTGCCGAGCGTCCCTGGCCCGTCAAAAAAGCGGCCGTCTGGTGGCTCAGTTCCAGCGATGGCGACGGCCTCGAACAGGCCGTGCTGCGCGCCGTGATCAACCCGGACCTCGCTTAGTCGCCTGTAGCAGCCGATTCGGCTTGCGGGGCGCCGCCGGGTCGCCGTTGCCCGGAATTGCTTCCGATTCGTTCCGGTATTCGAAATGGAAAATACGCGGCGGGGCCGCTAGCGTTACCACTCCGATCTATGGGAGCGGTGTATGCGTTTCAAAGACTGGCCTATCGCCGTGCGCATTTGGAGCGCGGTCGGAGTCACGATGGCCTCGTTTGCGGCTGCGACCGGCCTCATCCTGTGGGAGGGCGGCTCGGCGGGAGTGCTGATCGCTTCGATGCTCGGCGCGGCACTCGTGAGCTGCCTGGGTGGCTGGCTGGTTTCCCGCAGTATCGTCAAGCCGTTCCACAAGGCCGTGGACGTGGCGATGGCGATCGCGCGCGGTCAGCTCGACACGCCGATCAGCTCCGACACGCGTGACGAGCTCGGGTGGCTTCTGCACGAACTGAAGCAGATGCAGAAAAGCCTGGTCAAGTCCGTGACCGGGATCCGCACCGCGGCCGACGCGATCAATGCAGCCGCGGGCGAGATCGTCAGTGCCAGCGCCAATCTGTCGTCGCGCACCGAGACTCAGGCCGCCTCGCTGCAGCAGGCGTCCGGCTCGATGGAAGAGCTCACGTCGACCGTCAAGCGCAACGCCGAGCAGGCGCACTCGGTCAATCAGCTGGTCAGTTCGGCGGCCGAGGTGGCCACGCGCGGCGGCAATGTCGTGTCCGAAGTGGTCCGGATGATGAGCCAGATCAACGACAGCGCCGGTCGCATCGTCGACATCATCGGCGTGATCGACGGTATTGCATTCCAGACCAATATCCTGGCTCTGAACGCCGCCGTCGAGGCAGCGCGTGCCGGCGAGCAAGGCCGTGGTTTTGCCGTAGTGGCCGCCGAGGTCCGCAGCCTGGCGCAGCGCAGCGCAACGGCAGCGCGGGAGATCAAGGCGCTGATCAGCGACTCGGTCGAGAAGATCGGAGCCGGCGCGCGCCTGGTCGATTCGGCTGGCGAAACGATGGGCGAGATCGTCAACAGCGTGACCGAGGTCAGCCGGATCATGCGCGAGCTGGCCGAAGCGGGGGCTGCTCAAAGCGGAGGTATCGAGCGAATCGGCAGCACGGTCACACGGATGGACGAGACGACCCAGCAGAACGCGGCCATGGCCGAACAGGCCGCCGCCGCGGCTCAATCGATGAAGGAACAGGCGGGGACGCTCACCCAGATTATCGGGCAGTTCCGGATCGCGGCGTAGCAGACTGCGCGCGGATTCAGAAATCGGCGGTCAGGTACGCCGTCAGGCTGCGTGGCGGCCACTGCGTGAATCCCGGCGTGAACGTCATGTTCCAGAAGTAGAAATTCGTCACCGCCTCGCAGGCGCGCCGCAACCTACCCCAGTTCACGGATAGAAAAGCGCACTCCGACCTTCTGCCACTGCTCGGCCTCCTCTTCCAGCAAGTGGCGCGACAGCGGGTGCTGGTCGAGCCACTCGCGTTCCAGCCCGAATTCGATCGATCGCGCGAAGCGCAGGGTCCACCGCTCGAAGACAACGTCGCGACGGGCGTGATTCAGGATCACCGCCAGGCGCAGCACCAGCAGTGCCGCCGCCCGCTCGGGCTCCTCCAGCAAAGCGGAGACCTTCCTCAGGTTGCCGCGCTGGCCCAGCACCAGTTCGGCGATGCTTTTCTGGTCCGAGGTCGAAAAACCGGGCAGATCGCCGTGCTCGATCAGGTAAGCCGAATGCTTGTGGTAGTCGCCGTGCGACACCGCTGTGCCAACCTCGTGCAGCTGCGCGGCGATCAGCACGCGCTTGACCGCTTCGGGGTCGGCGGCGGGCGCCACCGCGCGAAACAGGCTGACGGCTGCCTGCGCCACGCGCTCCGATTGCGCGCGGTCCACGCCAAAACGCAACTGCCACCGGTCGACCGTGGCGTCGCGGATGTCGTGGCTCTCCCGCCGCCCCAGCAGGTCGTATAGAACGCCAAGTCGCAGACCCCCCTTGGCCGCGCGCACCTCTTGCAGTCCGAACGCTTCGAAGATCGCCAGCAGCACCGCCAGTCCGCCCGCCAGCACTGCGGCCCGTTCCTGCTTGATGCCTTCGAAACGCACCCGGCGT
>DATBCI010000113.1:0-2782 GCA_036270555.1 Burkholderiaceae bacterium
AAGTTTCCGGTGCGCACGTTCACCGCCCCGACCGACACTCGCATCAGGTCCGGGCGATTGATGCGGTCGAAATCGGCGAAGCGCTCCAGCGTCGCCCGCAGCGGGCCCGTGTCGTAGAAGCTCGCCGCATGCGGGCCTTGGCCCGCGAGGGCCAGCTGGTGCCAGGGGCGGGGAACAAAAAAACCGTTTTGCCCCTCGAGCAACGCTCGGGTCGACTCCAGGGAGTCGATCAGGACGCGCCAAGGCTGGGGCAGCTCCGTAGGCACCTCCGTAAGCAGCGTCAGCGGCAGGGGCGGCCACCCGGGTTGCCGGCAGATGAATTGCCAGAATTCGCGAAGGCGTTCGACGCGGCGCTCGGGCGGATTGCCGGCAATCACGGCCGAGTTGAGCGCGCCGATCGAGATTCCGGCCACCCAGTTCGGTTGAATACCTGCCTGGGCCAGGCCCTCGTACACGCCCGCCTGGTAGGAGCCCAAGGCGCCGCCGCCCTGCAGCACCAGCGCCGTGACCTGGTAGTCCGGATGCGGACCTCCCGCGCGCATTCGCAGCTTCTTGTCGGCCTTGGTCTTCCGCGCCAGGATCTGCGTGTCGCTTTCAGTGGCATCCTCGGACAGCGGTGAGTCGATCGTGGAGTCCATTGATCCCTTCCTGTGCGGCCTATCGCGCGAGCGCTCGTTCATCCGACGGACTGCGGTGTCGATCGATCCTGCTCATTTTTACGGAATGCCCATGGTGGTGTGCTCGGCGCCAAAGGCCGTCGCGAACAGCTGACGCTGTTCATCGGCCACATGATTCCGATAGAGAGTTGCGAATCGGGCCGCCTCGTCGATCGACAGTCTTGCCGGGCGGCCAAAGCCGATCGCGGCGAGGCGAGGGCGCAGCCTCCTCCAGGCGTGCTCGAGCGCGCGGTGTTCGGCGGTGAAGGTGGCAACGCGATCGCGCATGGGCGCGACGTCGCGGCTCTGGACGTTCGCGAGAAGGCTTGGAAACAGGCCAGCCTCTTGTTCGTTTCGATGACGATCGATCTCGCTATCGAAAAAGTCGCACAGACTCCGTGCCGCTTCGCGTGCCGCCTTGTCCATCCCCCGTTCGGAGAGGTGCGCGGGAAGGGCCAGGAGCGCGCCGCACAAGGCCTGCATGCGCCTGTCCCGCTGCGTGGCGGTGCCGCGCCGATTATCAAGGCTTGAGGTCATGTCAATCGCTTGCTTGAGTGTGGTTGAGTGGTCGGAATGCGAGCCGTCAATCGGCTCCGGTGAATCCTCCGATGAAGCCACAGCAGCAGCGCGATAAGCGAGCCGCCGGGCAGCACCAGCTCGATTGTCAGGTACGGTCCGAGCTCGTAGGCGAAAGCCGCAAGCCGGTCGAGGCGCGCCCCGCGTTTACGAGGATCGAAGAGCGTCACAGGCCACCTGTGTTTGCTGCGACGCCGTTCGGGACCACAGCTTCCGCGTCCCTGATCCAGCCGCCGCCCATTGCCTTGTAGAGGTTCGCGTAGGACTGGAAGAGCTGCGACTGAGCCGTAACGTACGCAAGCTCCGCGTTGAACAACGACTGTTCCGCATTGGCGACCTCGAGGTAGATCGTCGCCCCCTGCTGATAGCGCAGCTGGGCCAGATCGCGGAACCTCTTCAACTCCTCGACGTTGCGCGACTGCTCGTCGCGCACCTGCTCGTACTTGCCCCGGTCGACCAGGGCGTCTTCCGCGTCCTGGAAGGCGCTGATGATCGATTTCTCGTAGTTGTGCAGCGCCTCGCGTTGCAGCGCCTCGGCTTGCGCGACCTGGGCTTCGATCCGGCCGCCGCTGAAGATCGGCTGAACGGCGCCGCCGCCGAATGACCAGACTTTCGAGGGGCCCTTGAAGAGATCCGACAGTTGCGTGCTCTCGAGCCCGAGCAGCGCAGTCAGGCTGATATCGGGGAAATAGGCCGCCTTGGCGACCCCAATGTCGGCGTTTGCGGCCATGAGCTGCTGCTCGGCCTGACGGATGTCCGGCCGCCGCTGCAGGAGCGACGCCGGCAGCCCGGCCGGCACGGCCGGAAACATCAGGTGGTCGATGTCATGCCCGCGGGGGATCGGGGCCGGATTGCGCCCGAGCAGCACACTGATGAAGTCCTCCTGCCGGGCGATCTCGCGCTCGAGCTCCGGCACCCGCGCCACGGCGTCGCGGTATTGGGATTCGGCCTGCCGATAGTCGCTTTCAGGAATGGCACCGCCCTCGAAGCGGATCCGTTGCAGGCGCGCCGCCTCGGCCAGGGTTTGCGAAGTGGAGCGCGCGATCTCGAGCTGCCGATCGAGCGCGCGCAGCTGGATGTAGCCCTCTGTGACAGTTGTCACCACGGTCAGCACGACCGTGCGTCGCCCTTCCTGGCTGGCGAGCAGGCTCGCGCGAGCCGACTGCGTTTCGCGGCGCAGCCGCCCCCACACGTCGAGTTCGAAGCTCGCCGACAGGTTCAGTCCAAAGTCGTTGAAGGCGCCGCCGCGCGGCACCGGGGCATTGACGCTGGCGCGCTCGCGCGCGGCGTCCACTCCGGCCGTGGCCTGCGGAAACCGGGCCGAGCGCACGATGCCGTATTGGGCGAAGGCCTGATCCACGTTGGCCGTCGCGATCTGCAGGTCCTTGTTGTTCGCAAGGGCGCTCCGCACCAGGTCCGGGAGGACCGGATCCTGGAACTGGTCCCACCAGGCCACGTTCGATATCTCCTCGGCTTCGGTTTTGCCGAGGCGCCAGCCGGCCGGCACCTCGATGTCCGGGCGCCGATAGTCGGGCCCGACCGCGCAGCCC
>DATBCI010000114.1:0-2310 GCA_036270555.1 Burkholderiaceae bacterium
GACTGGCGCCAGGCTCCGTGGATCGATCGGGACCTGCTATCCCGCTGCGGGGCACTGCTGATCGCACGCACGAATGCTCCGCTGCAGCAGCAGCTCTCACTTCCTGAAGTTGCTAAGGCAAGCGAACTGACGATCCTTAAGGCAACGGATTCGCGCGGAAGGGAATCCACGGTCCAGGCAGCCTTAATCACGCCGTCGCTTGCGAACGCCTGTCGGTAAAAGCCCGCCATTGGGTCAGCAGTTCCAACGATCTCCCTTGCCGCAATGTCGGTACTTTGTAGGGGTTGCCCCTCACCTGACGCATGCGGGAGCGCTCGTGCACACCGACTGCGCCGGACCGGGCTGATCAAGCACATCCATGCATTCGATTTCGAAGCTGATCGACTCGTTCGCGGCAACCACGGCACAGCGTGACCGCGATCAGATTGACCTTTCGGTCGCACGACTGCTGCACGACTACGTCGAGGCGACACGAGTGGCGGTCTATCGCCTGATCGACGACGCCAGCACACCCCGCGTGCAACGACGCATACTGATCGATCGCTTCGGCCACGAGTACGGTCCTCAGACCCAGCCGCTGAGCGAGCTACCGCGCCTGCTGGACAACCCGCAGTGGTACGAATGCAACATGACGCTGGATGCGGTCCACTACCAGTCGGACACCGGGGGTGGCGCAACGATGGGGACCGTGTTTCCCCTGCCCGGCGAAAAGGGCGCGGTCGGGCTGATCGAAATCGAACTTGCGCCGCACCGCACGTCATTGCAGCCGCGCGAAGTCAAGATGGTCCATGGCCTGCTGCGCCTCCTCAGCAACCACCTGGCCGTGCTCGACTACGGCCAGCGCGACACGTTGACCGGACTGCTCAATCGACGAACCTTCGAGCAGAGCTTCGACAAGATCGCCGAGCGCAGTCGGACACTGATGCGCGACCCGAGGTCCACTGCACCCTCCTGGTTCGCAATCGCCGACATCGACCGCTTCAAGTCGATCAACGATCGGTACGGCCATCTGTTCGGAGACGATGTCCTGCTGCTGGTGGCCCGCTTGATGCGCCAATCCTTTCGCACCTGCGACCAGTTGTACCGCTTCGGTGGCGAGGAGTTCGTGATCGTGCTCGAGGGAACCTCGCCGGAGGGCGCCGAAGGCACGCTGGAGCGCTTTCGCAAGCGGGTAGCCGAGCATGTCTTTCCCCAGGTCGGGCAGGTGACGATCAGCATCGGCTACACGCGGATCGGAGCTTCCGATCCGGCAGTGACTTGCTTCGATCGCGCTGACGCCGCGCTGTATTACGCCAAGGAAAACGGGCGCGACCAGGCGCGCAGCTACGAAGCCCTGATCGCCGAGGGGCTGCTCGACAAGCGCGAAGACGCGACGGCCGACATCGAGCTGTTTTAAAGCGGCTGTGCTGAAAAACTGGCGAGCCGGGCCGAGTCTGACCTGAGGCGGAGCGGTATGCAGGAATACCCCTGCGCACCGCAGGTCGAGCTCAGCTCGTGACCCGGCCCGCGCAGCCGTTTTTTCAGTGACCGATTTCGCGGCTGACCTGGTTTTCCTGCTGGTTCAGCGCCCGCTGCTCGGTCTTGGTGATGTGACCGCCGTTGGTGCTGGCCATCGTGCGCTCTTCCTGACGGATGCGATGATCCTGGCGATGCAGCTTCGCCGCCTGCGCCTTGCTCATCTCGCCTTGCTTCACCTCACCCTTGATGCGCTTGTTCTGGTTGGCGAGGCGGTCGTTGACCTGATCGCGGCGCGGATGCGACTTGGCCCACTGGCCGTCGGCCGCCGCGGCCGGCGCCGTTTGGGCGAAAGCGCAGCAGGTTGCAGCGGTCAGTGCGACGGCGATCAACACGCGACGGCTGGTTTGAGTGACTCGGTTCATGATGGGCATCCTCCAGTTAGGGGCGGTTCGCGGTCCGCGCATGGGCTGACCGTCGGCACCGGATCGGCACCAGCTTCCAATAACGGCGCGGGCGGCAAACGGATCGATGCCAGGATGTGACGGCCGTTACGGCATGTAACGCCGCCCATCGTGCGCGCGCCTTATGCCTGTTGCCGGCCATAAAGAGCGGTCGATACCAGGAGAATACCGGCCAATCTACCGAGCCTCGTGTAATCGCGCCAGGCAACGCTGATGAATGATGGCTGTCGCCATCGACTTCGCCCTCGCTATGCGCGATCGACCTTCTCAACCCTCAACCGCCGCAAGTCACGAGACAACCTGGTCGCGCGTGCGCCGCAGCCTCGGCGGCGCGCTGGGTCGGCGCATCCTCGCCGGCTATCTGGCTGCCGCCGCGTTGCCGGCCGTGGCA
>DATBCI010000115.1:0-5476 GCA_036270555.1 Burkholderiaceae bacterium
GTGCGCGGCGTTGCGATGAATCCGGTCGATCACCCGCACGGCGGCGGCGAGGGCCGTACCGGGACCAAGCGCGATCCGGTGTCGCCCTGGGGCAAGCTCACCAAGGGCTATCGCACCCGCAAGAACAAGCGCACCGATTCGATGATCGTGCAACGTCGCCATCGGAAGTAAGACGATGAATGATCCAACCACCGCGCGTAAGCGCGAATCGTTCGGGTCTTTTTAAGGTCTAACTTATGTCCCGCTCATTGAAGAAAGGCCCGTTTGTCGACGGGCACCTGTTGAAGAAGGTCGAGGCGGCGCAATCCTCCAAGGACAAGCGCCCGATCAAGACCTGGTCGCGCCGCTCGACCATCGTTCCGGACTTCATTGGCCTCACGATCGCCGTGCACAACGGCAAGCAGCACGTGCCGGTCTATATCAGCGACCAGATGGTCGGGCACAAGCTCGGCGAATTCGCAATGACCCGCACTTTCAAGGGCCATTCGGCCGACCGCAAGACGGCGCCGGCGGGGCCGGGCAGGAAGTAGGGGCGGAGAATGGAAACCAAGGCATCGATTCGCGGCGCCCGGCTGTCGGCCCAGAAGGGGCGGCTGGTGGCTGACCTGGTGCGCGGCAAGCCGATCGACAAGGCGCTCAACATCCTGCGCTTCTCCCAGAAGAAAGCCGCCGGGCTGATCCGCAAAGCACTGGAGTCGGCGATTGCGAACGCCGAGCACAACGACGGCGCTGACATCGACGAGCTGCGCGTGACGCGGATCTTCGTCGAGCAGGGCCCGACGCTGCGCCGCTTCGCGGCGCGCGCCAAGGGGCGTGGTGCCCGCATCTGCAAGAAGAGTTGCCACATTTACGTTGCCGTCGGCGACGGCAAGAACGAGTAGGTGACGCATGGGCCAGAAGATCAACCCGACCGGTTTCCGACTTTCGGTTTCCCGCAACTGGAATTCGCGCTGGTACGCCGGCGGCCGCGACTTCCCGAGGATGCTGGGCGAAGACCTGCAGGTTCGCGACTACCTGCGTCGCAAGCTGCGCAACGCGTCGGTCGGCCGGATCCTGATTGAGCGGCCGGCCAAGAACGCCCGCATCACGATCTATTCGGCCCGGCCCGGCGTGGTGATCGGCAAGAAGGGCGAGGACATCGAGGCGCTGAAAGTCGCTCTGCAGAAGATGATGGGCGTGCCGGTGCATGTGAACATCGATGAGATCCGCAAACCGGAGCTGGACGCGCAGCTGATCGCCGACTCGATTACCCAGCAGCTCGAGAAGCGGATCATGTTCCGGCGCGCGATGAAGCGGGCCATGCAAAACGCGATGCGACTGGGTGCACAGGGCATCAAGATCATGAGCTCGGGGCGGCTGAACGGCATCGAGATTGCCCGCACCGAGTGGTACCGCGAGGGCCGCGTTCCGCTGCACACGCTGCGCGCCGACATCGATTACGGCTTGTCCGAGGCCAAGACCACCTACGGCGTGATCGGCGTCAAGGTCTGGGTCTACAAGGGCGAGCTGTTGGGACGCGGCGAGGCGCCGGGTACCGAGGCGCCGGCGCCGGCGCCGGAGCGCGAAGAGCGCCGGCCGCGGCGTCCCGCGGGCGACCGGCCAGGCGCCCCGGGCGCGCGCCCGCCGGGCGGTGCTCGGCGGCCGGCCGCGCGCAGAACGGAGGCCAAGGCCGACGGCGGCCAGGCGGCCCCGGCCGCCCCCAGCGCGGAGACGAGCCAGGAGGATGGCGCCAAGGCGGCTGTGAAGCGGGTGCGCAAGGTGGCGAGTAAGTCGGCGGACCCGAAGGCGGCCGAAGGCAAGCCCGAGGACAAGAAGGAGGACTGAGATCAGGGGGCTGAGGCGCGCTGAGCGCGCGCAACGACCCCACTGAGCAGGAGTACCAGGATGCTGCAACCGGCACGACGCAAGTACCGTAAAGACCATAAGGGGCGCAACCGCGGCCTCGCGACACGGGGCGCCCACGTATCGTTCGGCGACTTCGGCCTGAAGGCGACCGAGCGGGGCCGCCTGACCGCCCGCCAGATCGAGGCCGCCCGCCGCGCGATTACACGCCACATCAAGCGTGGCGGCCGCGTCTGGATCCGGATATTCCCGGATAAGCCGGTGTCGCAGAAGCCGGCCGAGGTGCGGATGGGCAACGGCAAGGGCAACCCCGAGTATTGGGTTGCGCAAATCCAGCCGGGCAAGGTCCTGTACGAGATGGACGGGGTGGAGGAAACCGTGGCGCGCGAGGCCTTTCTGCTGGCGGCGGCCAAGCTGCCGCTGAAGACCGTGTTCGTTACGCGCCAGCTCGGCCAGTGAACACGCAACGGTTCCGACGCCGGGCAGCTTGAGGAAATCGCGATGCAAGCCAAGGAATTGCGCAACAAGGACGCCAAGGGGCTGGCCGAGGAACTGCGCCAGCTGCTGAAGGCCCGGTTTTCTGCGCGCATGCAGAGAGCCACACAGCAGCTGCAGGATCACACCCAGCTGCGCAAGCTTCGCCGGGATATCGCCCGTGTACACACCGTGATAGCAGAAAAGGCAGCGAAACGATGATGGCGACCGCACCCGACAGGTCGGGCGACAGCGCCGCGACCGACGCGCTGGAGGCAAAACGCACGCTGGTTGGCCGCGTGATCAGCAACAAGATGGACAAGACCGTGACGGTGCTGATCGAGCGGCGCGTGCGTCATCCGGTGTACGGAAAATATCTGGTGCGTTCGACCAAGCTGCACGCCCACGACGCCACCGACGCGGTCGGCGAAGGCGATCTGGTCGAGATCGTCGAGTCCAGCCCGCGCTCCAGGACCAAGAACTGGACCGTCACCCGGGTTCTGCAAGCCGCCCGTACCCTGTAGCCAGACGGCGGTCGACAAGCGACCGCCCTTGCATCTACCGCAAGAAATAAAGTAGAATCTTGGGCTCTTCGCGGGCGCTTACTCTTATAGCGGGCGTCTGTTCTCCCCGAACGGGACCAAGACTGTCCGTTGGCGCGGGCCGGCGGGACAAGTTGGGATTGGACCATGATTCAGATGCAGACGATGCTCGACGTCGCCGACAACACGGGCGCGCGAGCGGTGATGTGTATCAAGGTGCTGGGCGGCAGCAAGCGCCGCTACGCGAACATCGGTGATGTCATCAAGGTGACGGTGAAGGACGCCGCCCCGCGCGGACGTGTGAAGAAGGGCGAGGTCTACAGCGCGGTGGTGGTTCGCACCGCCAGCGGCCTGCGCCGCCCCGACGGCTCCGCCATCAAGTTCGATCGCAACGCAGCCGTGCTGCTGAACAACAAGCTGGAGCCGATTGGAACCCGCATCTTCGGGCCGGTGACGCGCGAGCTGCGCACCGAGCGATTCATGAAGATCGTCTCGCTGGCGCCGGAAGTGCTCTGATTCTTCGAGGATGCGATGGAACGGATCCGCAAAGGCGACGAAGTCGTCGTGATTGCCGGCAAGGACAAAGGCAAGCGCGGTGTGGTGCTGGCCCGCATCGACCAGCGCCACATCACGGTCGAGGGCATCAACCAGGTCAAGAAGCACGTGCGGCCGAACCCGATGAAGGGGGTCACCGGTGGCATCGTCGACCGCACGATGCCGATCGATCAGTCCAATGTGATGCTGTTCAACCCGACCACCAGCAAAGGCGACCGGGTTGGCTTCAAGACGGTCGAAGGCGACAAGGTGCGGGTGTTCAAGAGCAACGGCGCCCTGGTTGGCTCCAACGGATGACGGGCGGACGATGACCAAAGAGAAAGACCAGAAGACCGAGCACAAGGGCGAACCCAAGAAGGGTGCCGATACCAAGAAGGCGGCCAAGCCCGGCGCCGAGCCGAAGGCGACCGCCAAGGCGGGTGCCGATAAAAAGGGCGGTGAATCAAAGGCGGGCGGCGAGCCGAAGGCACCCGGCAAGGCGGGGGCTGAGCAGAAGGGTGGCCACCTGACGGCTGGTGGCACGGTGCCGGCGCGTTTACAGACGCACTACCGCGAGCAGGTTGTTCCCGCGCTGCAGAAGCAGTTCTCGTACCCGACGTCGATGCAGGTTCCGCGGTTCGTGAAGATCACGCTGAACATGGGCGTGGGCGAGGCGGTGGCCGACAAGAAGAACATCGATGCGGCGGTCGCTGACCTGACGCGAATCGCGGGTCAGAAGCCGGTCGTGACGCGCGCTCGCAAGGCCATCGCGAACTTCAAGATCCGCCAGGGGCTGCCGATCGGGTGCATGGTGACGCTGCGCGGCAGCCGGATGTACGAGTTCCTCGACCGGCTGGTGACGATCGCGTTTCCGCGGATGCGCGATTTCCGTGGTGTCTCGACGCGCGCCTTCGATGGACGCGGCAACTACAGCATCGGCTTCAAGGAACAGATCATCTTCCCCGAGATCGAGTACGACAAGATCGACAAGGTGCGGGGACTGAACGTCAGCATCACGACCACTGCGCGGTCCGACGACGAGGCCAAGGCGCTGCTGGCGGCGTTCCGCTTTCCGTTCAGAAACTGAGCACGGACCTGATCAACAACTGAGCAACAGTTGAGCACAACTGCACGAGGTGCCCATTGGCAAAACTGGCCCTGATGAACCGAGCGAAGAAGCGCGAGGCGCTGGTGAAGAAATTCGCTGCCAAGCGCAGCGCGTTGAAGGCCCAGATCGACGACGCGACGCTGTCGATGGAGGAGCGTTTGGAGGCGCAGCGTCGCTTGCAAGCGCTGCCGCGCAACGCCAGCCCGACGAGGTTACGCAACCGTTGCTCGATCACGGGGCGTCCCCGCGGCACCTTTCGCATGTTCGGGCTGGGGCGCAACAAGCTGCGCGAGGCCGCCCTGCGGGGCGATATCCCCGGCTTGACCAAGGCCAGCTGGTAGGCGGGAGCTGTCGAGATGAGCATGAGTGATCCGATCGCGGACATGCTGACCCGCATCCGCAACGCCCAGCGCGTCGAAAAGCCCGACGTGGCGATGCCCTCGTCGAAACTGAAGGTTGCCATTGCGCGCGTACTGCAGGACGAGGGCTATATCGAGGGCTTTCGGGTCGACGCCGCCACCAGCGGGCATTCCGAGCTGCGCATCGGACTGAAGTACTACGCGGGTCGTCCGGTCATCGAACGCCTCGAGCGCGTGTCGCGCCCCGGTCTGCGGATCTATCGCGGCCGCGACAATCTGCCGCAGGTGATGAACGGCCTGGGTGTGGCGATCGTTTCCACGCCGAAGGGTGTGATGACCGACCGCAAGGCGCGCGTGCAGGGCGTCGGCGGCGAAGTGATTTGTTACGTGGCCTAGAACCCGACAGACCAGGACCAGAGAGATACAGGCCGGAGATCCCAGATGTCGCGAGTTGCACGCATTCCGGTGAGCCTGGTCAAGGGTGTGGAAGCCCAGATCGCTGCCGGTCAGATCGTCGTCAAGGGCCCGCTGGGCACGCTGAAGCAGACGCTGCATCCACGCGTTCAGGTCAAGGTGAACGATGGCAAAGTCAGCTTCGCGGCGGCCGACGAGTCGCG
>DATBCI010000116.1:0-1825 GCA_036270555.1 Burkholderiaceae bacterium
CTGCGCCACATCGGGCGTTGCGTCGCCGACGAACCCCGTCAGCAGCTTGGCGTGCGCGCCTTTCCACGGCAGCTGATGCAGCACCACGTGCACTCCGGGGTGGGTTCGCTCGAACTCGGTCAGCAGTTGAGCGACCACCTCGCTCTCCCTGCCCATGGCCCAGAAGCTCAACTCGTCTTGATGGTGTGAGCAGGCGCACAGGAAGAGGCAGAGCGCGCACACGGGCGCCAGCGCAAGCGGCCTGATCCAGCAAGGCACACGGATCGTCATGGCAATCCCGTCACTAACCCAGCCAGCCGCCGGCGAACCCGGCCCGTTTCAACCCTTTGACGAGATATGCATTGTTGCGCATCCGCTTCCAGACCAACCCATCGCGGTAATTCGCGATCATCGCCACGATCGGCCCCTGGTCGAGTCCCAGATAGTCCACATCGACCCAGCCCAGCCCGGGAGCGAGCCGGCCATAGGCGAGCTTGACCTGACAGTCGAAGCTCGGGTTGAAAGCGTCCAGGAAGCCGTAGCGCGCGTAGATCAGCGCCCCGTGCCGGCGTACCAGCTCCTGCAACGAGGGCAGCACGATTTCCGGAGCAAATGGCAGCGACGACACCATCGCGGTGGGCGCGATGGTGCCGTCGTCGACCGTTCGAAGCAATCCGGTGCCTCGGGCCGCATAGCCGCGCGCCCTGTGCGAAGAGCCGTGGTAGTGGCAGGTGCCATCGAACGGACCATCGCACGCGGTCAGTCCCCACACCCGTCCGTCATAGCCCTTCCAGCCGGCCGGATTGGCGATCGCGTAGGCCTGCTGCGAGTAGGTGGCGCGCCGGCTGTTCTCGAAGTAATCGATCCCCCGCGCGCGCATGTAGACATCGGCGATGCCGCGAAAATCGGCCCACACGTGCGAGAACTGGTGCCCGAACAGCGGCGCAAATCCCAGGTGCTCGTAGCCCAGGTAGGACCCCCACGACCGGTCGTAGGTCGAGCACCAGGCAGGCCACGCCGCCGCGTCGATCGTATGGTCCGGCGCGCCCAGCGCCAGCAGATAGAGGATCATCGCTTCGTCGTAACCGCGCCAGTCGAATTCGATGAACCCGCGCTCGGGCGTCCAACCCAGGGCGATCAGCGGCGGGCGCGGCTGAGCCCAGGTCCAATCGACGCGCGCGTAAATCGCGTCGACCCGCTGACGGATCTGCGCCTCGTCGCCGTTCTCCTGGTCGAACCAGCTCTGGCAGAACAGCATTCCGGCCAGCAGCAGTGCTGTGTCCACCGTCGACAACTCGCAGTCGGCGGCGCGCCGACCCCGCTCCATGTCAAGGAAGTGGTAGAAAAAGCCCTGGTAGCCGGCGACGCCTGTGCTCTGCCGTCCCTGCGGAGCCTCGGAAAAAAAGCGCAGCGTCGCCAGCACCCGAGCGCGCGCCTGCTCGCGCGTGATCCAGCCGCGCTCCACGCCTATTGGATACGCGGTCAGCCCGAAGCCGACCGCCGCGATGCTGCAGGGCGAGCGCGACGGATAGCGATCCGGCACCAGGCCGTTGGCCGGGTTGGCCGTCTGCCAGAAAAAATCGAAGGTGCGCCGCTGCACATCGTCCAGCAGCGGCTCGAAGCTGCGCCGTTGATTCTCGTCGAGCGGGAGCGGCGGCGCGGTGGCCGTGCTCGCGCAGCCGCAAACGAGCGCCGAGGCGAACGTCAGCAGGCGCCGGCGCCCGGCAAGGACACCGGCCGCCTCATCGATGCCTGTTGAGCCACGCGAGGCGCCGGCCACGGGATCGCAATCAGATCAGAAGTCGTAGCGCAAGCCCATCTTGTACGTTCGCATCGGGCCTCCCAT
>DATBCI010000117.1:0-1875 GCA_036270555.1 Burkholderiaceae bacterium
CTGCTGCGCCGGTTCGCCAGCCACGGGCGCCTGAATTCACCGTGGGGCGTTGCGGTGGCCTCCTACAACTTCGGACCGTTCAGCGGCGCGATTCTGATCGGCAACTTCGGCGATGGCCGCATCGGGGCGTACGACCGGAGAGGACGCTTTATCGATGAGTTGCGCGACGTCGACGGCGGCCCGATCACCATCGACGGCCTGTGGACCATCACGGCCGGTGGTGGCCGGCACTCCAGTCCGGACACATTGTTCTTCACCGCGGGTCCGAACGGCGAGACGGATGGCGGCTTCGGAACGATCACGCCGGTAGCGGGCAACTGATGGCCGGCTCAAACCCCTGCCGGCGGCTCGACCGGCCTAGCGCGCGGGGGCGTCGAGCCGCCGCGCGAGGTCCGCACGCAATCTGGTAAGGTCTTGCGGCGACAGCGCTCCGAGGATGCCGCGACGGGCCGCGGGAATGTGGCCCGTCACGCCCTCCGGAGCACCAAAGATGTAGTGCTGGAACAGGGCGCTCCACGCCCTGCGTGTTTCGGGCGGCAGGCTGCGCACGCTCAGGATGCCGTGCAGCAGGCTGTCGAATGCCGATCCTGCGGAGCTCTGCGCACCGCTTGCTGCGTGCCACCAGTAGTTGACCAGCACGTTGAACGCGTCGCGCGACTCAACGTTGTGCCACCAGAGCGGTGGAATGAAGAGGGCATCCCCCGACTCAAGGTCGGCAACTTGAGCCGCCGCCAGTGCATCCCTGAACCTTGGGAAGCGCTCAAAGTCGGGCTCACCCAGCTTGACCAGGCTCATGGGTGCGCCGGTCGGGGCGAAATCCAACGGACCTACATAAAGATTCGTGATCTGCTCCGGCGGAAACAGCGTGAAACGGCGGCGCCCGCCGACGACGCAGGCGATGTTGCACCATTCGTCCACGTGCGTCGGCGTGGTCACCGCGTTGCCGAGCCAGATGCGCGGTGCGATCGATTCGTCCAGCAATGTCAGGCGGTTCTCGGTCAGAAAGCCCGGAATGCAGTCTCGAATCAGGGCGCTCTGCGCCGCAACCGCCGGCGGGCGGGGGAAAGCCGCGTAGCGGAGCACCTGCTCGACAATGGCGGACAGCGGCAACCGGTTGCGCAGATAGTTGAAGCCGTCCATCGCATCGTTGTAGAAGATCCTCCCGTTCATCTCGGGCGGCGTCATGATCGCATCGACCGGTGCGCCGTTGTCGAATTGGCGCAGATAGTTGGCGAGCGCGGAGCTGGAGGAGCGCGCCTGCTGGACGGCCGGCCAGTTGGACACCAGCCCGCGCAGCACCGCCGGCTGTCCCGACGCGATGACGTCGCGACGAATCGCTTCGTCAGCCAGGTTGGAAACTTCGTAAATCGCCACGCTCACCCAGTGCGCTCCTCGACGCGGGCCAGAATCGCCCGGGTCCCGCAAGGATACGCGCCACAAGGCCTCGCGCCACGGCAGCGGGCAGCTGCCGGCCTCGAGGTGGCTTGCTGTGGGTCGGCCTAAAGGTTCTTCCTGTACTGCAGCATCATCGTGAAGGGCTGCAAGGTTGCAACCTGTGGGATCAAGCCTCCAGCGGGACCCGAGGTGTTGAACTGTGCATATCCGACGTAACCGATGTCGCCCAGGTTCGGCTTCTCGTTGGTCAGGTTACGGATGTTCAGCGACACCTCCGAATTGCCGAAATCGACCCCGAAGCGCAGGTTCGCGAGCGAGTAACCCGGCCGGGTGGCCTCCGTCGTCGAGCCGGAGTTCAGCACCGACACGGCGTTGCCGGTGTAGCTGTAGTCGGCGGCCACGAAGCCGTCCAGGGTGCTGGTGAGGGGGTGCGTGTAAACGCCGCCGAGCGTCAGGTTCCAGGCCGGCGTGCCGGGTATG
>DATBCI010000118.1:0-4428 GCA_036270555.1 Burkholderiaceae bacterium
GCTGCGCTCCGTGGCTTGCCTTGTGCAGCCAACCAGGCGTGACAGGTGCCGAGCGTCGGGTGCCCGGCAAAGGCCAACTCGCGAGCGGGCGTGAAGATCCGCACACGGTAGTCGGCGGCGGGATCCGAAGGCGAGCAAAGAAATGTCGTTTCGGAAAGATTGATCCAGCGCGCGATCTGCTGCATCTGCTCGCCCTCGAGGTCGTCGGCGTCGAAGACGACCGCCAGAGGGTTGCCGGAAAACGGTCGTTCGCCAAAAACATCGACCAGCTGGAAACTCCGGTTCATGGCTTCCCCTTCATCGTGCTGCCGCCCGCGCGGCCGACCGCTCGAGCGCAAGGGACAGCCGCCCGAGCGCTTGGTCGAGGTCGCGCGACGTCGGCAGGCCAAAGCCCAGGCGGAAAATGCGCCGCTGTTCGCCAAACCAATTGCCCGGGGCAACGCGCACGCCTTGTCCGGGCAGGGCGCCATAGAAGCGCTCGACACCGTCGTCGTCGAAGAGCCCGGGCTTGAGGCGCACGCAGCAAAGTCCGCCCGCATCGGGCCGCACCCACTCGACGAACGAATCATGGCGCTGCACCCACTGGGCGGTGATTGCCAGCTTCCCGCTCAGGTCAGCGCGCCGTTGCTGCATGATCCGGTCCGGCTGGCGCAGGAGCTCGAGCGCCAATGCTTCATCGACACGCGAGCAGCAAACGACCGTGTTGAACTTGGCGGTGACCAGCTGATCACGCACCGCGGGATCGCGCACGATGGCCCAGCCGATGCGCAAACCCGGCACTCCGTGACACTTGGACAGGGACGCGACCGTGATGACTCCGGGTCCCAGGCTTGCTGCACTCGCTGCGGGCGGATGCGAGCCGTAGGCGGCCTGCCGATAAGTCTCATCCACCACCATCCAGGCCTGCGGGGCACGCTCGCGCATCGACCCGATCATCTCGTTCAAGGTACGAGCGGGAATGGCGACCCCGCTGGGATTGTGCGGCGACGCCAGGCTGACCAGTCTTGTCTTCGCTGAAAGCAGATCCCGAAACAGAGGCAGGTCGGGCTGATACGAGCGGTCGAACTCAAGGGGCAGCGTGCGCAGCCTGGCGCCGACCGCCGTGAGCGCATTGCGAGCCAGCGGGAAGGCCGGCTCGGCGAAGATCACCTCGTCACCGCGATCACACAGCGTGAACGCGAGCAGGAACAGCGCGTGCATCCCGCCCACCGTGACGACCACGTCGTCCGGATCGACGTCGTGCAGTTCGGAAATCGCCTTTCTGAGCGCCGCATCGCCCGGCGCCGTGCCGTAGTCGAGCACGAGGTCGTTGTGTGGCTCGCGCGCCGGATCCAGCAGGTCGGCCACACGCAGGCCCGGCCCGGTGCTTTCGGCCAGATCGAAGCGCGGCGCCTCCCCGACGAGGCTGATGATGTCATTGGAAGGAAACCGGGCCACCGAATCGCTCCCGTGTGCCGCTCGATGTTGCGCAACCGACGTCGAACATGATGCGGACTCCGCCAGGGGGATAACAGCTACACTTCACTGCAATCTGGACCAGTACAGTTTGAATGGCAGCTCTGATGGCCTCAGCCAGCGATCCCGACCCGCAAGCGGCCCGCTTTCGATACGAGGAGCTGGCCGATCTGGTGACCGACCTGGTGAGCCGAGGTACCTTGCAGCCGGGATCACGCGCGCCGTCGCTGCGCCAGATCAGCCGCCAGCAGCGGACCAGCCTCACCACGGCGCTGCAGGCCTACCGGATGCTGGAGGATCGCGGGGTTTTGGAAGCGCGGCCGCAGTCCGGCTTTTACGTGGCCAAGCCGCCGGCCAACCTGCCGATTCCCGCGATGACCCGGCCTTCGACCCGGCCGACCGACGTGGCGGCGTCGCATCTGATGTTGCAACTGCTGCAGCATGCGGCCGATCATCGCTACCTGCCGCTCGGATGCGCGATCCCCAGTCCGCAACTGCTTGGCTCGGGAAAGCTGGACCGCCTGCTCGCCCGAACCGCGCGGATGCAGGGGGTGCAGCACAACACCTACACCGAACCCAGAGGGGATAGAGCGCTGCGCATCGAGATCGCACGGCGCGCCTTGCGCTGGGGCTACGCGCTGTCGCCCGACGACATCGCCATCACGTGCGGCTGCACGGAGGCGCTTTCACTTGCCTTGAACGCCGTGACGCGCCCGGGCGACACGGTCGCCATCGAGTCACCGACCTACTTCGGGCTGCTTCAGGTGCTTCGCGCCCTGAGCCTGAAGGCGCTCGAGCTGCCCACCGACGCCAGCACCGGGATCGACATCGACGCGCTCGCCAGTGCGCTCAAATCACGCAAGGTGCATGCGTGCGTGTTGGCGTCGAGCTACAACAACCCTCTCGGCTGCACCATGCCCGAAGAGCGCAAGTTGGCGGCACTGCGCTTGCTCGCTCAGCATCATGTGCCGCTGATCGAAGACGATGTGTACGGGGACATCCACTTCGGCGACCGGCGTCCGCGTCCATTTGGGTCCCTGGACCGCCGGTGGGACTCCATTTACTGCGGGTCGTTCTCCAAGACGCTTGCTCCCGGCTATCGCATCGGCTGGGTGGCGACCACGCGTCATATGCAACGCGTGCTCGAAAGCAAGTTCGCCTCGACCTTGTGCGCCCCGGCCTTGCCTCAAACGGCCTTTGCGGCGTTCCTCTCGTCCGGCGGCTATGAGCATCATTTGCGCCGGATTCGCCGCGTATTCGCCGACACGTTGCGTTGCATGGCCAATGAGATCGAGCGCTCCTTTCCTGAAGGCACCCGAGTCTCGCAACCGGCGGGTGGATTCGTGCTGTGGCTCGAGTTGCCGAAGCCGTCGGACACCACGCTGCTTTTCACGCAGGCTCTCGAGAAGGGCATCTGCTTCGCCCCGGGCGTCATTTTTTCGGCGAACGGACAGCACTTGCACTGCCTGCGCTTGAGCGGTGGGTATGGCTGGGACGCCAGGATCGAAAAGGGCGTGCGGGCGCTGGGCACGCTGGCGCGCGCCGCCGGCAAGCGGCGCTGACCGGACCAGGCCATCAGGCCGATGGCTATCGATACGTATTGTTGGAGCGGTGATCACCACCCAGCCATCGCTTCAGGTCCGCGTGTGCGGTGGCGGCCCGGTCCTGCGCGATCTTCGCGACCTCGGGATGATCGAGCGTGAATTCGAGGATCAGCCCATTGGGGTCGTTCACATAGAGGGACCTGCAGTATCCATGCTCCAGCACAAACGTGTCGGGAGGGCGGATGCCGGCGTTGGCGATCCTGTCCTCGATCGCCTTCTGCGTCTGTGCGTCGACTCGCAGCGCAATGTGGTGAAACGGCGTTGCCGGCATCGTCGGGCCGAACTCGGCCTGATCGGCCGGGTCGGCGAACTGGAAGAAGGCGAGCGCTCCGCCGTCGCCCATCTGGAAGAACGTGTGCACGTAGGTGCGCACCTTGCCGAACAGCTCATCGGACTCGCACCACGTTGCCACCAGCGGCAAGCCGATGATCTCCTCGTAGAACTGGCGGGTCTTCTCCTGGTCGCGCGTCACGTAGGCGTTGTGATGAAGTCGCGACGGCAGTTTGGTCGACTGGGCCATGGCGGATGCCTCCTTGTCAGAAACCGTTCCACTCAGAAGCGGTAGGTGAAATCGACTCCATAGGTCCGCGGCTGCGCCTTGAACAGGAAGCCGCCCGGAGAAAACTCGGCGTTGTATTTCTTGTCGAACAGATTCTTCGTCCAGCCGGTCACCGACCAGGCCTCCGAATCGAGCCCGCCGCGCAGGTCGACCAGGTTGACCGGGTCGCGCGACGTGATGTTGTAAGGCTCCCACCAGGTGCGCCCGATCTGCTGGAAGTCGATGCGCCCGGTCGCAGCCAGATCCTCGCCCAACGGATGGCGATATTGCGCGCCGACGTTGATCGTCGATTTGGAAACCAGCGGCGCCTGGTTGCCGATCACGGTCGGATCGGCCATCGCGGTGATCGAGCTGTCCGTGTAGCCGAAGTTCGCGTACAGGTCGAGGTGCTGGGTCGCCTTGTAGGCAAGCTCCAGCTCGGCGCCCTTGTAGGTGGCGTCCAGGTTGCCGAGGTTCTGCGTCGAGTTGGCGGCCAGGAACACGAAGAAATAGCCGTTGCGCGAGCGCGTGCGGTAAAGGGCCATGTTGGCGGTCAGGCGGCGATCCAGCCACTGGCTCTTGGCGCCGATCTCGAAGGTGTCCGCCACTTCGGCGTCGAACAGATCGTTGACTCCGGCCACGTGATTGGCCCGCGCGACCGCGCCCACGCCGGTCTGGTTGAAGCCACCGCTGCGAAAGCCGCGGCTCCACCCGCCATACAGCGTGAGGTCGTCGCTGGCCTTGTAGCGCAGCGTGGCCTTCGGCTGTGCCTGGCTCCAGGTGTGCGAGCGCGCTTCGCCGCTCCTGGCCGACGGGTCAGGCAGGAACGCG
>DATBCI010000119.1:0-1820 GCA_036270555.1 Burkholderiaceae bacterium
TTCGCAGGCGCAAACCACGAGTGCCGCAAAACGCATCGTTGTCGTCAGTTTCATGTCAAGGCCTCCTCTTGAATGGCGACCGGCGTCTCATCGCGGCGCACTCGGAACCAGGTTGCGTACAGCGCGGGCAGGAAGAAGATCGTGAGCACGGTGGCCACGGTGATCCCCCCCATCAGGGCGGTTGCCATCGGGCCGAAGAAGTTGCTGCGCAGCAGCGGGATCAATCCGAGCACGGCAGCCATGGCCGTCAACGTGATCGGGCGAAAACGCCGCACAGCCGCTCCGACAATCGCTTCGAACCGCGTGTGCCCCTCGCGGATGTCCTCGTCGATCTGGTGAACCAGGATCACCGAGTTGCGCATGATGATTCCGAACATCGCGAGCGTGCCCAGCATCGCGACGAAGCCGAACGGCATGTGCAGCGCGAGCAACGCGCCGACCACGCCGATCAGGCCGAGCGGCGCAGTCAACACGACCATCAGCGTCCGGCTGACGCTCTGCAGCTGGACCATCAGCAGTACCAGGACTGCCACCACGGCGAAGATCACCTGGGCGTTGATCGATTTCTGCCCTTTGGCGCTTTCCTCGACGGCGCCGCCGATCTGGATGCGGTATCCCGGCGGAAGATGGGCGCGGATCGGCGCGATCGACTTGTCGATCTGCTGGGCCACGTCGATCGCCTGGGCGCCGTGCACCATATCGGCCTGCACCGTAACCGTCGGCTGGCGGTCGCGCTCCCAGATCACCGCGTCCTCCAAGCCGTACGTGAAGCGGCCCAGCGAGGCGAGCGGAATGGCGGTGCCGGTGGCGGTCGGGACGGCAAAGCGCTCGATCTTGGACGGATCGAGGCGATCGCCCTGCGGCGCGCGCAGCTCGACGGCGATCAGCTTGTCGCGTTCACGCAGCTGCGTCATCGGAATGCCGCTCAGCGTCATCTGCAGGTAGTTCTCGATGTCCTCCGAGGAAACGCCCAGTTGGCGCGCCTTGTTCTGGTCCACCTCGAAATGCACCGAACGCTCACCCGGCTCGTCCCAATCGAGCTGCGTGTGTACGGTGTTCGGGTTGGCACGCGTGACCTGCGCCACCTGCTCGGCGATGCCGCGCGCGGCGGCGATGTCCGGACCGCTGACGCGGAACTGCACCGGAAATCCGACCGGGGGGCCGTTTTCCAGGCGCGTGATGCGGGTGCGGTCGGCGGCGAACTGGGTGCGCAGCGTCTCCTCCAGGTCGTGCACCAACCGCTCGCGCTCCTTGACGCCTTTGGTCGTGATGACGAACTGCACAAAGTTCGAGTTGGCCAGCTGCTGGTCCAAGGACAAATAGAAGCGCGGTGCACCGGCACCGACGAAGTCGATGGTGTGGTCGATTCCGGGCAAAGTGGCCAGCGCCGTCTCCAGCCGTTTGGCCTCGCGCAGTGTCGCGGCGTACGAAGCGCCCTCCTGCAGCCGCAGGTCGACCAGCAGTTCGGGGCGCTCGGAAGCGGGGAAGAACTGCTTCGGAACCATCCCGAAGCCGGCCAGACCTAGCACAAACGCCGCCACCGTCCCGCCCAGCACCCAGATCCGGTGGTCGACGCACCAGCCGATCCAGCGGCGCAGGCGCGCGTAGAACGGCGTGTCGTAGACGTCGATGGCGCCGCCGTGCGCCGCCGGCACGGCGGCGTGGCCGTCGGTCGGGCCCGGCTGCGGGTGACCGTGCTTGGCATGCGGATGCTCCGACAGGATCCAGTAGCCGAGCAGCGGAATGACGATCACCGCGGCAAACCAGGACACCAGCAGCGAGATCGCGGAGACCTGGAAGATCGAGCGCGTGTATTCGCC
>DATBCI010000120.1:0-5169 GCA_036270555.1 Burkholderiaceae bacterium
GAGGCGCTTAAGGCAAATCACGTGAACTACAGCGCCTACCTGTATGAGGGTGTCAATCACGGTTTCCACAACGACACGACGCCCCGTTACGACCGGGCGGCGGCTCAGCTGGCCTGGCAGCGCACGCTGGATTTCTTCAACAAGTGCCTCGGGCATTGACGGTGCAAGAGCGCCCGCAGTTCGCGCCGCACTGCCGCATGACGCCTGGTTTTATATCGCCGCTTCGATTGACACTCGGGAATGCGTCTCGGGAAATGCCTTCGCGCGTTGCAAGGCCCTAGGCCCTGTGCTAGGGTTTGTCATCGATCTTGCCCTCGTCAGCGAGGGCCCACACCGGTTAGCGGACTATGGTTGCAATGACTATGGTGGCGACGGCACCGGACTACGCGAAGTGGTGCGATCGGAGATTGTGGACCGTCCATGACGCGGTCTGCCTGATGTTGGCCTTGGAACCGGACGTCGCACGCCACGACCCCAGCGCGGCCATCGGCGGTTTCGACCCGGTTGAATTGGCGATCGAGCAGTACGGCGAACGCGCCGATGAGGCGATGCGTAACGGTGCTCTTCAGCCGTTCAGCCGGGAGGATCTTGCCCGCCCGGCCTTGCAGCGTCGGGTCGAGCCGAACGCGTTTCTGCGATGTGCAAGGACGTGGGACGTGCCGATTCCGGAAGAACTGTCATCGGGTCTGGCCTGCAGGCCGCAGCGGCCACCGGTCGTACCTTCCAGCATTCTCGAGCAACTTGGACGCGGATACCTGGGCGCGGACTACATCGAAGAAGCCCAGGAACAGGTCCTGGGTGCTGCGCTCGCCGCGTTGAAGTCCTACCCCGAGCGTTGCATCGACGCCATCGGCATTCGCCGGACGATCGAGGAAAACGCCAGCCTGATCTGGCCCGACACGGGCCGGCCTCCACTGACCGCGATGGCGATGGAGCGCTTGATCAGTCGTTGGCTGCGCCGGCTCGGTTAATGCCGCATGCGGTGGTCCTCCTGCCGCCGGGCGCTGGCGGCGGGTAAACACGCGAGTCGGCCACAGGGTTGCAAGGGAGGAAGACAAAATGACAACAATTGTCACTGACAACTGCAACGGGTGCCGCTTCACGGACTGCGTGACCGTCTGCCCCGTGGCCTGCTTCCACAGCGACGGGCAGATGCTGTACATCGACAACAACGTGTGCATCCAATGCAGCGCGTGCATTCCGTTGTGCCCCGTGCACGCGATCTACGCGGACGACGACATCCCCGAAGATCAGCAACGCTGGATCGAGATCAACGCCGAGCGCTCGCAGGCGCTGCCTGTGATCACCGAAAAACAGGAGGCGCTGTCCGGGGCCGAAGAGCGCAAAGCAGCGCTGGGATTCTGAGCGCTCACCATGTCCGAGCCGGGAAGCGAGGCCAATCCGCTGCAGGTGGCCGTGGTCGGCAGCGGCCCGAGCGGATTCTATGCAACCGAGGCCCTGCTCAAGTCCGCTCGCACCGTGCATGTCGATCTGATCGAGCGTCTGCCCGCGCCCTTCGGCCTGGTGCGCTATGGCGTCGCACCGGACCACCCTAAGCTGAAGGAAGCGATCAACGTTTACCAGGTCATCGCGCGCTTGCCGCGCTTTGCTCTGCTCGGCAACGTGACCGTCGGGCGCGATGTCAGCGTCGACGAGTTGCTCGCTCACTACCACGCGGTCGTGCTGGCGTACGGCGCCGAGGCGGACCGCCGCCTCGGCGTTCCGGGAGAGGATCTGGCGGGCAGCCACACCGCGACCGAGTTCGTCGCCTGGTACAACGGTCACCCCGAGTACCGTGACCGGCACTTCGACCTGTCCGCGGATGTGGTGGCGATCGTGGGCCAGGGTAACGTGGCCGCCGACGTCACTCGCATTCTCGCCAAATCGGCGGATGAGCTGCGCAACACGGACATCGCCGAGCACGCGCTCGACGCACTGGCGCGGAGCCGTGTGCGCGAAATCCACGTGATTGGCCGGCGCGGGCCGGCGCAGGCGAAGTTCACCAACAAGGAATTGAAGGAACTGGGTGAGCTGCAGAACTGCGAGGCGCAGGTCGATGCGGGTGGCCTCGAGCTGAATGCGGAGAGCCGCACGGAGCTGGAGGCGAGAGCGAACTTCATCAGTACGAAAAATGTCGAACTCCTGCGCGACATCGCCTCCCGCGCGCGCGGCAGCAAGCCGCGACGTCTGATCTTCCATTTCCTCAAGAGCCCGGCCAGGCTGGATGGAACGGGGCGGCTGCAACGCCTGGTGCTGGAGCGCAACCGTCTGGAGGGCGCGCCGTTTCAGCAGGTCGCCCTCGCAACCGGGAACACCGAGAACCTTGCCTGCGGACTTCTGTTTCGCAGCATCGGCTACGGTGGCCTGCCGATTCCCGGCGTTCCGTTCGATGCCAAGCGGGGTGTCGTTCCGACCCTCGACGGACGCGTGGTCGACGGCGCGGGCACGTCGATCCCCGGCTTGTATGCGGCAGGATGGATCAAGCGCGGACCCACAGGGATCATCGGCACCAATCGCGCCGACAGCGTGGCGAGCGTCAAATCGCTGCTGGCGGACCTGGCGACCCTGCCGCAGCAGCGGCGCGGTTCGCAGGGCCTTGCGCCCTTGCTCGAGGCACGCGGCGTGCGCGCGGTGTGCTACGACGACTGGGCGGCGATCGATGCCGAGGAGATGGCGCGCGGCCAGCCCAAGGGCAAGCCGCGGGAAAAGTTCACGCGCGTGGACGAAATGTTGAGTTGCCTGGAGCGCGCCCGCCAGGCGCTGCCTTGAATGCAGGGAGCATCATGCCCGAGGCGATGATCTTGATCGGCGGACGCAGTTCGAGCCAGGGGACGTCGGTGTGCGCGGGAAAGTTCGGCCAGGAGTACATCAATGTCTCCTCGACGCTCGAGATGAACGCCGACGATATGGTCCGGCTGGGGCTGAAGGACAACGACCGCGTGCGCGTGCGCAGCGCGACCGGTGAAATCGTCGCGCGCTGCAAAGGGCGCGCCGCAAAAGATCTTCCGTCGGGCTTGCTGTTCATCGCCTATGGTCCGCTGTCCAGTGCGTTGATGGACGGCGACACGGCCGGTAGCGGCATGCCCTTGTCCAAGAGCATCGACGTGCAGATCGAGCCGGTGACCTGACCGGCGAAGGAGCGAACCATGGCCAACACTCACGTGATACGCGACGCAACCTGCACGTTTTGCGGCTGCGTGTGCGACGACATGCATCTGACGGTGGACGATGACACGCACAAGATCGTGAAGGCCGAAAACGCCTGCGTGCTCGGCCGCGCCTGGTTCAAGGAGCACGGCATCGAGCAGCGCCCCTACGCGCTGATCGAAGGCCGTGAGGCGAGCACCGAGCAGGCGATCGACGCGGCGGCGCGCATCCTGGCCGACGCGCGCTTCCCGGTCATCTACGGGCTGTCCGATACCACCTGCGAGGCACAGCGCCAGGCGGTCGCGATCGCCGACATCATCGGCGGCACCATCGACACCACCACGTCGGTCTGTCACGGCCCGAGCGGAATCGCCTTTCAGGACATCGGCGAGGCCACGGCGACGCTGGGAGAGATCCGCAACCGGGCCGATCTACTGGTGTTCTGGGGCGGCAACCCGGCGGAGTCGCATCCGCGGCTGTTCACCCGCTATACGGTGACCGCGAAGGGCATGTACGTTCCGAATGGAAGGAAGGACCGCACGGTGGTGCTGGTCGACGTGCGGCGCACCCCGAGCGCGGCCGTGGCCGATATCTTCCTGCAGGTCAAGCCGCGCCGCGACTTCGAGGTGCTGTGGGCGCTGCGCGCGCTGGTCAGGGGCCGACGTGTGGATCCGTCGATCGAACAGGTCACCGGGATTGCGCTCGCCACGCTCGAGGACCTGGCGGCCCGCATGAAGGCCTGTCGCTTCGGCGTCATGTTGTTCGGCATGGGGCTCACGATGACGCGCGGCCGGCATTTCAATTCCGGCGCGCTGCTCGCGCTGGCCTCCGATCTGAACCAGTACACGCACTTCGTCGCCAAGCCGGTACGTGGTCATGGCAACGTGACCGGCGCCGACAACGTGGTGTCGTGGCAGACCGGCTTTCCATTCGGAGTGAACCTCAGCCGCGGCTACCCGCGCTTCAATCCCGGCGAATTCACGACGGTGGACCTGTTGTCCCGGGGCGATGCCGACGCCGCTTTGATCATCGCCGCCGATCCGGCATCGAACTTCCCGCAGCCCGCGATCGATCATTTGCGTCGCATTCCGGTCATCGTGCTCGACCCGAAGTCGACCCACACGAGTCAGCTCGCCAAGGTTGCAATCACGACCGCGAGCTATGGCATCAGCGTCGGCGGCACCGTATACCGGATGGACGACGTCCCGCTGACGCTGCGTCCCGCGCTGCCCTCGCCGTATCCGAGCGACGAAAGCGTGCTCACGGGGATCAAGGAGCGCGTCAGGCAGCTGATTGGCGGCAACCGGATGCCGGCCATGGATCGCGCGGCGGTCGCCGCGTAGTGGGAAAGAGCGAGCCCGACCGATGTTGCGGATCGTAAATGGCCGGATCTATGACCCGGCCAACGGGGTCGACGGCGACGTACGCGATGTGTGCATCGCGGACGGCAAGATCGTGGCCGACGTGCCGCCGCAGGCCCGCCGCATCGACGCGACCGGAATGGTCGTGATGCCCGGGGGCGTCGACATCCACTGTCATATCGCCGGCCCCAAAGTCAACCTCGCGCGCAAGCTGCAGCCGGAAGACCACCGCCACGACGTGTTGCCACGCACCGCCGTCACGCGGTCCGGCGTCGGCGGCACCGTTCCGTCCACCTTCACCACCGGTTACCGCTACGCACTGCTCGGATACACCACGGCGATGGAGGCCGCCGTGCCGCCCTTGAATGCGCGTCACGTGCTGGAAGAGCTGCACGACACGCCCATCATCGACAAGGGCTTCTATGCGCTGTTGGGCAACAACGTGCTGCTGTTCAAGCTGCTCGAGCAGGGGCGCCGCGAGGAGTTTCGCCACACCGTCGCGTGGCTTCTGTCGTCGTCGAAGGCGTATAGCGCCAAGCTCGTGAATCCGGGCGGGGATGAAGCCTGGAAGGGAAGGCGCAACGCCAACGTGACGCGGCTGGACGAGAAGATCGAGCCGTTCAACCTGACGCCGGCCCAGGTGATCGGGGCCCTGATCGAA
>DATBCI010000121.1:0-37455 GCA_036270555.1 Burkholderiaceae bacterium
ACGTTCAGGTAAACCTCCAGGATGCGCTTCTTGTTCCAGACCGCCTCCACCATCCATGTGATCAGCAGTTCCTGCGCCTTGCGCAGGTAGCTGCGACTCGACGACAGGAACAGGTTCTTGGCGACCTGCTGCGAGATCGTCGAGCCGCCGTGGATGCGGGCGCTGCGTCGGCGCCTCAGGTTCAGCTCGTACGCCTTTTCCATCGCTTCCCAGTCGACGCCCTCGTGCGCCAGGAAGCGCGCGTCTTCGGCCGCCACGACCGCCCGCTTCAGATTGCCCGAGATGCGGCCGTAAGCAACCCATTGCTGCTGCAGGCGCGCCGACGGATTGCGAGTCTCCATCCTCTGCAGCGCGTGGCGCATGAAGGCGGTATCGGCCGGGTTGTACCAGCGCCAATAGACGATCCAGCACAGATACCAGGCCTGGAATATCGCCAGCACGATCAGCGCCAGCAGCATGGCCCGCCGGAGCCAGCGCCCCAGGTCGGCCCGGCTCACGTGGCGGTGCTGGTGCGGGACTGCTCCAGGAGTCGGCGCAGCTCGCGGTACACCGGAGCGGTATCAGGCCGCACGCCGCGCCAGAACAAAAAGGATTCGGCGGCCTGTTCGATCAGCATACCCAGTCCGTCGGCCACCGCGCGGGCGCCGCCTTTCTGCGCCAGGCGCATGAACGGCGTCGGCTCCGGCGCGTACACCAGGTCGTAGGCGAGCGCGCAGTCGTCGAAGGTCTCGGGGTCGATCGCCGGCGCATCCTGGTTCAGACTGCTGGACGTTCCATTGACGATCAGGTCGAAATGTTCGGCAGGTATCTCGTCCAGCCGGATCGCCTCGACCCCGAACTCGTCGGCCAGCTCCTGCGCGCGGTTGTGCGTGCGGTTGGCGACCGCGATCCACTTCGGCCGCTCTTCAAGCAGCGACGCGATCAGGCCGCGCACGCCGCCGCCGGCGCCCAGCACAAGGATGGCCGCGTTGGTCACCTTGAAGCCGAGGCGGCCGCCGATGTCGCGCACAAAGCCGATGCCGTCGGTGTTTTCGCCCAGGATGGTGTCCTCATCGAACTTCAGCGTGTTGACCGCTCCCGCCAGCCGGGCCCTGGCCGTGAGCGAATCGGCCAGCTTGCAGGCGTCGAGCTTGAACGGAATCGTCACGTTCAACCCGAGGTATCCGGAGTCGCGCAGCCCCAGCGCGAACTCCTCGAATCCGTCCAGAGGTCCTTCCAGGCGCTCGTACGTGATCACCTGCTGGGTGGCTTGCGCGAACAGCTTGTGAATCTCCGGCGATCGGCTGTGAGCGATCGGCTTTCCGACGACAGCGTAGCGGTCGACCCTTGCCATCAGCTAGCGGCTCGCGGAGTTCGCGTCGGCGACGGCCCGGGTGCCGAACTGGTCGTGGGTAAACATCCAGGTTCGTGTGATCTCGAGCACATCGGTGTCGTGCGCGATCTCGGGTGGAAACGGCGGATAGGGGGCAGCTAGCTTAACAATTCGGCGGGCCGCGCGGTCAAGAACCGGTGACCCGGACGAGCGTTCGATCACCGAGTCGAGCAGGGTGCCGTTGCGATCGATCACGACCGTCATCTGCAGCGTGCCGTAAATTCGACCCCGAGCCTCCTCGGGGTAATTCTCGTTGCCGACCTTCTCGACCCGCGCACGCCAGTCTTCGAAGTAGCGGGCGAAGCGATACTCCGACGTGCTCGGCATGAAATGGTGCCGCCGCGGCCGCGTCGAGTAATCGGAAATCTCCTTCGAAATCTCAGCTTCCATCCGGGCCAGCTGCTGACGCGACGGCGTATTGAGCGCGGCGGCCTCGCGCGTTTCCTTGCGGGCCTCGACCACGTACGTGGTCGAATCCATCCTGCGGACCATCGCCAGCAGCTGGCGTTGCTCCTGCTCCAGCCGCTCGACCGCCTTGCGCTGGACCTCGATCGTGTCGCCGTTGCGCTCCTCGCCCAGGTTCGGCAGCGGCGAACTGCGCCGGCCCTCCTCGTTGGCGCCTCCGCCCTCCAGGTTGGCCTGGGCCAGAGCCTGTGGTTTGGAGGGACTCGCTTCGGTCTTCGCGTTGACCAGCACGATTTCCAGCGTCGGGTCGGATTGGCGCGTTCGCAGCAGGTCCGGATCGACGAAGCGAATCGCCAGCACCAACGCGTGCACACCGGCCGACGCCATCAGCGCCGCCGTCAACACCCGATCACCAAACCAGGATTCCATCACTTGCATCGGCCTCCGTTGCACCTCATGCGCCTGCCTGCAGTCTGCACCGTTTTTCAGGCGCTCGTCTGCCCCGCGCCATCCTGCGAATCTGCCGCAGCCGGCATGGCCGCCGGCGGGTCCGTGTCGCCCACCGGCGCAAAACGCGCCGGATCGAGTACGGCGTCGTCCTCGTCGAATTCCGGCTCGCTCGATGTTTCCAGCACCCGATGCAGCCGCGCGTCCAGCGAAAGATCCAGCAAATCGTGTCCGAGAATCTCTACCTCGATACATCGGCCGCGCGCAAGCGGCGGCATCCCCGATATGCGCGCAACCAGCGGTAGGCCGTCAAGCCTAACCAGATCGCCGCGCAGCACGGTTGCGCCGCACCGCCGGACCGCATTCTGGTCGAGCCAGCGCAAGCACCAATAGCGTTCCATCAGCCGCTGGAACTCGTCGTAGGCTCCGTAAGCCGCATCGAAGGCCGAGACGATCGCGAACAGCTGCGCGTCGCTGCGACCGTACGCCGGTGCCTCGCTGCGCACTGCCGCCAGCAGCTGACGCTGGTTGACCAAGTCAACATAGCGCCGCAGCGGCGACGTGCTCCAAGCGTAATGAGATACGCCAATGCCATCGTGCGGGGCGGGGGCGGTCGACATCCGAACGCGCCCGGCCGACTGCGAGCGGTAAACCCCCGCCAGACCCTTTTCGGCCAGCCAGGCTCCCCAGTGCGAGTTCGCATAAATCATCAGTTCGGACACAATCCGGTCCAGCGGCGCGTCGCGCAGCCGCGGGCGGATCGTTACCCGGGCCCGCTCGCCCGGCCCGTCCAACTCGAAGCTGTAGTCGACCCGGCCGCTCGATTCGGGACGGCCGCGGGCTGCTTCGCGCAACTTCGACAAGGCCGTGGCCAGCCGCCAAAGCACCGACAGCTCGCTGCCGAAGGGCAGATTGCGGCCGCCCGGCTCTTCCAGGGCCTGCTGCGTGGCGAGTTCGGCCAGATCGTCATGGCGCAGATTGGCCTCGATCCGGATGCGCTCCACCACGCTAAGGGTCGACTCGACCCGAACGCCCTCCGGATCCAGATCCAGGTACAGCGACAGCGCAGGCACCGCACGTCCCTGATCCAGGGAAAACCCCGCGATCCAGGCTTCCGGCAGCATCGTGATCTTCAGCCCCGGCGCATAGACGGTCGACATCCTGGCCCTGGCCAGCGCGTCGAGCGGATCGTCGCGCACGATCGCGGCGGCCGGGGCGGCGATGTGGATCCCGACCCGAGTCCGTCCACCCGGCGTCGACGAAACCGAAAACGCATCGTCGATTTCGGTGGTCGAACTGTCGTCGATCGAAAAAGCCCGCACCGACGCCAGTGCCAGTGTGTCATCGGGTGGCGCCGGATCCGGCGGTCGCGGAGTAAAACCCTCGCCGCCCGGAAAGCAGCGTGCCATGAAGCTCGCCATGTGCCACGCGTAGGGTGAGGCAATCGACCCGCGCGCGAGCAACAGCCGCAGTGCCGTCGTCTTCTGCTCCCGTGCCGCCTGCTCGACCGCCTTGTACTCGGGTGAATTCTTGTCCGGCCGCAGCAGCAGCTGCGCACCCTGGCCGCGGATCGCTTCGGGCAGCCCGCCCGCCAGCAGCTGCTGCACATACGAGGCGCGCTGCTCCTCCTGCTCACGGCGCCGGGCGACCGCCGCCAGCGCCGCGCGCAGCACATCGGGCGCAGCCGGACGATAGCGGCCCTTGCCCTTGCGATGAAAATACACGGGCGCCGAATGCAGGCGCACCAGAATGGCCGCCGCCTCAACCGCCGCCGGTTCGTGGCCGAAGTAATCGCGCGCCAGGTCTTCGAAACCGAACTCCTGCTGGGGCGCGCACTGCCAGAGGAAATCCAGATCGAGTGCGTCGGCCTCGCGTCGCGCCTGTTCGAGCAGGTGGGCGCCGGCCGGACGCTCGAAACGCAACAACACGTGCCCCGCCTTGATCTTGGCGCGCCTGCCGCCGGGCAGTTCGACCTGGTACGACGCATCGGTCGACGACAACACCGCGCCGACTTTCAGATCGCCCTCGTCCTCGAACAGCAGCTGCATGGCTCAGACGGTGAGGCCGCCGGCCACCTCGATCACGGCGCCATTGATGTAGCTTGCTTCGTCCGAAGCCAGGAACGCGTACACATTGGCCACTTCCTCCGGCCGCCCGAGCCGCTTCATCGGAACCCGCTCGGTCAGCTGCGACAGGACCCGCTGGGGAATCGTCTCCAGGATATGGGTGGCGATGAAGCCGGGGCACACCGCATTGCAACGGATGCCCTTCGGCCCCAGCTCGCGCGCCCAGGTTTTCACGAAGCCGATCACTCCAAACTTGCTCGCCGCGTAGTTGGTCTGGCCGAAGTTGCCATACAGACCGACCACGCTGGAGGCATTCAGTATCACGCCGGAGCCATGTTCCAGCATCGTGGCCAGCACCGCCTTGCTGCTGTTGTAGGTGCCTTTCAGATTGACGTCGATCACGCTGTCGAACTGCTCGTCGGTCATGTTCTGAATGCGCGCATCCTGCGTGATGCCGGCGTTGTTGACCAGCACATCGACCCGGCCACAGCGGCTGCGCAGCTGGCTGACCATCTCCTCGAGCTGGTCGCGCCGGGTCACATCGACCGTGAAGGTTTCGATGATCTCGCCGTTCACCTTCAAGCTCGAACGGGCAGCCTGCAGTGCCTCGGTCGATCGGTCGACCAGAGCAACCGTCGCGCCCTCGTCCAGGAATTTACGAGCCGTTGCGTAGCCGATCCCCTGGGCCCCACCGGTGATCACGGCTACTTTGCCTTTCAGTTTCATCGCATCGCCTTGTCAGATCGCTTCATCACAAAAATCCAGAATTTCGTCCAGGTAGCGGTCGAAGTCCGACAGCGCGTGATCCGAGCCCTGTATCACCCGTTGCCGGCACCCCGCATACTTGGCGGTCATCGTGGTCCAGTCGATCACCTCGTCGCCGGTTGCCGCGACCAGGAAGTAACGCTGCGGCCGTGAAATGCGGACCGTGTCGACGGCCTGCAGCTCGCCCAGATGATCCGCCGTCCACTCGACCGTTTGATCCGAGAAAAAAACCGGATGTCGCCCAAGTTGAGCCGCCAGCTCGCGGTAGGGGAAAACTGCCGGGTTCAGCAGCACGGCCCGACAACCGACCTGCTCGGCCACCCAGGTCGCGTAATAGCCTCCCAGCGAGCTTCCGACCACGGCCAGCCTGGCGGGATGCTCGAGCGCGGCCGAAGCGAGCGCCACATTCACGGCGCCTCTGGGCGACACCGGCAGCTGCGGGCAGACGAAATCGCCGCCTCTGCCGCGCACCGCCAGCTCCGTGCGCATCCGCTCGGCCTTGATCGAACGGGGAGACGAGCGGAAGCCGTGCAGGTACAGGATCATCCGCCTCGATCCGCGGGCGCAGAGGCAGGCCGCGCCAGACGATCCAGGATGCGCCGCGGCATGCCGCCGAACCCGCCGTTGCTCATCACCACCACCTGATCGCCGGGACGAGCCGCTTCGGTGACCCGGGACGCCAGAACATCCAGATCGTCGGCCACCACGGCGCCCTGCACCCCGCTCAACGCCTCGCTCGCATCCCAGGCGACGGCGCGACGTCCTTCGCGCGGCGCGTAGCAGAACACCCGATCCGCCAGCTTGAGGCTCTCCACCAGCGCCTGCCGCATCGAGCCCAGGCGCATCGTGTTCGAACGCGGCTCGAACACTGCCAGCAGGCGCCCGGCGCTGCGCGCCGACCCAGCGACCGGCCCGCTGAGGCGCCGCCGCAAGCCCAGCAGCGTGGTCGCGATCGCCGTCGGGTGATGTGCAAAGTCGTCGTACACCGTGACGCCGAAGGCCTCACCGACCAGCTCGAGGCGCCGCCGCACGCCGGAAAAGGTCCGCATCGCTTCGATCGCGCGATCGGGCGCGATGCCGGCCGCCGACGCGGCGGCGATTGCCGCCAGCGCGTTGCTGCGGTTGTGCTCGCCTGCCAGCGCCAGCGCGAGGCGCCCGTGCGCGGCCGACCCCGCCAGCACGTCGAACTCGTGCGCCCGCCCTTCCTCGACGCGAACGGCATGCCAGCCATCGGGCACATTGAACCGGTCCACCCCAGTCCAGCAGCCCCGTTCGAGCACGCGTGCCAGCGCGGCGTCGGCTCCGTTCACGATCAAGCGGCCACTGGCTCCAATGCACCGGATCAGGTGATGGAACTGCGTTTCGATCGCGGCGAGGTCCGAAAAGATGTCGGCGTGATCGAACTCCAGGTTGTTCAGCACTGCGATGCGCGGAAAGTAATGGACGAATTTGCTGCGCTTGTCGAAGAAGGCCGTGTCGTACTCGTCGGCCTCGATCACAAAGGAGCGGCCGGCGCCGATTCTGGCCGATGTGCCGAAGTCGTTCGGGACGCCACCGATCAGGAACCCGGGCTGCGCGCCGGCGTGCTGCAGAATCCAGGCGAGCATCGAGGCCGTGGTCGTCTTGCCGTGCGTGCCAGCCACCGCCAGCACGTCGCGGCCACCGAGCACGTTCTGATGGAGCCATTGCGGACCGGACTCGAATGGCGCGCCGCTGTCCAGGATCGCCTCCATCAGAGGATTGCCGCGCGTCACCACGTTGCCGATCACGAAGCAGTCCGGGCGCAGCGCCAGCTGGTCGGGCGAAAATCCCTCGATCAGGTCGATCCCGGCCAATCGCAACTGGTCGCTCATCGGCGGATACACTGCGGTGTCGCAGCCCGTCACCCGATGCCCGTTCGCCTGCGCCAGTTGAGCCAGGCCCCCCATGAATGTGCCGCCGATGCCAAGAATGTGCAGATGCATGCCGACCAATCCTCTGTGGAACGCGCTTGAAAGACTCGGAACTGACGGGCCACCCCGGCCGCGCGGCGAGCGCAATGGCGTCGGCAATGCCCCGGATCAAGACCCGCACTGCGGCCTGGGTGGCGGCCGGTCATCCAACCGCGACCGCAGGGGGCGGATTCACTCGATTCTCCTGCGGCCGCAGAATGTAGCATTGTCGGCCTCACTGCGAGGCAGCCGAAACCCATGAGCCAGAATCCGGTCCGCGACACGACCCGGGGCGACGATTTGAAGACGGCGATTGCGGCGGCGGCTGCCCGTTGGATTGCCGAAGAGGGCTGCGATTACGCGACCGCCAAGCGCCGGGCGGCGCGCGACGTACTGGGCGACGCCGGGGGCATGTCCGGCGCCATGCCGGACAACCCGCTGGTGGAGTCCGAGCTGCGGCGCTACCTGCGACTGTTCGCCGAAGACCAGCCGACTCAGTTGACAGCACTGCGCCGGCTGGCGCTGGCGTGGATGCGGCGCCTCGCGCAGTTCAACCCCCATCTGGTCGGCGCCGTGCTCAATGGCACCGCAACCGGCTACTCCGGAATTCACCTGAACCTTTACGCCGACAGCGCGAAGGACGTCGAAATCTTCCTGCTGAACCAGTCGTTGTCATTCGACGCCCTCGATCCCGGCCCTGCGGACAACACGCAGGAAGTGTTGCAGTTCCTGGTGCGTGCTCCGGCACGCAGTCGGATCGATGGCGACGTCTGCGTGGCCCTGCACGTGATGGATCCGGTTGCGTTGCGAGTTGCGCCCGGCGGGCGGCCGAAGGACCCTGAACTGCACCCGGTCGAGCGAGCCGGGCGTGCCAGCCTCGCGATGGTGGAGCGTCTTCTGGCGGAGACAACCGATCAAAGCACCGATCAAGGCGACCGCGTTTGAGTATGGCGGATCAGGCCACCCCGTCAGCAACGCCCGCGCAGAGCGGGGAGCCCTCCGTGGAGCAGCCGGGCAGCGGGCGGCGCGTGGCCTTCATTGCGCTCGGGTTGGCCGTCGCGCTGGCGCTTGGCGCGGGCGCCGTTTGGACCTGGCAGCGCTCGGCCGCCAACGCGGCCGCCGCGCAGGCCGCGACCTGGCTTTACGACGTCAAGCTGCCCGATGCCGACGGGGTTGAACATCCACTCCAAGCCTGGCGCGGAACACTGCTGGTCGTGAACTTCTGGGCCACCTGGTGCACACCCTGCATCGAGGAGATGCCCGAGTTGCAGCGGTTCGCCGACGAATTCGCCAACCACAACGTGGCCGTGATCGGAATCGGCGTCGATGACGCGGACCGCATCCGCGATTTCCGGCGCGAACATGCGTTGCGGCTGCCGCTGCTGGCGGCGGGCTTCGACGGCATGGACCTTGCTCGGCGGCTGGGCAATCCGGACCCCGTGCTGCCCTATACTGCGCTGATCTCACCCGACGGGCGGATCCTCGAGCAGCACTCCGGGCGCATCCAACCCCCTGAGCTGCGCCGATGGGTCGGCGACCATGGTGCCCGTTGAAGGGCCTCCCCGACTGGACAAACGTCGGCAAATTGTAGACAATCCGCGCCTTCATACTAATAACTGACGCCTTCTGAAGCCTTTTGCCTGGCTATTGCGGTTGAGTTGACAACTCCGCAATGCAAACCAGACAAGTGGGCACGTCTGCAAGGCGCGGACCTTCCCGGTGGCGCGCACTGTCCTTGTCGTCAATGGCCCGAATCTCAATTTGCTCGGAACACGCGAGCCGGCTCAGTACGGCTCGCGCACGCTCGCCGAGGTCGAGCGCGACATCGCGCAGGCCGCCGCCGCGCTGGGCCTATCGGTACAGACCTTTCAGAGCAACCATGAGGGCGCCCTGATCGATCGCGTCCAGGGCGCCCGCAGCGACGGCACGGATTTCATCATCATCAACGCCGGCGGCTTCACCCACACCAGTGTCGCGCTGCGCGACGCGCTGGCCGCAGTGGCGATTCCGTTCGTCGAGGTTCATATATCCAACCTGCACCGGCGCGAACGTTTCCGCCATCGCTCCCTGCTGTCGGACCTGGCCGTGGGGTCGATCGTCGGCCTCGGCACCACAGGCTATCGGTTGGCCCTGGAATTCGCGGCGGGCTACAACGCGTCGCCCGCGGCGAGCCCCGCTTGAACCCGCGGCTGCCACCGCGCCCACAGCGCCCTACGGCCAATACGATGGACCTTCGAAAGCTCAAGACGCTGATAGACCTGGTGGCCGAATCCGGGATTGCGGAGCTGGAGGTGACCGAAGGCGAAGACAAGGTGCGCATCGTCAAGCAACCTGGCGCACCCCTGCCAGCCGTGGGGGCGAGCACGGTCGCCTCGCTCGCTGAACCCGGGGCTGCTCCCGGTGCGGGCGCCCCGACCACTGCAGCGGCCGATGAACCCAAAGGGCACCAGGTCAAGTCGCCGATGGTTGGTACGTTCTATCGGGCGCCGGGACCGGGCTCGAAACCGTTCGTCGAGCTTGGGCAGGCCGTGAAGCCCGGAGACACGCTGTGCATCATCGAGGCCATGAAGCTGCTGAACGAGATCGAGGTCGAGGTGGCCGGCACGGTGAAGGAAATCCTGGCTGAAAACGGCCAGGCCGTCGAATACGGCCAGGTCTTATTCTTGATTGGTTAGTCGCTAGCCTGGTCGATGTTCGGAAAGATCCTGATCGCCAATCGCGGCGAAATCGCGCTGCGCATTCAGCGGGCCTGCCGCGAGCTCGGCATCCGGACCGTGGTCGTGCATTCGGAGGCCGATAACGACGCCAAGTACGTGAAACTGGCCGATGAATCGGTCTGCATCGGACCGGCGCCGGCCCGCGACAGCTACCTGAACGTTCCGGCCATCATCAGCGCAGCCGAAGTGACGGACGCCGAGGCGATTCATCCCGGCTACGGCTTCCTGTCCGAAAACGCGGATTTTGCCGAGCGCTGCGAACGCAGCGGCTTCGCGTTCATCGGGCCGCGCCCCGAGTCGATCCGGCTGATGGGTGACAAGATCACCGCCAAGGCAGCGATGGTCGAGGCCGGAGTGCCGACCGTGCCAGGGTCCGATGGGCCGCTGCCCGAGGAGCCGCGCGAAATCGTCAAGGTCGCCCGTTCCATCGGTTACCCGGTCATCGTGAAGGCCGCCGGCGGTGGCGGCGGGCGCGGCATGCGGGCCGTGCATACCGAGGCCGCCCTGGTGAATGCGGTGGCGATGACCCGCCAGGAGGCCCAGAGCGCCTTCAACAATCCGTCGGTGTACCTGGAGAAGTTTCTCGAAAGTCCGCGGCACATCGAGATCCAGGTGCTGGCGGATCAAAGCCGCAACGCCGTCTGGCTGGGCGACCGCGACTGCTCGATGCAGCGGCGCCACCAGAAGGTCCTGGAGGAGGCGCCCGCGCCCGGGATCGCGCGCAAGCTGATCGAACGCATCGGCGAACGCTGCGCCGAGGCGTGCCGCAAGATCGACTATCGGGGTGCCGGCACGTTCGAGTTTCTGCACGAGAACGGCGAGTTCTATTTCATCGAGATGAACACGCGCGTGCAGGTCGAGCATCCAGTGACGGAGATGGTGACCGGCATCGACATTGTCCAGCAGCAGATCCGGATCGCGGCCGGCGAAAAGCTGGCGCTGCGCCAGCGGGATATCGTGACGCGCGGACACGCGATCGAGTGCCGGATCAACGCCGAAGACCCGTTCAAGTTCACACCCAGCCCGGGCCGGATCACCGCCTGGCACGCGCCGGGCGGGCCCGGGGTTCGGGTCGACTCCCACGCCTACGCCGGCTATTTCGTGCCGCCGCACTATGATTCGATGATCGGCAAGCTCATTTGCTACGGAGACAGCCGGGCTCAGGCCATCGCACGGATGCGGATCGCGCTGTCCGAAATGGTGGTTGAAGGCATTCTTTCGAACATTCCCCTGCATCGCGAGCTGATGCTCGACGAAAAGTTCATCCAGGGTGGCACCAGCATCCACTACCTTGAAAAGCGACTGGCCGCCATCCTCGCGCCCCGATCCTGATCACGATCGCGCGCAGGGACTCACCGAGTTCGAGGTGCTGGCCGAGGCGGAGTCGGCCGAAGCGCTGTCCGATGCGCTGCTGGAAGCGGGCGCACTGTCGGTGAGCCTCGAAGACGCCGACGCACCGCTCGACGAGCAGCCCATTTTCGCGGAGCCGGGCGATGACCCGGCCAGGCTGTGGCGACTGAATCGGCTGCGCGTGCTGCTGGGACCGGACTGCACCCCGGACGGCGTGCTGGCGGCCGCGTCGCGCGCGCTCGACCGCAGCCTGCCCACGATCGCCGCCGTGCGCAGCGTCGGTGATCAGGATTGGGTGCGGTGCAGTCAGGCGCAGTTCGCTCCGCTCAAGATCGGACGCTTGTGGATCGTACCTTCGTGGGTCGAGCCGCCCGATCCGGCCGCCCTGAACGTGCGCCTGGATCCCGGGCTGGCGTTTGGTACCGGTGCCCATCCGAGCACGAGCCTGTGCCTGCGCTGGTTGCAGGCACATGTTGAACCGGGAATCCGCGTGCTCGACTACGGCTGCGGGTCGGGCATCCTGGCCATCGCCGCCGCCAGGCTGGGCGCCGGATCGGTCACCGGCGTCGACATCGACCCACTCGCGCGGCGAACCGCGCTCGAAAACTCGCGGCGCAATGCGGTCGAGGCCGATTACACTGCGCCCGACGCGCTGCGCTCGGAACATGCGGGTCGCCGCTTCGACAGTCGCCGCTTCGACATTGTGATCGCCAATATCCTGGCCAACCCGCTGATTGTGCTCGCACCCGTTCTGGTCGGCCTGCTGGGCGAGCGAGGCTCGATCGCGCTGGCCGGTGTGTTGGCGCACCAGGCCGGCGCACTGATCGGCGCTTATCGCTCGGTCGATCCCCGTCTGGATCTGGCCATCTGGGACCGCGACGGCGACTGGGTCTGCCTCGCGGGCCGGCGCGCGAGCACCTGAATGGCACTGGCAGCGCGCTGCCCCCACTGTCGCGCGCTGTTCCGCGTGGTGGCCGACCAGTTGAAGCTGCGCGGTGGGCTGGTCCGCTGCGGCGAATGCCGCCAGGTCTTCGATGCGATCGGCAGCCTGAGCTACGTCGACGACGTGGCACTGGCCAGGGAGAAAGCCGAAGCGGCGATCGGCGGTGCCGCGCACCCGGGCCCGGCGGTCGCGGCACCCCCGCCGAGCGCACCGCCCCCGCCTGCGCGGGAAGCCCCGAAGCCAGCTCCGCCGCGCGTGCTACGCCCGGTCGAGGTCGGCCGGCGCGCGGCCGCGCGAGCTCCACAGATCCGCGACGAGCTGGCGGTGCCGACCCTGATTGGAATCGCCGAGCCCCAGGAGGCCTCGAACGAAGAGGCGCTCGAGTCGGCATTGGCGGTGGCCGGGTACCACCCTCGGGGCGCGCCGGACGGGACGCACGAGACCGGCGAGCAGGAATCCGGTGAGGGCGAGCCGGAAGCGCCCTCCTTCCTGCCGACGCCCGACCAGCAGCGCGCGCAACGACTGGACCGCGCGCTGGCCATCGCCTGCGGCCCGCTCGCGCTGCTGGCAGTCATTCAACTCGCCTTGACGCTGCGCGCCGATGCGCTGGAAACCTGGCCCTCGCTGCGCCCGGCGCTGGTGCACGCCTGCAGCGTGTTCGGCTGCAAGGCCTCGTGGCCGGCACACGCCGAATTGCTGACCATCGTCGGCTCCGAATTGGAGGCGGTGCCGGGCACCGACGTGATCGAGCTGGATGCCGCCGTGCGCAGCCGCGCCAATTTCATCATGGCTCTGCCAGCCATCGAGGTGACGCTGACCGACACCCTGAACCGGACCGTCGCGCGCAAGGTATTCCTGCCGGTCGACTACCTGGCCTCCAGCGGAGAGCCGTCATCGCGAATCGATGAGGGGCTCGCACCGGGCTCGGACCTGTCCGTGCGGCTGGTGTTCGAGGCGCGCGGGTTGAGCGCCAGCGGCTTCGTGCTGTATCCCTTTTACCTCTGAGTCAGACTTTGACCCCGGCGACTTTGACACCCGGCGATCCTGCCCGCCGGCCAGCTTGAGGCGCCGCCCACCATGTCCACGCTGATCTGCGGATCATTCGCCTTCGACTCGATCATGGTGTTCTCGGGTCGCTTCAAGGACCACATCCTGCCCGATCAGGTGCACATCCTGAACGTTTCCTTCCTGGTGCCGACCTTGCGCCGTGAGTTCGGGGGAACCGCCGGCAACATCGCCTATAACCTGGCACTGCTGGACGGCGCTCCGCTGCCGATGGCCACGATCGGCGACGATGGGCAACCGTACCTGGATCACCTGGACCGGCTCAGGATCGACCGCCGGTTCGTGCGACAGGTGCCGGGCACATTGACCGCCCAGGCGTTCATCACGACGGACCTGGACGACAACCAGATCACGGCCTTTCACCCCGGAGCGATGTCGCATTCGCACTTGAACCGGGTCGATGGCGGCGACGTGCAACTCGGCATTCTCGGCCCCGACGGGCGCGACGGCATGCTGCAGCACGCCCAGCAGATGAGCGAAGCGGGCATACCGTTCATCTTCGACCCGGGCCAGGGATTGCCGATGTTCGAAGCGGCCGAGCTGGAGTGGTTTGTTCAGCGCGCGCAGTATCTGGCGCTGAACGACTACGAGGCCAAGCTGATGGTCGCCAAGACCGGGAGCGACCTGCCCTCATTGGCGCGCCGCTTGAAGGCCGTGATCGTGACGCTGGGCGCGCAGGGCTCCCGGCTGCACGTCGATGGCGGGATCGTGGAAATCCCGGCGGCGACCGCGCGCGCGGTGCGGGATCCGACCGGCTGCGGCGATGCCTACCGAGCGGGGTTGCTGTATGGCATCCGACTCGGCTGGGACTGGCCCAGCACCGGACGATTGGCGTCGGTGATGGGTGCGTTGAAGATCGAGGAATCCGGCGCCCAGCGGCACGCTCCCACGCGCGCGCAGATCGAGGAACGCTTCAAGGAGGCGTACGGCTACCGTCCCTGGTGACTAACCTCCTCCGAGGCGTGCCCAATCGAGAATCAACAGCAGGATCTGCACCACCAGCAGAAACGCGATCGGCGACAGGTCGAAGCCACCGAGCAGCGGCAGCAGCCGCCGGAACGGCGCCAGCAGCGGACGCGTCAGCAAGTCGAAAGTCGGTGCCAGCGGCGCGTGCGGGTTGACCAGGCTGAGCAACACATAGATGAATACCAGAACGGTCAGCATGTACAGCGCCCAGTGCAGGACCCGTCCAAGCACCTGCGGCACCAGCAGCGCCCAGTCCAACGCGATCCCGATCCCGGCGAGGCGTGTCAGCAATTCGAATGCCAGGGCCACTGCCAGAGCCGCCACCACGCACGGCCAGTCGATCCGGGCGCGGCCCGGCAGCAGCGCACGAAACGGCTTGACGAGCCATTCGGTCAGGGCCCACGACAGCTGCACCAACGGATTGCGCCCGGCGACGCGCAGCCACGACAGGTAAACCCGCAGCAGCAGCGCACCCCCCAGCAGCGCTGCCGCGGTATTGAGCAACAGGTTAATGACGGCCAGCAGCATTCGGACCTTCCCGCGTCAAACGGCGTCGATTGTAATGGCCGTTGGATGGCGCGGCCCACCGCACCTGCTTGATGGATGGTGAACGGCGGGCCAACGCCGAAAAAAGAGGCGCCTGTTAGGCGCCTCATCAACAGATCAGGCGAACCGCTATGGCCGGCTGCCGGTCGGGAAGGGCCAAGCCGCAGCCGGATTCAGCGCGGTCTTGGCACCCGGGGCCGCCGTGGCCGCCGGAGCGGCCGGAGCGGTCGGCGCCGCTGGAGCCGCCGGCTTTGCAGCCGGCGCTTTCCTGGCGGAGCGCTTGGTAGCCTTTTTCGCCTTCTTAGCTACTTTTTTTTTAGCCGACTTCTTGGCTGACTTCTTCTTTGCAGTCTTTTTAGAAGCTGACCTTTTCTTTGAAGCCTTCTTGGCAGACTTCTTCGCTGACTTCTTCTTGGCGGACTTCTTGGCCGACTTCTTGGCCGATTTCTTCGCCGCCTTCTTTGCCTTCTTCGCTGTAGCCATGATGAATCTCCTGGAAGGGTTAAATGACGATGGTCAGAAGACAAACCCGGCCACCGCGGTTGCGGCGGGCCGAGCGATTCATCGGCGCATGCGGAGGAACTGTCGCCGCGACATGCCCAGAAATGCGTTTTGAATGGCGCATATCCGAGCGAAGCGCGGAACGGTCAGTACGCTGACCGCTGACGCTGATGAATTCGGCACGGTGCGCGCGCCCGCGGGCGCACGCTGGAAGCACCGGGCGAGCGTGCCCGGCGCGAAGAGGATCGGGATGAAGCTCGAGCCCGGAGCGGTCTTGCGTGCTTCCGGCGCTGGCGGATTCCGGGAGAGAAGGCTTGCCGCAAGACCCGCGTGTCTGGGTACCTGGGGCTTCCTGAGAGCTGGCGGCGAACCGTCTACTGTGACTGTCCGAGTTCAATTCAGTGATCGATCGTTTGATCGAGCAACCAAACAGGCCGCACTTTAACTCTGAATCGCGCCACATCGCAAGAGTTTTTTGCAAACTTTTCGCATGAATCGCAAAGCAGTGATCACTGATTGCACGGAGTCGACCTGATTGCACGACCAATTCGAACCTTCAATCAAACGTTCGACATCATTCCCAGCTCAGCGCACCACCGGTTTGGTACTCGATCACGCGCGTCTCGAAGAAGTTGCGCTCTTTTTTCAGATCGATCATCTCGCTCATCCACGGAAATGGATTGTCGGCGGCTTCGAACAACGGCTCGACGCCGATCTGCTGGCAGCGCCGGTTCGCGATGTAGCGCAGGTAGCTCTTGAACATCGGCGCATTCAGGCCGAGCACGCCGGTGGGCATCGTATCTTCGGCGTAGCGGTACTCCAGTTGCACCGCCTGTGAGAACAGCTCCCGAATACCGGCCCGGAAATCCTGACTCCACAGGTGTGGGTTCTCCAGCTTGATCTGGTTGATCAGATCGATGCCGAAGTTGCAGTGCATCGACTCGTCGCGCAGGATGTACTGGTACTGCTCGGCCGCCCCCGTCATCTTGTTTTGCCGCCCGAGCGCCAGGATCTGAGTAAAGCCGACATAGAAGAACAGCCCCTCCATCAGGCAGGCAAACACGATCAGGGATCTGAGCAGGGACTGATCGGCTTCAGGGGTACCGGTCCTGAACGTCGGATCCGTCAGCGTGTCGATAAACGGGATCAGAAACCCGTCCTTGGCCCGGATCGACGGCACTTCGTGGTAGGCGTTGAAGATCTCGGACTCGTCCAGGCCGAGCGACTCGACGATGTACTGGTAGGCGTGGGTGTGGATCGCTTCCTCGAAAGCCTGGCGCAGCAGAAACTGACGGCACTCGGGCGCCGTAATGTGGCGATAAGTTCCCAGGACGATGTTGTTGGCAGCCAGCGAGTCGGCCGTCACGAAAAAACCCAGATTGCGCTTGACCAGGCGGCGTTCGTCCTCCGTGAGGCCGTGCGGGTCCTTCCACAGCCCGATATCGCGGGCCATGTTCACTTCCTGGGGCATCCAATGGTTGGCACAGGCCGACAGGTACTTGTCCCAGGCCCACTTGTATTTGAGAGGCACCAGCTGGTTGACGTCGGTGTGCCCATTGATGATCCGCTTGTCCTCGGCTCGCACGCGGCCATGGGACAGCTTCGCGCTGGCCGCATCGGCCACCGGTGGCTGAATCGCGCCGCTTTGATCGCGTCCGGCTGCCGGCGGGCCGCCCTCGAAAGCGGACCGGGCGGCACCCGCTCCCTTGGCTACGGTTGCTTCATTCCAGGAAAGCATCGGTTGTTGCTCCTGCCGTTGTGAGATCCGGGCCGCCGTCTACTGGCAAGCCTCGCACTCGGAAAAGCCCGCCTGGCCCGGCTTCAGCGAACACACCGGGCCGACGGTCTCCTCGGGTGGGTTGGGCACCGCGTTCAGCTGGCCAGCCTGCGTGGTGGACTTCTCCGCATGGGTCGCTCCGACAGTGCGCAGGTAGTAGGTCGTCTTCAGACCGCGCACCCAGGCCAGCCGGTACACCTCATCGAGCTGCCGCCCGGAGGCGCCACTCACATAGATATTGAGTGATTGCGCCTGGTCGATCCATTTCTGGCGCCGCGCCGCGCACTCAACCAGCCATCTGGGGTCGATTTCAAAGGCGGTCGCGAACAGCTGCCGGGTCTCGGCCGGAATCCGATCGACCTTGGCCAGGCTGCCGTCGAAATACTTCAGGTCGGCCACCATGACCTCGTCCCAGATTCCCAGCGCCTTCAGGTCGCGCACCAGGTATTCGTTCACCACCGTGAACTCGCCTGACAGGTTCGATTTCACGAACACGTTCTGGAACGTCGGCTCGATGCTGGCCGAGACCCCCACGATGTTGGAGATGGTCGCGGTCGGCGCGATGGCGACGCAATTGGAATTGCGCATGCCGAACCGCAGGATGCGGCTGCGCAGGCTGTCCCAGTCCAGGGTCTCTGAAAGATCCAGCTCGACGTGGCCACCGCGCTCGGTTTCCAGCAGCGCCAGCGTGTCCTGCGGCAGGATGCCCCGCTCCCACAACGATCCGCCAAACGACGAGTACCTTCCCCGCTCGGCTGCCAGGTCGGTGGATGCCCAGTAGGCGTGGAAGCACACGGCCTCCTGGCTGCGATCGGCGAATTCGACCGCCTGGTCCGACCCGTACGGGATCCGGAGCCGATGCAGGCAGTCCTGGAAGCCCATCACGCCCAGACCCACCGGGCGGTGGCGCAGATTGGCGTTGCGCGCCTTGCCGACGGCGTAGTAGTTGATGTCGATCACGTTGTCGAGCATCCGCATCGCGGTACCGATCGTGCGCTTGAGCTTGTCCTGGTCCAGGCCGACGCTGCCGTCGGCGTTCTCGCACAGGTGCGCCGGAAGGTTGATCGAACCCAGGTTGCACACCGCGATCTCGGTATCACCGGTGTTCAGCGTGATCTCGGTGCACAGATTGGAGCTGTGCACCACGCCCGCGTGCTGCTGGGGCGAGCGCAGATTGCAGGCGTCCTTGAAGGTGATCCAGGGATGACCGGTCTCGAACAGCATGCTGAGCATCTTTCGCCACAACTGGCGCGCGGGCAGCTTGCGGAACACCTTCAGTTCCCCGCGTGCCGCTTTCTGCTCGAATTCCTCGTAGGCCTGCTCGAAGGCACGCCCGGTCGCATCGTGCAGTCGCGGGCAGTCGCTGGGGGAAAACAGGGTCCACTCGGCGTCCAGCTCGACCCGCTTCATGAACAGATCCGGGATCCAGTTCGCCGTATTCATGTCATGGGTGCGGCGCCGGTCATCGCCCGTGTTCTTGCGCAGCTCCAGGAACTCCTCGACGTCCAGGTGCCACGCCTCCAGGTAGCAGCACACGGCTCCCTTGCGTTTGCCGCCCTGGTTGACCGCCACCGCGGTGTCGTTGACCACCTTCAGGAAAGGCACGACGCCCTGTGACTTGCCGTTGGTGCCACGGATATGCGATCCGAGCGCACGCACCGGAGTCCAGTCGTTGCCCAGGCCGCCGGCGTACTTGGCGAGCAGCGCGTTCTCCTTGATCGCCTCATAGATCGAATCCAGGTCGTCGGCCACCGTGGTCAGGTAGCACGACGAAAGCTGGGGATGGGTGGTGCCCGAGTTGAACAGGGTCGGCGTCGAGCACATGAAATCGAAGCGCGACAGCACCTGGTAGAACTCGATGGCGCGCGCCTCCCGGTCGACCTCGTTCATGGCCAGACCCATCGCGACCCGCATGAAGAAGGTCTGCGGCAGCTCGAAGCGGCGTCCGTCCTGGTGCAGGAAGTAGCGGTCGTACAGCGTCTGCAGCCCCAGGTAGGTGAACTGCAGGTCCCGCTCCGGAACAAGCGCCTGCGCCAGCCGCTCCAGGTCGAACTGGCCGAGCCGCTCGTCGAGGCGTCCCACCTCGATGCCGAGGCGCACGCAACGAGGGAAGCACTCGACATAGCGCCGGCTCATCGATGCCTGACCGACCTCCTCGCCCAGCACCTCGCGCCGGATCGAGTGCAGCAGCAGCCGCGCGCTCAGGCGGCCGTAGTCGGGATCGGTTTCGATCAGGGCCCGAGCCGCCAGGATGGCCGACTTGTGCACCTCCGCGAGCGGCACGCCGTCGTACAGGTTCTTGAGCGTCTCGCCGAGCACCAGGTCGGCCGATACGGCGGCATCCAGCCCTTCGCACGACGACCGGATCAGCGCATGCAGCGCGGCCCGGTCCAGTGGATAGCGGCGCTCGCCGTCCACCACGCTCGGGTCGGCCGCCGTCGCCCGCCGTTGCTCCCGCTGCTGGGCGCGCTCCTGGGCGCGCCGCTCGCGGTACAGAACGTAGGCGCGCGCCACATCGTGGGCGCCTGCGCGCATCAGCGACAGCTCGACCTGATCCTGGATGTCCTCGATATGGAATGTGCCGCCGGCCGGCTGGCGCCGCAGCAGCGCACCGACCACCGCCGAGGTCAAGCCCTCGACCTGCTCGCGGATCGCCGCCGAGGCGGCGCCCTGCCCGCCCCGCACCGCGATGAAGGCCTTGGTCATCGCGACCACGATCTTGTTCGGTTCAAAACCGACCACGGTGCCGTTGCGCCGGATCACCATGTAATCGGCGAGTGACGTGGCGCGCGGCCGCTCCAGGCCAGGCTCGGACCGCTCGCACCCCGGCGCGGCAGGCAGGCGAGGCACCACCGCCATTGGGCCCTGTTCCATGGACAGCTGCTGCATTGACATCCCCTTTGAGCTTTATCGAAGTCCGACCGAGCTTGGACGACGGCGCGAGTTCAAAACGACCGGTCGAACGAAACGAACATCAGGGATGGTTCGCCCGTTTCGACCACAAGCGGTGGGAACACACGCGCAACGGCCGGCCTCGCCGCTGCCGCTGGCGCCCGGCGGCGCTCCGAGCAGAATCCGGTTGCCGTTACGGATACAAGATATTGTGGTACCACGCCCGTTCCGTACCAAAGATTGTGTGAGGATCTTATGGGATGACGGCCGGCGGGGCAAGACAAAAATTTCGTGCGCGGCAGCAGAGTGCCGTGCAGCGCATCGAGCTCCTTGATTTATTTAGCCGAAATGGCTTTGCGCAAACGCAGCCAGGCCGACGTTCAGCGCGCGCGCAAAGCGCGGCCAGTCGAACGATGCTCCGGGATCGGTCTTGCGTGGAGCCGATACGTCGTTGTGTCCCCGAACCGCGCGCAATGGATAGGCGGCGAACAGCACACGGCCCAGTCGCCCCAGCGCGTCGTACTGGGCGTCGGTGTAGGCGAGCGTGTCGGTACCTTCCAACTCGATGCCGACGGAAAAGTCGTTGCAGCGAGGCCGCCCTTCGAACACGGATTCGCCCGCGTGCCACGCCCGGTCGGCGCAAGCGACGAACTGGGTCAGCAGTCCATCGCGGGCGATCAGGAAGTGCGACGACACGCGCAATCCTCGCAGCGTGCCGAAATACGGATGGGCCTCGGGGTCCAGGCAATTCGTGAACAGCTGCTCGATGGCCCCGGTGCCGAACTCGCCGGGCGGCAAGCTGATGTTGTGGATCACCAGCAGTTCGATCCGCGCCCCATCAGGGCGGGCATCGCGATTCGGCGAAGGCAGGTGGCGCGCCGGCGCAACCCAGCCCGACGCGTCGATCGCGAAGTGCGCATCCGCCGTATGCACGTCGCGCCCGTTATTTCAGTCCGAGACGGCGCATCCGATAGCGCATCTGGCGAAACGAGATTCCGAGCAGCTGGGCGGCCGCGGTCCGGTTGTGACCGGTCCGCGCCAGCGCCGCCAGGATCGCCTCGCGCTCTTTCGAACCCAGGTACGCCTCCAGGTCGGTCGGCACGCCCTGCTCGAGCTCGAATCCCTGCGGCGCGCCCTGGTCGGGAGGCGCAGCCGCCACTTCGGGCACGGGCTGCAGCGTCGCAGGCTCCGGCGCGGCGGCGATCTGCGGAACCTGCAGATCGCCGGCCTGCAGGTGCAGCCCGGTGGCGAGCGCCAGCGCCCGCTCCAGGATGTTCTCGAGCTCGCGCACATTGCCGGGAAACGGATGACGTTGCAGCGCGCGCAGGGCCGATTCGGACAGGCGCGTTGGCGCCTGGCCCGAGCGCTCCGCGATCCGCAGCAGGATCGAATCGGCGATCGCAGGGATGTCGCCCACCCGCTCGCGCAGGCTCGGCACACGCAGCTCGATCACATTCAGGCGATAAAACAGATCCTGGCGAAAGCGGCCGCTCGCGATCAGCTTCTGCAACTCCTGGTGGGTGGCGCACAGGATGCGCACATCGACCGCGTCCTCGGCGGTGGCGCCGACTTTGCGCACCCGGCGCTCCTGGATCGCGCGCAGCAGCTTGACCTGCATGCCCAGCGGCAGCTCGGCAATCTCGTCCAGGAACAGGGTGCCGCCGGCGGCGGCCTGGAAAAACCCGTCGCGGTCGCGATCGGCCCCGGTGAACGCGCCGCGCCGATATCCAAAGAACTCCGCTTCCACCAGGTTTTCGGTGATCGCGCCGCAGTTGACTGCGATGAACGGCATGTCGCGGCGGGCCGACGCCTCGTGGATCGAGCGCGCAACCAGCTCCTTGCCGCTGCCGGATTCTCCGAAGATCGACACCGGAGCCATGCTCTGGCCCAGACGCAGGATCATCGCGCGCAGCTGGGCGATCGACTCCGAATCTCCGATCAGCCGTCCCAGCGCGCCCTGCGTCGGTGCCGACTCCTGATCCTGCTTGCCGCGCAAAGCGGAGCGAACCAGCAGGCGCAACTGATCCAGGTCGACCGGCTTGGTCAGATAGTCGAACGCCCCGGCCTTCAAGGCGGCCACCGCGTTTTCCGCGCTTCCAAACGCGGTGATCACCGCGATCTTCGGTCCGCCGCGTCCGTGCACCTCGCGCACCAGGTCAAGCCCCGAGCCATCGGGCAGGCGCATGTCGGTGAGGCACAGCGAATACACGCGACTCGCCATCAATTCGCGCGCCCGAGCCACCGACTCGGCGCTGTCGGCGTCCAGCCCCATGCGCACCAGCGTCAGGCTCAGCAGGTCGCGCAGATCGGATTCATCGTCCACCACGAGGACGGCCGGCGCCCGGGGCGAGCCGGTTCCCGGCCGCGTCGGCGTCTCGGCGGTTGAGCCCTGGAGCGGGTTCATGTGGCGGGCAGTGTATCCATGAAATCCGGCTCCTTGGCGGCGCGCGCCTGCGGCGGACCGAAGCGCAAGCAGAACCCGTAGCGCACCGGAGCCGTCGCATGCTGCCACCCGGCGTACAGCAGATCGAAGCCGTTGGCCATACAGAATTCACGCGCCAGATACAGCCCCAGTCCAGTGCCTCGCGTATGGGTCGTAAAGAAGGGCTCGAACATGGCATCGCGGTCCGCCGCGGGAACGCCGGGACCATCGTCGAAGACCCACAAACACGGCGGCGCATCGCGCTCGCCGGGCGGGTCGGCCCGCACTTCAATGCTGCCCGGCCGGCCGGAACAGTAGCGCAACCCGTTGTCGATCAGGTTGAACAGAACCTGGCGCAACTGGTTCTGCTCGAAATGCACGATCAGCCCGGGTTGTCCCACCAGTCGGATCGTCTCGCCGGGCAGTCCGCGGTCGCGCACGAACTCGTCGAGCCAGGACGAACAGAAGGCGACCAGGTCGAATTCGTCGGTCAGCGGCGAATCGCGCCGGGCGGCGCGCAGCACGTCCTCGACCAGGCGATTGAGTCGCTGGGTGTTTTCGCGCACGATCGACGCCAGGCGCTGATGCAGGGGATCGCGCACATCCTCGGACAGCAGCTGTCCGGCCTGGCTGATGGCCGCCAGGGGGTTGCGTATCTCGTGGGCGATCGAGGCGGTCAAGCGTCCCATGGCGGCCAGCTTCAAACGTTGCGCCCTCTCCTCGACCGCCTGCAGATCTTCCATGAAGATCACGTATTCGTCCGACGGCTGGAACGCCGGGCGGGCGAAGCGCACGCGCAGCCGTCGCTGCGTGCCGGCGAGCTGCGCATCGCCTCCGGCAATCAGGATGTCCCGCTGGGCAGGCTCCGCTCCCAACTCGAGCGAGGTGAGCCAGTTCAGAAACGCGTGCGCCAGTTCGCGCGCCGTTTCCAGCTCGAGCAGGCGACGCCCCGTCACCTGCGCCTGCGGATCGAATCCCAGCATCATCCGTGCCGACCGGTTGTTGGCGCGAACCAGCGTGCCGGCGTCAACCACGATCACGCCCTGTTCCATTTGCGAGATCACCAGGCGGTTGATCTGAAGCTGGCTATTCAACTCGCGCCCGCGCATCCGGGCCAGCTGCTCCTGGCGCGACAGCCGCGTCGACAGCAGGCGCAACAAGGCCGTGATGCCGAACAGCGCGGCACCGACCACGCCCGCCTGGAACAGCTGCACTTCACCCGGATCACCCCCCAGCAGGCGCAACACCTCGTTGCCCAGCAGCATCAGGGCCGCGATCGACCAGATGAAGAATGCGCCCAGGCTCGGCAGCGCCAGCGATGCTTCGGCCAGCGGCAGCAGATAGAAGATGAACAGGCCGCTGCGCGTTCCTCCGCCCAGCACGACCAGCATCGAGATCAACAGCAGATCGCCCGCCAGGTGGGCCCAGATCTGCAGGCCGAAGCGGCTGCGACGAAGCAGCGTCCAGGCGAGCAGCGAAATCGACAGGGTGAAGTAGGTCCCGAGCAGGGTGAGCATCCGTCCCGGATCGGCCCCCAGCGCGCGGCCGATCACGGGCGCGCCGAACATCATCACGGCCAGCAACAGCGCCGTGGAGACCAGCACCCGCACCAGTGCGAAGGTCTGCAGCGTCGGCCAGGATGGTTCGCTGGCCGGATGCGCGGACGGCTGCAACCGATCCACCAGGGTCTGGCCGCGTCCGGCAGGGCTATCGGCCTCCGGCCGATCGACCGCGTCGGTCTCGTCGCCCACGCGCTGTTCCTTCATTTCAACCATGCCGCTCCAGATGTTCGCGGCTGCAATACCACCGGCCGTCGCGTCCGTGGGCCTCTGATTGCGGCACGTTCAAGCCGCAGGCGGCGCAGCTGACCATGGCCTCCGATCGCGGCGCGGCGCGGCGCGGTCGGCGCAGGCTCGGGCCGGCCCAGCGCTTTGCTGCCACGTAGGCGACGATCCCCAGCAACATCCAGAACAGCAGTCGCCCCATCGCCGGGCTTCTCCTGATCAAGCTCTCGCGGCGGTGCTAGCCCGGCCTGCGCAACACGACCTCGACCACGAAACGGCTGCCGACGTAAGCCAGCAGCAGCATCACGAAGCCGACCAGCGTCCAGCGCAGGGCGGTGCGGCCGCGCCAGCCAAACACCGCGCGGCCCGCCAGCAGGGAGCCGAACACGCCCCACGACAGCAGCGCAAACACGATCTTGTGTGCTGTCGTATGGTCGAAACGCAACGCTTTGCCGAAAAGCTCTTCCGAGAAAACGGCGCCCGAAGCGACGGTTGCGCTGAGCAGCACGAAGCCGACCGCGATCTGCCGGAACAGCAACGACTCGAGCGCGAGCAATGGCGGCAGCCGGGCGAACACGCGCGCCAGCCCCTGGCCGGGGTCGGCCGAAGGCTGGTGCAGATAGTGATCCACGGAGGCCATCAGCAGCGCGTGCAGCGCCGCGACCGTCAGTATGCTGTACGACAGGATGGCCACGCTCAAGTGCAGCCTCAGCGCCAGCGACGAGTCCTCGGCCGCGAGCGAAATGCCGTGAAACAACGGCGGCAGGATCACGGTCAGCGCGGCGATCGGCGCCACCAGCAGGTAAAGGCCGCGCAGCGGGACGAAGAAACCTTCGATCCAGAGCAGCATCCCGCTGATCAGCATGGTCGCCGACAGCGCATGCGCAAAGCCGAAGCGAAGTCCGCCCAGGCCGAACATCGATTCTCCCAGCGCCATCGCGTGTCCGACCAGAGCCGACAGCATCAGTGCCGTCACGGCGCCGAAGCGCCGATCGGTCGAAGGCTCGCTCTTTAACTGCACCCAGCTCAGGGCGGCAATCGCCAGGTACAGCACCGCGGTCGCGAACCCGACAAAACCGTAGAATTCGGGGCCTGTCATAGTGCGTTTCTTATACCACGCGGCCGATTCGGCCTGACCTCGATGCTGGACCAACTCACCGACCGGCTGGCGCGCATCGCCAAGCAGATACGTGGCCAGGCCCGCCTGACCGAATCCAACACGCAGGACATGCTGCGGGAGATCCGGCTCGCTCTGCTGGAGGCCGATGTCGCACTGCCTGTGGTGCGCGACTTCATCGCCCGGGTGAAGGAGCGCGCGCTGGGGCAGGAGGTCGTCGGCAGCCTCACGCCGGGCCAGGCGCTGGTGGGCGTCGTGCACAAGGAGCTGGCGCGCCTGATGGGCGCGGATCTGCCGGCCGGGCAGCGCGAACTCGACCTGGCGGTGCAGCCTCCGGCGGTGATGTTGCTGGCCGGACTGCAAGGCGCCGGCAAGACGACGACCTGCGGCAAGCTGGCGCAGATGCTGATCACGGAGCGCAAGAAGAAGGTGCTCACCGTGTCGACGGACGTGTACCGGCCGGCGGCGATCGAGCAGCTGCGAACCGTGAGCAGCGCGGCCGGCGCCGAGTCTTTCGCAGTCGATGCGTCGATGGCGCCGCTGGCGATCGCGCAAGAGGCGCTGTCGCACGCGCGCCGACACTATTTCGACGTGCTGCTGGTCGACAGCGCGGGCCGCACCAGTATCGACGAGCCGATGATGCAGGAGATTGCGCAGCTGCACTCGGCGCTCTCCCCGATCGAAACGCTGTTCGTGGTCGATGCGATGCTGGGTCAGGACGCCGTCAACACGGCCTCCGCATTCGCCGCGCGGCTGCCGCTGACCGGCATCGTGCTCACCAAGCTGGACGGCGACGCGCGCGGAGGCGCCGCCCTGTCGGTGAGCCACGTGACGGGCAAACCGATCAAGTTCGCCGGCGTCGGCGAGAAGCTCGCGGGGCTGGAACGGTTCGACCCGGAACGCATGGCCGGCCGGGTGCTGGGCATGGGCGACATCGTCGCGCTGGTCGAGGACGTGCACAAGGCGATCGACGTGGACGCCGCCGAGCGGCTGGCGCAGCGCATCCGCTCGGGGGCCCGCTTCGACCTGAACGACTTTCGGGAGCAGGTGACGCAGATGCGCCGCATGGGGGGTGTCGGCAACCTGCTCGACAAGCTGCCGGCGCAGCTCGCCAGGGCGGCCACGCCGGTCAACGGCGAGCAGGCCGACCGCCAGGTGCGGCGCATGGAAGGGATCATCAGCTCGATGACGCCGCTCGAACGGGCTCGACCCGAGCTGATCAAGGCATCGCGCAAGCGGCGTATCGCCGCCGGCTCCGGAGTCCTGGTGCAGGAGGTCAATCGCCTGCTGGCGCAGTTCGAACAGGTGCAGGCGATGATGAAGCAGATGCAGAAGGGCGGGATGGGCAAGATGATGCGCGCGCTGGGCGCGCTGGGCGGCGGCGCGCGCGGCCTGCCAGGCGGACGGCGCCGTTAGTCCGAGTCGGTCGCGCGCGGGATATAGCTCCAGTGGCGCCAGGCCCCGAGCACGGCCTGCGGATACTCGGGCCGTCCGACGCTTCCGTTGTAGCGGCCGAGCGCCCGAAACAGATCGCCGTGTTCGGTGTCCAGGTAGAAGCGCAGGATCACGCAGCCATAGCGCAGGTTGGTGCGCATGTCGAACAGGCGCCGCGCATCGCCATCTCCGATCAGCGCGGCCCAAAACGGCATCACCTGCATGTAGCCTCGCGCGCCCACCGGCGAGATCGCGTACCGGTGAAATCCGCTCTCCACCTGGATCAACCCCAGGATCATCTGCCGGTCCAGCCCGGCGCGCGTGCACTCGTAGTCGAGCGTGCGCAGCAGGTCGACGCGGGTGCGGTACTCCGGTTCCCGGGCAGCCAGCCGCTGCGACATCTCGGCCAGCCAGTCGACGAAGGCGACCCGATCCTCGATGCGGTCGAACTTGCGCTGCGGCGGCGCGGTGTCGGCGATGCGGGCGGCGAGCGCACTGCGGATCGAGTCGGCGAGCGGCTCGTATTGTTGCGCTCCGGCCCGCGCCGGCCGGCTGGCCAGAGCCCACGGCAGGACCAGCGCGCTGGCCAGCAACGCGCGCCGGGGTCGGCGCTCCGCGTCAGCGGGCAACCTGCTTGAGAATGAACGCCACCGCATCGGCAACTGGAACCATCGACGGCTGAAGCGCGCGACGCGACGCGTACTCGATCTGATCGGACTTCAGCCCCCGCTCGCCGACCGTGATCCGATGCGGAATTCCGATCAACTCGGCATCGGCGAACATGGCTCCCGGCCGCTCTCCCCGATCATCGAGCAGCGTGTCGATCCCCGCCTCGCTCAATTGCCGCAGCAGGCGGTCGGCATGCTCGCGCACCAGGTCCGACTGGCGATAGTTGACGGGGCAGATGACCACTTCGAACGGCGCGATCGGGTCGGGCCAGATGATTCCGCGCTCATCGTGATTCTGTTCGATCGCCGCGCCCAACAGGCGGGTGACGCCGATCCCGTAGCAGCCCATTTCGATCGGACGCGTCTGCCCCTGCTCATCCAGATAGGTCGCCCCGAGTTTGTCCGAGTACAGCGACCCCAGATAGAAGACATGGCCGACCTCGATGCCCCTCTGGATCTGCAGCCGGCCCTTGCCGTCGGGTGAGGGATCGCCGCGCACCACGTTGCGGATATCCGCGACCTGGTGCGGCTCGGGCAGGTCGCGTGCCCAGTTCACGCCGTCCAGGTGATAGTCCTCCTCGTTGGCGCCGCAGATGAAATCGCTCATCGCCGCCACGGTCCGGTCGGCGATCACCCGCACGGGATTGCGCGGCGCCACGGGCCCCAGGTAGCCGGGCGGGCAGCCGAAGTGGGCCACGATCTCGGCCTCGCTCGCCAGACGCCAGCCACGCGCCAAGCCCGGCAGCTTGCCCGCCTTGATCTCGTTCAGGTCGTGGTCGCCTCGAACCAGCAGCATCCAGATCTCGGGCCCCTCCTTCGCGCTGCCCTCCTTCGCGCTGCGCGCTTCGGAGGGTGAACGCGCGATGGCGGGTTCGGGCTCGACCGCGATCACGACGGCTTTGATCGTGCGTTCGATCGGGGCGCCGAGGTAGGTCGCCACGTCGCTGCAGCGCACCTGCCCCGGCGTAGCCACCTTGCGCATCGGCTGCGCGGGCACGCCGCGCGTTTCGATCAGCGCCAGCGCCTCGGCCAATTCAACATTGGCGGCGTAGCTGCTCTCCGGGCACCAGGCGATCTGGTCCTCGCCGGTGTCGGCGATCACCTGGAACTCGTGCGAGCGCGTCCCGCCGATGGCGCCGGTGTCGGCTGCCACCGCCCGGAACTGCAGGCCCATGCGGGAGAAAATGCGCTGGTACGCGCCGAACATCGCGTCGTAGCTGCGCAGCGCAGCTTCCAGGTCGCGGTCGAATGAGTAGGCATCCTTCATCGTGAACTCGCGCCCCCGCATCACGCCAAAGCGAGGCCGTCGTTCGTCGCGGAATTTGGTCTGGATGTGGTACAGGTTCAGCGGCAGCTGCCGGTAGCTGCGGATGTCCTGGCGCACGACGTCGGTGACGACCTCCTCGGAGGTCGGCTGCAGCACGAAGTCACGCTGATGCCGGTCCTTAAGCCTGAGCAATTCGGGTCCGTACTTGTCCCAGCGACCGGACTGCACCCACAGCTCGGCCGGCTGGACTACCGGCATCAACAGTTCGATCGCACCGGCGCGATTCATCTCCTCCCGGATGATCGCCTCGATCTTGCGGATCGAACGCAACCCGATCGGCATGTACGTATAGATGCCGGCGGCGAGCTTCTTGATCATGCCGGCCCGCAGCATTAACTGCTGGCTGATCACGTCAGCGTCGGCCGGCGCTTCCTTCAGCGTCGAAACAAAGAACTGTGATGCACGCATGATTGGGATATCTGGATAAGGCGGCCGATTCGACCGCGCCGATCGCATTTGAGCCGCACCTTGCGGCTCCTATAATCGGCCGCAGATGATATAGCTTCAGGTGATGGCATGCTGGACAAGGAAGGCTACCGCCCGAATGTCGGCATCATCCTGCTCAACGACCACAACAAGGTATTCTGGGGCAAGCGCGCGAAACAGCACTCCTGGCAGTTCCCGCAAGGGGGCATCAAGCATGGCGAAACCCCCGAGCAGGCGATGTACCGCGAGCTGTACGAAGAGATCGGACTGAGTCCGGAACAAGTGCGGATCGTGGCGCGCACGCGGGAGTGGATGCGTTACGAAGTCCCGGAGCAGTGGATCCGGCGAGACCTGCGGGGCAATTACCGCGGGCAGAAGCAGATCTGGTTTCTACTGCGCCTGGTCGGGAGAGAGTGCGATGTGTGTCTGCGTCGCAGCGAAAAGCCCGAATTCGATGCTTGGCGCTGGCACGAGTACTGGATCCCGCAAGACTCGGTGATCGAATTCAAGCGCGCCGTCTACCAGCAGGCGCTCACCGAACTTGCTGCGTACGTGTTCCGCGCCGAGCACCGCAGAGCTTAAGCGCGCGCTACAGGACAACCAGGTTGTCGCGGTGGATCAGCTCGGGCTCTTCGATGAAGCCGAGCGTGGTGGCGATTTCGCTGCTGGGTTTGCGCGCGATCAGGCGCGCCTCCGTGCTCGAGTAGTTGGCCAGGCCCCGAGCCACTTCCTGTCCGTCCGGCCCGACGCAGGACACGACGTCCCCGCGCGCGAATTCACCCTGCACCTGCAGCACCCCGACCGGCAGCAGGCTCTTGCCCTCGTGGCGCAGCGCGCGCACCGCGCCGCCGTCGACGGTCACACGGCCCTTGAGCTGCAGATGGTCGGCCAGCCACTGCTTGCGCGCGGTGAGCACCGGGTAGCGGGCGGCCAGCTCTGTCCCGATCGACACGCCGTTGGCCAGGCGCACCAGGACGTCGTCCTCGCGACCGCTGACGATGATGGTGCTGGCGCCGCTGCGGGCGGCGCGCTTGGCCGCGAGCACCTTGGTCAGCATCCCTCCGGATCCGATCGAGCTGCCGGGGCCGGCCGCGATCGTCTCCAGCGCCGGATCGCCCGCCTGCCCGTGCTCGATCAGCACTGCGCCCGGCTCGGTGCGCGGGTCCGCGCTGAACAGGCCGGCCTGATCGGTCAGGATCACCAGCACGTCGGCTTCCACCAGGTTCGTCACCAGCGCAGCCAAGGTGTCGTTGTCGCCGAACTTGATCTCGTCGGTGACGACCGTATCGTTCTCGTTGATCACTGGCACGACCCGCAAATCGAGCAGGGTCATCAGCGTCGAACGTGCGTTGAGGTAGCGTGCGCGGTCGGCCAGATCAGCGTGCGTCAGCAGCACCTGCGCGCTGTGCAGTCCGTGCGCGGCGAATCCCGACTCGTAGGCTTGCGCCAGACCCATCTGGCCGACCGCAGCGGCGGCCTGCAACTCGTGGATCTGCTGCGGGCGCCGGCTCCACCCGAGGCGCTGCATGCCTTCGGCGATGGCGCCGCTGGACACCAGGATGACGTGCTTGCCCAACTGATGAAGTGTCGAGATCTGTGCGGCCCAGCGCGCGATCGCGGCGGCGTCCAGGCCGCGGCCCTCATTCGTGACCAGGCTGCTGCCGACCTTGATGACGGCACGCCGGGCCCTCGCCAGCGCCGATGCGCCGGCACTCATTGCGCGTCTGCGGCCATTGCGTCGAAGCGAACGTCGCCTGCCGACGCGGGCTTCGATTCGCGCGCGCTCTCGCGAGCGAGAAACTCGTACACGGCCCACATCAGCTCGCGACAGCCTTCGCCAGTGGCGGCCGATATCGCGAGCACCGGCGCCTTGGAGCGCAGCCGCCGACGCAGGCGCTGCGTCAGCTGCGCGATAAGCTGTTCGCGGTGCTCGAGCGGTAGCGCGTCGATCTTGTTCAGCACCAGCCAGCGCGGCTTGCGGTGCAGGCCCGGGTCGTAGCGCTTCAGCTCGGTCACGATCGATCGCGCCTGCTCGACCGGATCGACGCTTTGGTCGTACGGCGCCGCGTCGATCACGTGCAGCAGCAGCCGGGTGCGCGCCAGGTGCCGCAGGAACTGATGTCCCAGCCCTGCCCCTTCGGCGGCGCCCTCGATCAGCCCCGGCACGTCCGCCAGCACGAAGCCCTTGCCGTGCTCCAGGCGCACCATGCCCAGGTGCGGATGCAGTGTCGTGAACGGGTAGTCCGCGATCTTGGGGCGGGCGTTGGATACCGCCGCCAGCAGCGTCGACTTGCCTGCGTTGGGCGCGCCGAGCAGGCCGACATCGGCCAGGATCTTCAGCTCGAGCCGCAGGTGGCGCGACTCGCCGGCTCCGCCCAGAGTGCGCCGGCGCGGCGCGCGGTTGGTGCTGGATTTGAAATGCAGGTTGCCCAGACCGCCGCGCCCACCGGCGGCCAGGATGGCGCGTTGCCCATCGGCGGCCAGGTCCGTCACCAGCGCGCCGCTGGATTCGTCCACCACCAGCGTCCCGACCGGGACTCGCAGCTCGATGTCGCGACCGCCTCTGCCAAAGCAGTCCGATCCGCTACCGTGCTCGCCGTTTCCGGCGTGATGGTGACGCGTATAGCGGTAGTCCAGCAGCGTATTCAGATTGCGGTCGGCCACGGCCCACACGTCGCCGCCACGCCCGCCGTCGCCTCCGTCCGGACCGCCCTTCGGAATGAACTTCTCGCGGCGAAACGACATGCAGCCATCGCCGCCGCGGCCGCCACTGACTTCAATCCGAGCTTCGTCGACGAATTTCATCCGGCGACGACTGCAAAGCAGGTTTAGTGCGGCGCAGCTTATTGCTGCACGGGCGTGACCGCGGTGATCACTTCCACGTGCTGCCGGTTGTGACGGCCGCCAACCTTGAATCGGACCGTGCCATCGACCAGAGCGAACAGCGTATGGTCGCGCCCGACGCCGACATTCTCACCGGCGTGGACGCGGGTGCCGCGCTGGCGCACGATGATGCTGCCGGCGCTGACCGATTCCCCGCCGTACGCCTTGACGCCCAGCATCTTGGGCTGCGAATCACGGCCGTTGCGCGACGAGCCGCCCGCTTTCTTATGTGCCATTGCAATGCACCCTTCTCAAATTCACCCTTCAGCCGATCGTGTCGATCTGCAGCTCGGTGAAGTCCTGCCGATGACCGGCATGCTTCTGGAAGTGCTTGCGCCGGCGCATTTTGAAGATGCGGATCTTCGGGTGCCGCCCATGCGACAGCACGGTTGCTGTCACCGACGCATCGGGCACCAGCGGCGTGCCCAGGCGCACGTCCGAGCCTTCACCCAGCGCCAGCACATCGCCCAGCCGCACCTTCTCGCCCACCGCCGCCGGCAGCGTCTCGACTTTCAGCCGGTCGCCCGCGCTGACCCGGTACTGCTTGCCGCCCGTCCTGATGACCGCGAACATTCTCGTCGCCTGAACTTAAAAGTTAGCCGAGTATTTTCGCATTCCGCGACGGTGCCGTCAACGTGCGAGGCCGCCCCGGCGTGCGGGGCTGGTGCCGCTCCATATAATGAGCGGTCCTGTCTGCCGGCCCCCCGCCCAACCGTGTCGATCGCCTCCCCCACCCGAGCCCCCGACCGCTCGGCCCAGGATCTGAGCCAGCTGCTGGCACCGATCGCGGCCGAACTGCAGGCCGTCGATCAGATGGTGCGCGAACGGCTGCGCTCCGAGGTGGCGCTGATCGGCACCATCGCCGACTACATCGTCGGCGCCGGCGGCAAGCGGCTGCGCCCGGCGCTGCTGCTGATGATCGCGCGCGCGCTCGGATACCGGGGCGCGGCGCACATCGTGCTGGCGGCGGTGGTCGAATTCATCCACACCGCCACGCTGCTGCACGATGACGTGGTCGACGAATCGGACCTGCGGCGCGGGCGGCCGACCAGCAACGCGGCGTTCGGCAACGCCTCCAGCGTGCTGGTCGGCGATTTCCTGTATTCGCGGGCGTTCCAGATGATGGTCGATGTCGACCACATGCGCGTGATGCGCATCCTGGCCGACGCCACCAACCGCATCGCCGAAGGCGAAGTGCTGCAGTTGATGAACATCCACGATCCGACGGTCGACGAGGCGCGCTACCTGCGCGTGGTCGAGTGCAAGACGGCCACGCTGTTCGAGGCGGCGGCCAGGATCGGCGCCGTGCTGTGCGGCGTCGAGGCGCCGCTCGAGCAGGCTTGTGCCCGCTATGGCGCGGCGCTCGGGACGGCCTTTCAGATCATCGACGACGTGCTCGATTACGACGGCGACCCGCACGAAATCGGCAAGCGTGTGGGCGATGACCTGCGCGAAGGCAAAGCGACCCTGCCGGTGATCCACGCACTGCGCGAAGCCAACCCCAGTCAGCGCGCCCAGGTCGAGCACGCGATCCGCGAAGGCCGGGGTGACTTCGTCGAGATCGCGCGCATCGTGCACGTGCACGGGTCGATCGAGTACGCGCGCCGCCGCGCCGAAGCCGAATCGGCCGCGGCCAGCGACGCGGCGCGCGCATTGCCGCCGTCGGTGTTCCGGGACCGTCTGCTAGACTTGGTTTGCTTCGCTATGCGGCGGGACCGCTAGCGCCTGCGCAGCAGCTTATCGACGGCTTGCCAAACGGGGTGTAGCTCAGCCTGGTAGAGTACTGCGTTCGGGACGCAGGAGTCGGAGGTTCAAATCCTCTCACCCCGACCAGCTTTCGAGTGTTAGACCCGGCCTCCTAGTGGAACACCTCCCGCTGTGGGTCCAGGTCGTCGCCCTGGTCGCGTTGCTGCTGATCTCGGCGTTCTTCTCGATGGCAGAGACGGCGATGATGGCGCTCAGCCGCATCCGCTTGCGCCATCTGGTGCGCCAGGGCAGCGTTGCGGCCCGACGCACACAAGACCTGCTCGAGCGCACCGATCGTCTGCTCAGCGTGATCCTGATCGGCAATTCGTTCGCCAACGCTGCGATCACGGCCCTTTTTACCGCGCTGACGCTGCTGTATTTCGGCGACCGCCACTGGAACCTGGTGATCGCCACCGCGCTGATCGCTTTCACGATCCTGGTGTTCTCCGAGGTCACTCCCAAGGTGATCGGCGCCACCTATCCGGAGCCCCTGGCGCTGGTGTCGAGCGCGATCCTGAAGTTCCTGTCGTGGCTGGCCACCCCGGTGGCATGGTTCGTGAACCTGTTCGTGCACGCATTCCTGTGGCTGCTGCGGATTCCCGAGGCAACCTCGGGCTCCTCGACCCGGTTGACGTCGGAGGAGATGCGCACGGCCGTGCTCGAGAGTGGCACCTTCATCCGCGGCAAGCACCGCAGCCTGCTGCTGAACGTATTCGACCTGGAGCAGCTCACCGTCGACGACGTGATGGCGCCGCGCGCCGCCATCGAGGCACTCGATATCGAGCAATCGATCTCCGTGCTGCTCGACCAACTGACTTCCTGCTACCACAACAAGCTGGTCGTCTACGAAGGCGACATCAGCCGCGTGCTGGGCATCCTGCATGTTCGCAAACTGCTGGCGGTGCTGTCGAGCGATGGGCTGAACCACGAGGCGGTCCGTGAGCTGCTCGCGGCGCCTTACTACATTCCCACCGGCACTGCGTTGCTGCAGCAGCTGCAGATGTTTCAGGAGAATCGCCAGCGCCTGGGGCTGGTGGTCGACGAGTACGGCGAGCTGGTCGGGCTGGTGACGGTCGACGATATCGTCGAGGAGATCGTGGGCGAGTTCACCACGCCCGCTCCGGGCAGCGGGCAATCCGGTTTGCGCTGGGGACCCTCCGGACAGACCGTGGTCGATGGCGCCGTGTCGCTGAGGCTGCTGAACCGGCGACTGAGCCTGGCGCTGCCGCTCGACGGGCCCAAAACGCTCAATGGCCTGATCCTGGAGCGCCTCGAACAGATTCCCGACGGGCCGTGCTGCTTCCGCCTGCCCGGCTGCGTGCTCGAGATCGTCCAGGTGCAGGATCAGGCGGTTCGCAGCGTGCGGCTAATCCGAACGGCAGGTGCCTGAAAAGCAGCTGCGCGGACCAGGGTTGCGAAACCGAGAGCGCGCTGCAGTTCGGGAGCGGCCTGCCCTTTAGGGCCGCCGATGCCCCTCTTTGGGGGATCCAAGCGCTACAATTCAATGGCCTACCGGCACCATCTTTTCGCTTAAAGCGCGGGGGTGTACGCGCTAATCTTCGTCTGCCGCCTTACGCCCAAAAAATGTCAGCCGTCACCCAAGGTCCGTCCGCTGCCGCCGGCGCTCTAACCGGCCTGGCCCGCGCATTGGTCCAGCAAGGCCGCCTGCGACCCGACCGGGCCGAGGCGCTCGCGCGCAAGGCCACCCAGAGCAACACGCTGTTCGTCGACGAACTGGCGGGCATCGGGGAATCGATCGGCCTGAACGCGACCGCGATCGCCCGTTTTGCGGCCGAAACGTTCGGGCACCCGCTGTTCGACCTGTCGGCGATCGATGTCGATCAGCTGCCGAAGGACACGATCGACCGCAAGCTGGTCGCTTCGTTGCGGGTGCTGGCTCTGCGCAAACGCGGCAACCGGCTCGCGGTCGGTGTGTCGGACCCGACTAATTACCAGGCGCTGGACCAGATCAAGTTCCAGACCCAGCTCGCGTTGGACGTGGTCGTGGTCGAGCACGACAAGCTCGCCCAGATGATCGAGTCGACCACGCAGACCGCCGGCCAATCGCTCGAGCGCCTGATCGACGATGATGTCAGCTTCGAAGACCTGCTGGCGGAAAGCCCCGAAAAGGAGACGGAGGAGGCCAGCTCGGAGGTCGACGACGCCCCGGTGGTGCGTTTCCTGCAGAAGCTGCTGCTGGACGCGATCGGCGACGGAGCTTCCGACCTGCACTTCGAGCCCTACGAGAAGTTCTACCGGATCCGGTTCCGGATCGACGGCGTTCTGCGCGAGGTCGCGCAACCGCCGCTGGCGATCCGCGAGCGTCTGGTCACACGGATCAAGGTGATCTCGCGCATGGATATCTCGGAAAAGCGCGTGCCGCAGGACGGCCGCATGAAGCTGGCGCTGAGCGGTCAGCGCGCGATCGATTTCCGGGTCAGCACGCTGCCGACCCTGTACGGCGAGAAGATCGTGATGCGGATTCTCGACGCCTCGCAGGCGAAGATGGGAATCGAATCGCTCGGTTACGAGCCGGATCAGCGCGATTCGCTGGTGAGCGCGATCCAGCGCCCGTACGGCATGGTGCTGGTGACCGGTCCGACCGGCAGCGGCAAGACGGTGTCGCTGTATACCTGCCTGAACATGCTGAACCAGCCGGGCGTGAACATCTCGACGGCCGAAGACCCGGCCGAAATCCAGCTGGCCGGAATCAATCAGGTCAACGTGAACGACAAGGCAGGCTTGACCTTCGCCAATGCGATGCGCTCCTTCCTGCGGCAGGATCCCGACATCATCATGGTGGGTGAGATCCGCGACCTGGAGACGGCGGATATCGCCATCAAGGCGGCGCAGACGGGCCATATGGTGATGTCGACGCTGCACACCAACGATGCGCCCTCCACGCTGACCCGGATGGCTAACATGGGCGTGCCAAGCTTCAACATCGCTTCTTCGGTGATCCTGATCACGGCGCAGCGGCTGGCCCGCCGTCTGTGCACCTGCAAGCAGCCGGCCGATCTGCCCGTCGAGGCGCTGCTGGGAGCCGGCTTCAAGCGTGCGGACCTGGACGGCACGTGGCAGCCGTTCCGACCGGTTGGCTGCGATCGTTGCAAGGGCTCAGGCTACAAAGGGCGGGTCGGCATCTACGAGGTGATGCCGATCACCGAGGAGATCCAGCGCCTGATTCTGCGCAACGCCAGCGCTCTGGACATCGAGAAGCAGGCTCAACAAGAGGGTGTTCGCAATCTGCGCATGTCGGGCTTGTGGAAGGTCAAGCAGGGAGTCACTTCGGTCGACGAAGTGCTGGGATGCACGAATGATTGACGTCCTGCACGCTGAAGCCCGCCTTTCGCGCGGCCTTTGCGAGCGCCGCATTTGAGAAATCGCTAGGTAACGGAGACGAATATGGCAACCCGCGCGATTGCGCGTCCACGCGAGATGGTGCGCGAGTTCCTGTACCTGTGGGAGGGGCGCGACAAGGCCGGTCGCGTCGTGCGCGGGGAGATGCGCGCCGGCGGCGAGTCGGTGGTCGCGGCCTCGCTGCGGCGCCGCGGCATCCTGGCCACCAAGATCAAGAAGCAGACCTTGCCGCGCGGGCGAAAGATTTCAGTCAAGGACCTGGCCTTGTTCACGCGCCAGCTGTCGACGATGTTGAAGGCGGGCGTTCCACTGTTGCAGTGTTTCGACATCGTCGGCCGTGGTCACGCCAATCCCTCGATGTCGCGGCTGCTGAGCGACATCCGCAGCGACGTGGAAACCGGCACCAGCCTGAACCAGGCGTTCCGCAAGTACCCGCTGTATTTCGATGCGCTGTTCTGCAATCTCGTGGCAGCCGGCGAGCAGGCCGGTATCCTGGAAACGCTGCTGGACCGTCTGGCGACGTACCAGGAAAAGTCGATCGCGCT
>DATBCI010000122.1:0-22704 GCA_036270555.1 Burkholderiaceae bacterium
CGCCGCAGCAGATCGAGGACGTGGTCGCGTTCCTGGCGACCCTGCGGAACTGATAAGACCTTCGCGAAATGGCGGACCGCTTCCCCCTCACCCCTTCCCCCTCTCCCTCGAGGCAGAGGGGAAATTTCGAACGGGAAATGCTCCTGGAGCATTTCCCGAATGTTCGGTAATGAAACGGCGTGATTTTCTCGTCGTGAGTGGGCTCGCAGCGGCGTCCAGTTTCGCCGCGAGACCAGCCCGTGCGACTGCGGCCGAAGCGAAAGAGGCGATCCTGAAACTGACGGCAGGCGCCACCATCAAGGAAGGTCGCGTGACGCTGGACCTGCCTCCGCTGGTGGAGAACGGCAATTCGGTCCCGTTGACGGTCAGCGTGGACAGCCCGATGAGCGCGGCCGACCACGTCAAGGCGATCCACGTTTTTGTCGAGAAGAATCCGCAACCCTTTGTCGCAGCATTTCTCCTCGGCCCTCGCGCCGGGCGCGCGGTCGTATCGACGCGCATCCGGCTGGCGGACTCGCAGAGCGTGGTGGCGATCTGCCAGATGAGCGACGGGTCGTTCTGGTCGGGGTCGGCCGATTCCGTCGTCACGCTCGCCGCGTGCACCGAATCGGAGTAGACATGGCCACTGCCCTGATCCATGTGCCGGCGAGTGCGAAACGAGGCGAGATCATTCAGATCAAGGCCTTGATCTCGCATGTGATGGAAACCGGCTACCGGCGCACCTCGCTCGGTGCCGTGATTGCGCGCGATATCCTGCGGCGCTTTGTGTGCACCTATAACGGCGAAGAAGTCTTCCGCGCCGAGTTGTACCCGGCGATCGCCGCCAACCCCTACTTCGCTTTCAACGCGATCGCGACCGAGAGCGGCACCTTCGAGTTCACCTGGTCGGGCGATAACGGTTTCACGAAAACCGAATCGGTGCCGATCAAGGTTGAATGAACCGGCTCGCCAGGTTGTTGCTGCTGGTGGCCGTCCCTGCTGCGGCCGTCCCTGCCGTTGCGGGACAGATCGCGCTGTCGGAGCGGCGCTCCGGCTACGAATCGATGCGCCAGGAGACGCGCAACCTGCAGGACGATGACACGGCCAATCCCGGCATGCTCTGGGTCGCCGAGGGCAAGGACCTGTGGAACGCGAAGCCCGAAGCAGCCTCGCGCGCCTGCGCCGACTGTCATGGCGACGCCAGCGTCAGCATGAAGGGTGTCGCGGCGCGCTACCCGGTGTTCAGCGCAGCTTCGGGACGGCCGGTCGACCTCGAACAACGCATCAACCTGTGTCGCACGCATCAGCAGCGCGCCTCGCCCTTTGCATTCGAAAGCCGGCAGCTGGTGGCGATCACCGCTTATATCGCGCGCCAATCGCGCGGCATGCCGATTGAAGCCGGCTCCGACCCGCGGCTCGCGCCGTTTATCGCGGCCGGCCGTGAGGAATTCGAGCGCCGCCGTGGCCAGCTGAATCTGGCGTGCAACCAGTGCCACGACGACCACTGGGGCAGGCACCTCGGGGGCAGCGTGATTCCGCAGGGCCACCCCACCGGATATCCGATCTACCGGCTCGAATGGCAGGCCGTCGGCTCGCTGCAGCGACGGCTGCGCGGCTGTATGAGCGGCGTGCGCTCGGAGCCCTATGCGTACGGAGCACCCGAGCTCGTGAACCTGGAACTGTTCCTGATGTGGCGCGCGCGGGGCATGCCGCTGGAGACGCCGGCCGTGCGGCCCTGACATCAGAAATGCCCGGGCATACGAGAAAAGCATCTTTGAAAATGAATATGGGTTCCTGCGCTGCCCCATCACTGTCGCACGCGAACGCGGCGGCATAAACATCGATAGGTACGCCCACGCCTGATCGCTACGGCCCACCCACCTCGCGGAGCCACACACCGCATCGCAGCGAGTGCGTCCGCTATGGGGTGGCGGTAACATTTCTCCGGATAGACCGAGTTCGGCCACGAGCGGTCCGTTGTCGTCGAGCTTCGATTCAGCAGCGATTCCATAGTTATAGGCGACGAGTATGTTCGGATAGACTTTCGTGATGCGCCTGATTCACTATCGTCCGGCTGTGCCGCTCGACAGCTACGTGGAGTGTTTTTGGTGGTCGCGGCGGGACACGCCAGAGTCTACTTGGGAGCACATGCTGCCATCCGGCAACGCTCAGATGATCTTCGCCTTGCACGAATCGCCGATCGTTTGCCTGCCGACCTTGTCCTGCAAGGCTCCGATCGTTTGGTCTCGCGGCGTTGTGCATGGACCACAGTGGAACTATTTTGTGTCCGGTCCGAAGCCTTGCGGTGCTGTGGCCGGAGTGTCATTCCGCCCAGGCGCGGCGGGTGTTGTCCTCGGCGTCCCGATCACTGAGATTACGGATCGACACGTGACTATCAATGAGCTGTGGGGCGCTCGCGGTCCTGCATTGCGTGAGCGGCTGCTGCAGGCGGGTGCGCCGTCAGCCGTGTTCCGAATTCTGGAGCAGGAATTGACCGAGCGACTTAAGCGCCCTCTCTTGATCCACCCGGCCATCGCTTACGCTTTGGATCCGCATGTGAACGGGTGGGTACCCCGCCGTGTGAGAGATATTCAGCGGGAAACGGGCTACAGCTCCAGGCATTTCATCGCGCTGTTCCGTGCCGCGGTCGGGTTGACGCCCAAGCATTACTTTCGCGTGAAGCGATTCACGGCCGTTCTGCAGCGCCTTGCGGCCAGCAACAAGGCGAGCCTGGCTGATATTGCCTCATCGGTAGGCTACTCGGACCAGTCGCATTTGACCCGGGAATTCCGGGACTTCGCGGGCATAACGCCGACGCAGTATCGACCGAGAGGACCCAAAAGCGTGTTCCATCACCAGACGCAGGATTCGCTCCGAGTGGCGCCGACAGCGTCAGGTAAGAAAACTTCAAGACGTCCCCAATCCTCAGAGCTGACAATAGACTCCTACAAATGAACAACTGCTCGCTGGAACGGAGTTCTCACTTTAGGAGGCCCTGATGATCGACGTCCATGAGGTCTTTCCTTATCTGCGAGTCCACAACGCCGCAGAGGCTATCGACTTTTACATGCGCGCATTTGACGCAAAGGAGCTGTTTCGATTGACGGAGCCGAGCGGCCGTATCGGTCATGCCGAGATCAAGATCGGGCCAACGACTATCATGCTGGCGGACGAGTATCCGGAGCACGATATTCGCGGACCTCGCTCCCTTGGCGGGACCACATTTTCGATTCATCTGCACGTCGGCGAGGTTGACCAAGCGTTCGAACAGGCAGTTAGCGCTGGTGCTTCGATCGTTCGACCGCTCCAGAACCAGTTCTACGGGGAGCGCTCCGGCACCGTGCGCGATCCATTCGGGCACGAATGGCTGCTCGGTGGACATCTGGAGACCGTAACACCGGAAGAAATGCAGCGCCGATATACCGCCATGTTCAAGCAGTAGCTGTGCGGAATCGCGAATGAAGGATTCAGTCACCGATCGCCGCTTCATCCCCGAAGGCTGGCACACCGTTACGCCGCGAATCGTGGTTGAAGACGCGAGACGATTCATAGGATTCCTGGTGCAGGTGTTCGGCGTGACCGGAGAGTTTCAAGAAGCGCGTCCATCCGTCGTCTGGCTCGGCGACTCGGCCATCATGGTCAGCGATACGGGAGTTCGCAGGCCGATGCCTGCCTTCCTCTACGTCTATGTAAAGGATACGGACACCACGTGTCGACGCGCAATCGATGCGGGTGCACGTGCGGTCGAGCAGCCGTTCGACACGCCCTATGGAGATCGTCGGTGCATGGTCGAGGACGCATGGGGCAATACCTGGCAAATCGCCACGCACCTAAAGGGTAGGGATTCCGCCTAGCCCTTGCGTCGAGCGGACATGCGCCGGTGGCCATTCCACGGTCAGTAGCCGTAGGTCGGCTTCGTACAAGGTCGAATGTCTCTTCAGGGTCGTCCAGAGTCTTTCAGTGAGACGGCAGACCGGACCCTTGCGTTGCAGCACTTAGCGCCGACCGCTTTGCGGCGGCGACAACTTGGTGCGATAGTCTGTGACCGGCCATCAGGAGTCAATCTCCGGCGCCTCCCAATTTCCGGCATTGGAGTCGGTCGCGCCTCCCTACGAGCGACGTGCGGGGCATCCGACCACCGCTATCGAGTGTCGTGTGATGGTGTTGTCGTCGTGGCCGTTTCGAGCTGCCGCGACTACTCATTCACCGGCACCGGATCCTGCGCCGGGTCGTACACTTTGACGGTGACCGAACTCCTTCCAGTCCAGGCGATATCGGGTCGAGCGGTCGAGAGATGTGGCAGTCGCTTCGGGTCTCACAGAAAAGTCGCGGTAATAGTTCGCCCGAGAGTTCTCGAGAGTCGGCTTCACTCCGGGTCGATGGGTATAACTTATGAGAATGGCCGGAGGCTACATGCACGCGAAAGCCGCAGCGCAAGAACGCTTTGAATCCGCCCGCGATGGCTTGATCGAGCTCAGTCACCGCATCCACGCGCATCCCGAGCTGGGCTTCGAGGAGGAGCGGGCCTCGTCCTGGCTCTGCGAGTCGCTCACCGACGCCGGCTTCTCGGTCGAGAAGGGCATTTGCGAACTTCCTACGGCATTCCGCGCTCGCGCCGGATCGGGTCCCCTGCACATCGGCATCTGCGCCGAGTACGACTGCCTGCCCGGGATCGGTCACGCCTGCGGGCATAACATCATCGCGGCCTCGGCGGTTGGCGCCGCGGTTGCCGCAGCCAAGGTAGCGGACGATTTAGGCTTGACCGTCAGCGTCATCGGCACGCCGGCCGAGGAAGTCGGCAACGCCAGCGGCAAGATTCTTCTGCTGGAGCGTGGCGCCTTTGACGGCATTCAAGCCGCGATGATGGTGCACCCGGCGCCCTTTGACATGCTGAGAGCAAACATCATCGCCGCCACCATGTTCGATGTTTATTACACCGGCAAGGAATCCCATGCGTCGGCCTTTCCGGAACTGGGCATCAACGCGGCCGACGCGCTGACCATCGCGCAGACGGCGGTGGGTCTGCTGCGCCAACACATCCGGCCCACGGACCGAATCCACGGCATCGTCACGAATGGCGGTGCTGCTCCAAACGTGGTGCCGGCCCATACCTCGGCCAGGTACATCGTTCGTTCGGAGACGTTGGAGCGACTGGCCGAGCTGCGGCCCAGGGTTCACCGTTGCTTCGAAGCTGGAGGTCTCGCCACAGGAGCGAGGGTGGAGATCACAGGGGGCGACAAGCCGTACGCCCAAATGCGGCACCATGAGGCCATGGCACTGTTTTACCGGAGCAATTCTGAGGCGCTGGGTCGGCCGTTCCCTGGCCTTGGCGAGTGGGAGACTCGCCCTACAGGTTCAACCGACATGGGCAACGTATCGCTGGTGATCCCGTCGATCCATCCGATGATCGGAATCAACTCGTTGCCCGCTGTCAATCACCAGCCTGAATTCGCCCACCACTGTGTCACGGCGGACGCCGATAAGGCGCTCTGTGACGGAGCCCTGGCCATGGCGTGGACTTGTATCGATCTGGCGATGAACCACACCGTCCGCAGCGAGATGATTGCGCATTCTCGCGGACGCGATCAGCGTGTCCCGCCAGACGATCATTTGGCCCGGTGATCAAGATTGCGCCGCTGATCATCGGCCGGCGGCGCACTCCGCGTTGCGGCGCGAGGCCCAGATTTGCGACGACCCGGCCGCACATGGCTCACGCTCCGCGCTCGTCATCTGGCCAGCTTTCGTGCGGCTATGCGCTATTGGCACCCGCCGCGTAATGTCGCCAGTGCGATGCAATGCGGCAGCTCGATCCGTTGCATGCCGCTTGGCATACTCGAGCGTGCGCCACAGGCGCAACAGGGAGTCATGACTTGCGGGTCTCCGGCAGCTGAAACATCGCCCACAGGCTGATTAGGCTGGTCAGGATCACGTAGTAGGCTGGCGAGAGCGGATCCCCGGTCACGCCGATCAGCCAGGCGATCACGAACTGAGTGGTGCCCCCGAAGATAGCGACCGAAACCGCGTAGCCGATCGCGAACGCGCAACTGCGCACCTGATTCGGGAAGATCTCGATCACCGCCGTCTGGGCGGCGACGATGCTCGGCAGTCCCAGCACAGACAGCAGCGCGGTCACCGACACCAGCGCCCAACCGGTCCTCTCGCCGACCAGAAACGCGAACGCCGGGTAGACTGCCACTATCACCGCAATTCGCGACAGGATCATCACCGGCTTGCGGCCGAAGCGGTCCGCCAGCCGGCCGCTCGAGAAAGCGCCGGCGACAAAGATCACGCCCAGCGTCAGCGTCGAAAGCATCGACGTTGACGCCGGCAGGCCGAGGGTGGTCAGCGAGTAGGTCGTCATGTAGGTGAGCACGTACGCGGTGATCGTCAGACACATGCCGATCAGGATCGCCAGTACCAGCGAGCGGCGGTGCCCCTGCCACACCAAGCGCAGCACGTCGGAGCTGCGGCGCGTGCCCGGTGCCAGCAGCGTTTCCGGCAGCCGGCGCCGGATGTACAGCCCGACCGGGACGACGATCAGGCCTAACGCAAACGGCACGCGCCAGCCCCAGTCGGCCAGCTGCTCCTTGTTCAGGACAACCCCGAGCACGAACCCGACCAGACCGGCCGTGAGGATGGCCATGCCCTGACTCGAGGCTTGCCAGCTGATGTAAGCGCCGCCTCGGCCCGGCGGCGCGCATTCGAGCAGTGCCGCCGTTGAAGGACCTACCTCTCCGCCCAGCGCGAGCCCCTGGATCAACCGCGCGGCGACCAGGATCAACGGCGCGGCGATGCCGATCGTCGCGTAAGGCGGCGTCACCGCGACGGCGAGCGTTCCCAGCGCCATCAGGCTGATCGTCAACACCAGTGCCGGCCGGCGGCCGGCCCGATCGCTGTACGCGCCGATCAGCAGGCCGCCCAGAGGTCGCGTGAAGAAGCCTACGCCGAAGGTCGCTAGCGACAGCAGCAAACTCGCCAATTCCGTGCGCATCGGGAAAAAGGCTTTGCCTATGTAGACGGCGAACGTCGTGTAGGCCAGGAAATCGTAGAATTCCAGCGCGTTGCCGGCGACGATCGCGGCGACTGCCCAACGGTCCAGTCCCGGGTGTGGGCCGACGGCACGCGCATGCGGCGCCGCGTCGCCCTCGTCATTCGCCAGCGTGGACGCAACTTGCATCGGCGCAGCGCCTCCCCAGACTCTCGCGCGCATATGTTCCGCCGGATCCCGCGGAACCGCAAGCTTCGATCACACCGTGCGTCCCAGTGAGTCCGACTGACAGCTTTCTCGTTTTTCACCTGCCGCTTTGCGCAGCCGGCTATGCCCGGAATGGGTCGTTTCTTGACTGTTCCGACGGTCCACTTCCCGACGATCATTAACTCTTGGCCGGCCGCTCACGCTGCTCATTTCGTCGCCGCAGGAATCCCCGGTATGCCCCGCATGCTCTCCCACAGGTGCCAGCCCAACAGTGCGGGCAGTCCGAACAGCACTTCGCGCATCCGCTTGGCCAGGGCGAGCCCGATTGCGAGCTCCTGATTCAGGCCGACCGCGGCGCAGATCAGCACGATGCCGGCCTCCTGCGCTCCCAGTCCCGCCGGTATCGCGAACGCCAGGTTGCGAACGAACAGCACGACGCTTTCGATGATCAAGGCAGCCTCGACGCTGACCGGATGTCCCAGCAGTCGCAGTGCCATCCAAACTTCGGAGGCGCCCGCCATCATTCCGGCCAGTTGAAGCAGCGTCGCCAGCGCCAGGCGGCCGCGGCGCCGCGCCAGCGCCGACAGCTCGGCTTCGAACGCCGGCATCGAAGCGAGCCACGGCGGCGCCTGCGAGCTGGCACCCGTGACCAGCGTTGCGAGGCGTCCCAGCCAGGCAGCAAGGCGCCCCTCGCTGATCAGCCACAAGCCTGCGAGCGGCACCGCCAGCGCAATCAGCACGCCGACCTCGAGCCCGTTCAAATCGACGCCGCGGGCAGTCAACGCGAACAGCATCGCAAGACCGAACGCGGCGAACAGCACCAGGCTGAGCAGCGTCAACACAACTTCGGTGACCACGCTCGCCGCGACAGGCGTGGGCTCCAGTCCGCGTCCCGTCACGATCCGAACCCCGACCAGCTCGCCCCCGACGCCCGCCACCGGGAGCAGGCGGTTCACGGCCTCGCGCACCATCGCCACCAGCAGCAGGACGGGCCAGCCGGCGCGCGAGTCCGGGTCGCGCGGCGCCAGCAACACGCGCCAGCCCAGCGCATCGATCGAGAGCGGTACGACATGCAAGGGCAACAGCCACAGCAGCGGCCACCCTGCGGCAGCCAGCGCGTCCAGCACGGCCTGCCAGCCGGCGCGTGCGACCAATGCGATCGCTGCCGCCAGTCCTGCCAGTCCCAGAACGTAGGCGATCCGCTTCATTCAGCCACCCAGCGCTGCGGCGTGCTGACCGCGCTTGCGATGTCCTGGAATCCCCCCACCGATGCGCGCAGCCGGCGCAACCGGTCGAGCGCTGCAGCGCTCATCAAGGCATCGAATTCCTCGGTTGCGTGCGCACCGACTCCGGCCGACTGCTCGCTTGCGCCGCTGCGGGTGGCCGGATGCAGGTACACCTCGGCGATCCCGGGGCGCAACTGCTCCAAGGCCTCGCACAGCGCCGCCTCGTTCAACTCTCCAGTGCACCGCAGCCCGAACAGATAATCGTTGCTGGCAAGGCCCTCGCGGCGCAGCCTGCGGCGAATCCAGTGCGCTCCCACCGCCCAGCCGAGCGCAGGCAGACGCCCGGCGCGTGGAGCGCTGGCCGCAACGGCACGCGCCAGCCACAGTGGCTCGAACGGCACCCTGACCGCGCGCAGTCCGAAGCTGCGGCCGATGGTCACGATCCGGTCCAGCACGAACGGGTGCATGTGGTAGTGCTGGTGAGCATTGGCATGGTCCAGCGTGAGGCCGGTGCGGGCGAACGCGTCGAACTGTGCACGGATCTCGTCCGCGGCCTGCCGCCGGGTTCGCGAGTGGGTGGCCAGCCGCCAGCCCAGGCCCGCGAGATCCTGCGGCAGGCGGCCTTGCGCATCCACCAGATCGGGAAGCTGCTGCGCAGGCAGCACCGGCCGCATGCCTCCCGTGAGCGTCACATGCAGGCCGACGCGCAAGCCAGGCAGCCGGCGCGCGCGCTCGGCCGCATCCGCCGCAGCCGGCTGGCCGACCATCAGGCTGGCAGCGGTCAGCACACCGTCGGTGAAGGCCCGTTCGACGGCCTCGTTGATTGCCAGATCCAGGCCGAAATCATCAGCCGTGACAATCAGATGGCGGGTGGCCACCTCACCCCTTCCCTGTCTCGCTGCCCTCATCCTGACCTTCTTCCGCTTTGCGGGAGAAGGAACTGTATCGCTCCCCTCTCCCACGCTCAGCGTGGCAGAGGGGTCGGGGGTGAGGGATGCGGGCGAGGGGCGATCAGGCCTCGCTCACTGAACGTCGGCGCTCAGGCCGCATGGCGGTTGAGGAAGCGCATGAATTCCACGCCCTCGCGCAGCCGGCGTTGCGTCATCTCCCAGCTGGTCGACATCTCGGCCACCAGCTCGAAGATCTTGCGGGGCCGGAAGTAAAAGCTCTTGTAGAAGCGCTCCAGAGCGTGGTAGATCTCGTCGGCCTTCAGGTGCGGATAGCTCAACGGGATCAGCTGGGTGCCGGACGAATCGACCAGCTGTGCAGGATCCGGGTTGCTGAGCCACCCGTTGCTGACCGCCTCGCGGTACAGCTCGGTGCCCGGATAGGGCGCGGCGAGCGAAACCTGGATCGTGTGCGGATTGATCTCCTTGGCGAAGCGGATCGTCTGCTCGATCGTCTCGCGCGTCTCGCCCGGCAGACCCAGAATGAAGGTACCGTGGATCGTGATGCCCAGTGCGCGGCAATCGCGCGTGAAGCGGCGCGCAAAGTCGGTGCGCATGCCCTTCTTGATGTTGCGCAGGATCTGGTCCGATCCGGTCTCGTAACCGACCAGCAGCAGGCGTAGCCCGTTGTCGCGCATCACCTTCAGCGTGTCGTACGGAACGTTGGCCTTGGCGTTGCACGACCAGGTCACACCCAGCTTGCCCAGGCCTCGCGCGATCTGCTCCGCGCGCGGCAGCAGGTCCGTGAAGGTGTCGTCATCGAAGAAGATCTCGCGCACCTGGGGCATGTTCTTCTGGATCCAGGCCACTTCCTCGATGACGTTGGCCGGACTGCGCACCCGGTATTTGTGTCCACCGACCGTCTGTGGCCACAAACAAAACGTGCAGTGCGACTTGCATCCACGGCCGGTGTAGAACGACACGTACGGATGCTTCAGGTAGCCGATGAAGTAGTTCTCGACCTTCAGGTTGCGCTGGTAGACCGGCGTTACCCACGGCAGCGCGTCCATGTCCTCGATCGGCGCGCGCGCCGGCGTGTGGACCACCTTGCCGTTGTCTCCGCGGTAGCACAGCCCGGCGACCTCGGCGAGGGGCTTGCCCTGCGACACCTCCAGGCAGGTGTAATCGAATTCCTCGCGACAGACGAAGTCGACCGCGGGCGCCGCAACGAGCGAACCGTCCGGATCGACCGCCACCTTCGCCCCCACCAGACCGACCCTCATCCGCGGGTTGGCGGCCTTCAACTGCTCCGCCACTTTCGCATCGCTGGCGAACGACGGCGAGCTGGTGTGCATGATCACCAGGTCGGCGTCCTTCACTTGCGACATCACATCGGCGAGCGACAGGCCGTCGGTTGGAGCATCGATCAGCAGGCTGTCCGGAACCAGCGCGGCGGGCTGCGCCAGCCAGGTGGGATACCAGAACGAGCGCACCTCGCGCTTGGCCTGGTAACGCGCGCCGGCGCCGCCGTCGAAACCGTCGAATGACGGGGGATGCAGAAATACGGTTTTCAGAGCCATCAGGTCCCAGTCCTCGGAGCCACCGGGACGTGACTCCCGGCCATAGGTTCTTGTTCAGCGCCGAGTGCGCTCAAGGCCCCGCCGCTGTGCACCCGATACCGCCGCCCCCGCCAGGTAATGCCCCGGCCCAGGAATCCGGCGACCCACAAGGCGAGCAATAGACCGTCGCGCAGCGGGATCAACGTCCAATCGTACCCCAGTCTTGCTGCACCGCGGCGCCGCTGCTCCCCGTGAATAACCAGGCGATTTACAAGGGTCAAGCCGGCGGGGGCCAGGCCCCAGGCGGAGGGCCACGCGATCACCGCTCCCAGTACTGCAAGCGGCAGGAAGATCGACAAACCCATGAATGCATATCCGAGCGGGGCCACCGTGCGAATCGTGCGCATCCAGCGAAGCTCGCGATAGGCATGAGCACGGAAGCTTTCGTCGACCACCTCGGTCTCGACCACGACCGGGCACAAAACGGTCTTCAAGCCCAGGCGGCGTACCCGCTCGCAAACCGCCCAGTCGTCCGCCAGATGATCGGCGATTGGCTGTAAGCCGCCGATCGCCTCCACGGTGCGCCGACGCAGCGCGATCGTGACGCCTGACGCAAACGAGCGATTGCCCACCGCCTGGGACATCAGCACGGCTGGGAAGTACCAGTCGTTGATAAAGAGCGCGGCGAGGCGCGAGCTGATCCTCGATCCAGCACGCCCTTGATACAGACAGGTTACCGCGCCCACGTCGGACGGCGCCAGCGCCGAAATGACCGCGTCCAGATAGCCGGGGCCGACCCGCACGTCGCTGTCGGAGATCACGAGGATCGCGTGGTGAGCGCTCGGCAGCATGTTGATCAGGTTGCTGACCTTCAGGTTCTCACCGTGAATGCGGGGATCGATCACGAGTGTGGCATCCAGCTCGGGAAACTCTCGCTGCAACTGACGAACGACCTCGATCGCGGGGTCGGTCGCATCGCGCACGCCGAACACGATCTGCAGCTGCGGGTAATCCTGACGCGCGAACGAGCGCAAACCGTCCAGCAGGTGCGGCTCAGTGCCGCACAACGGCTTCAGGATCGATACCGGCGGGCGCTCGAGCCCCGGCGCTGCGGGCATCTGACGCCAGCGTCGCAGCAGCAGCGCGGCGAGAGTTGAATACGCGGCGGCAACGAGGGCAAGTGCTGCGCCGGCGTGGGCGATAAGGGCTGGCATCTTCCGTGGTGGGCTGTTCGAAGCGCGCGTCGTCCGACGCAATCGCCGCGGCGAAACCGGTAACGCGCCACTGACGGCGGGTCGCGCCTGTTGTAGGACGCCGCGATTCTACCGGCATTGCTCCCGGGGGCCCCCGCGGACATCTGAAGCTTCGTTCAGAACGGATAGTAAATGCCGCTGAACACCGCCGGGCCTTCGCTGCCGAAGCCGACATCGACGTAGCCCACGACAAACGGGCGCGCGATGGCTCGGAACGCCAGGCCGCCGACCTTGTGCAGCTGCGTCAACGGCGACGTGCCCATCGTGAACACACGCCCGACATCGACGAAGGGCGATACCTCCAACTCGACGTGGGTGGAGGCGAAGTTGAAGTCCCACGCCCTCTGCCGCAGCTCGGCGCTGGAGGAAAACGCATTGCGATCGGTGAAGCGCCCCGCGCCGAAGCCGCGCAGCGGCTGATCGCCCCCGATTTCGCTGCGTGCCCCACCCAGGTTGCTGAGTGCCCAAAATGGCGCGTTGTTCAAGGTCGGCAGGTAACGCAGCGCCATGTGCGCCACCAGGATCGTTTTGGGCGCGATCGGCAGGAAGCCTCGCCCGTCGAGGCCCGCCTCGCTATACAGCGAAGCGTTGAGGACCCCGCCCCGACTGTCCAGGCCCGCGTACGCCACCCACTTGACGCCCCGATTGGGGACGGTCGCGTCGTTGCGCGTGTCGTACACGAGCGAGACGCGATTGAGCACCTCGTGGCCGGTTCCCAGCGGCGCGACGTTGGCAAACCGGGTCTGTATCGACGGAATGCCCGACAGCGTCCCCGGCAGCACGTCGAAGATGCGCACACGACCCGTGTACAGGATCTGCCAGGCCCGGCTCACGTTCAGCCCGACCTGCGCCTGCGCCAGGCTCTGCTCGGCATTGAAGTTGGTTTGCGCGCTTTGAGGCGACTGGTTGCCGATGCCGTAAAAGCGAGGCGTCCCATCGCGGTCGTAAATCAAACTGCCCGCAAAGGACCATAGCCGCTCGCGCAAACGGCCGCTCTCATACTCGGCGTCGAACTCTCGCTCGACCCGCTGCTTGGCGCCCCCGAGGAGCGACCAGCGCTCGTCCTGGGACGGATACGAATACATGCGGGCATGGAACCCCAACCCGAAATAAGGGCTGTGCAGGAAATCGGGCGCAATGATCCGGCGGATGATGTGATCGTCGTCGGTGCGGAGCCAGACCGGAAGAACACCGATCGTGGTGCCACCGTTCGGATTGGTCGCGATCTCCGGAACCGGAATGAACGGCGCCGTTTCCGGGTCGAACCATCGGGCCATGCCGCTCGGAGGCACCGCGCTACTGGCCTTGGGCGTGGGCGCCTCGCTGGTGCTGTCCGCATCCGACCAGCAGGCGCTGGTGATCAGCAGCCCTGCCAGCAACGCCCCGGATCTGACGAGGGCCGGGGTCTTGGCGCGGCTCACCGCACCAACTGGCCAAAGCACCGCAGGAACCGGGCCATGTCGTCCGACGTCAGATCGCCCATCGTCGAGATGCGGAACAGCGTCCCCGACAATTCGCCCTGTCCCGCGTAGATCACGAAGCCTTCGCTCTTCAAGCCGTCGTGCAGCGCGGCGTAGCCCAAGCCGGACGGCAGGCGGTAGGCGCGCAAGACGACCGAGGACTGCGCCGGCGCCAGCGCCGACTCGAGGCCCAGCGCGGCCAGCCCGGAGCGCACCTGCTCGGCCAGCATCGCATAGTGGCGATAGCGCGCGACCCGGCCACCCTGTTCGGCGAACTCGCGCAGCGCTTCGACCAACGCATAGGTGGCGTGCACTGCCGGCGTGAATGGCGTATCGCGCCGATCCTGCAGGTGCCACAGGCGGCCCAGATCGAGGTAGTAGGAGCGCCGCGTTGCGCTCTGAAGGGCGCTGCGCCGCGCAACGACGAACGAGACGCCGGGCACGCCGTGCAGGCACTTGTTGGCCGTAGCCGCCACCGCGCACAGGCTGCTGTCGGCGAAATCGATCGCTTCGGCGCCAAAGCTGCTGACGCCGTCCACCAGCAGGCTCACTCGATAGGACTGGCACAGGTCGCCCAGGCCACGCAGGTCGTTCAGGCGGCCGGTGGTGGTTTCATGGTGCACGACCGCCATGTGAGTGAAGGGTGCGCCTGCGCCATGCGCGGCTTCCAGGCACGACCGGATCGCAACCAGGTCGATCGGGCTGAGCCAGGAAACGGCACTTCGATCGTGGGCGATGTGGTAGTGGGCGCAGATCTGCGCCAAGCGCTCGCCATACACGCCGTTTTCGACGACCAGCACACGGCCCGATCCGGGAACGAGCGAGCCGAGCATGCTCTCGACGGCGCCAGTACCGGAGGCCGTGATCAGCACCGCGCTCCATTCGTTCGGATCCAACGCATAGGCGGCCAGCAGGCGTTGGCGCGCTTCGTCCTGCAGGTCGAAGAACTCGCTTTCGCGATGGCAAAGATCCGTCTGGGTCAGGCTTCGCCGGACGCGCTCCGTCAACGTGACGGGCCCTGGATTGAGCAGCAGCATCAGTGGATCAACGGGAGCGAACCATGGGGCCGAGGTGCCGCATCAGGCGCGCCTTGACCTCGACCGGCGCAACGGACGGGCGCGGCAGGTCGTCGGCGACGCCGGGCTTCGTCAGCACGCGCGCAAAGCGCGCTCCAGCGAGGGCCGGGGCAGCGAGCCAGGCACCGACCTCCCCGAGATCGTCCGTTTCGATCGACCAGGCGTAGCCGCAGGCAGCCGCCACGTCGCCAAACGAAACCAGCGGCGAGACCGTTGCCTGGCCACCGGTCGATTCGTGCATCCCGTTGTCGAGCAGCAGATGCAACAGATTCGGCGGGCCATAGGCGCCGACGGTTGCAAAAGCTCCCATTCGCATCAAGGCTGCGCCGTCGCCGTCCAGCGCGATCACCTGCCGGTCGGGCCGCGCCAGAGCCAAGCCGAGCGCGAACGGAACCACGCAACCCATGGAGCCGACCATGTACAGGTGGTTCGGACGGTCCTCGACCGCATACAACTCACGCCCGCAAAATCCGGTCGACGCCACCAGCACGCTGCTGGCGACGGGCGAATGCGCCACGATCTCGCGCAAGGCGTCCCGCCTCGACGGCCTCGCCCGCGCGCTCACACCGCGCGAGCGCCGGACGGCCGGCGTGGCCGAGCTGCGTTCGCCGATGCCACGGGCTTGCGGCCCGATCGGATGCGGCGCCACGCTGCCCTTCTGCATCACGAGCGCATACGGCAGGCCGGTGCCATCCATGTGCGCCGTGGCGCGATCCAGCGCCGGGCCGATCGCGTCGACTTCGGTCGGAAACAACTCCCACGCGATCTGCATCGTGCGCAGCATTTCCGGAGTGATGGCGCCCATCAGCTGGTGCTGCGGCTCGTCCGGCTCACCTGGCTTGCCGCGCCAGGTGACGATCAGCAGTTGTGGAAGCCGGAAGGCCCAGGTCAGGGACGTGAGCGGGCTGACGGCATTGCCGAGGCCGGAGTTCTGCATCATCGAAACGCCGCGCCCATGGGCCAGACCGGCCGCACCGGCCACCGCGATTCCCGCGATCAAGGCCACCGCATCGCCTTCGTTGGCCATCGACAGATAGCGCAGCGACCGCTCCTGCAAGACGTAGTTGATGAAGGGGCTCAGGTACGAGCACGGCACTCCGGCGTACCACTCGAAGCGCCGCTCGCGCGCGGCCTCGACGAAGTCACGCGCCTGGATCATCGACAGGGTCCGGCGGCGCGGCGTCCGCCGAATGGCCAAATGGCATTTGAGAGTGCGCAAAATCCACCGCGCGATGAAGCTCCTCGAGGTCGTTGACTCCGCGCCAATGACCGTGCACATACAGCACTTCGATCGCGGCGCCATCGGCGGCGAGCGCATTGAGCAGCGCTGGAACGTCGAGCGTGTCGAAGTCGGGCCGCGCCCGCAGCGTGGCCCACACGCCTTTGAACCGCTCCAGGCCTCGTTCGCTGACCTTCAGCAATCCGATCCAGCGTCCGTGGACCGGATTGGATTGCACCGCGGCCACGGGCGCGCCGGTGATGCGGTGCAGGAGTACCGGCGTTCCAAACAGTCCGCGGTCGTCGCCACGCGAGCAACACGCGAAGTCGCGCACGGTGCGGTTGCTGACTCCGACTGGAGACGAGTCCACCACCACGGCGAAATCGGCTTCGCTTTCGACCAGATCGCGCAGCACGTAGCTGCGAAACAGCAGGTCCCCGTACGAGATCACGGTGTCCGATTCGATCGCATCGAGCGCACAGGCCAATGACGCCAGCTCTCCGGTGCAGGCGTGCCGCTCGTTCAATACGAGCCGGATGCCGGCCGTATCGATCGCTTCGGCGCAATAGCCGCCGACCACCGTGATGTTGTGGATTTTTTCCTTCTTGAAGCTGTCGACCAGCCAGCGCAGCAGCGGCTTGCCAGCGATCGGCAGCATCACCTTCGGACGATCGGCCGTGACCGACTCCAGACCGCGGCCCCGGCTCGCCGCCAACACCACCGCGGATCGCGCAGCCCCGCGCGAGGCCAGATAGAGTCTTTCGGCGGCCGAATACTCCTCGGCATTTTGCAGACGAAAGATCTCTTCGACCGAAGCGATCCGGTCCTCGACGTTCACCAGCGTCTGGCTCTGATGGATCTCGCTGGCCACGCTCTGCATGGCAGCGGCGGCCGAGCGCACCAGGTGATTGGCCCAGATGACCACGCTGATGCCGGCCTGGCGGAACACGTCGGTCGGCGTGCTGTAGTAGCGGGTCGGCACGATCACGAGCGGCGCGCGGCGGCCCCATTCCCGCGCGAACGTCAGGATCTCATCGGGCTTGGACAGTTTGCTGTGGATCAGGATGGCGTCCGCGCCGGCCAGGCGGTACGCCTCGGCCCGGCGCAGCGCTTCTTCCATGCCCCAGCCGGCGATCAGCGCTTCGACGCGCGCGATGATCGAAAAGTGAGGATCGATCTGCGTGTCCTTGCCGGCCGCGATCTTGCCGCAGAACTCGCCGATATCGGCCAGCGGCTGTCGCTCGCCGTTCAGGAAGCTGTTGGCTTTGGGAAACTGCTTGTCCTCGATGCAGACGCCGGCGATCCCACGCTGTTCGAGCTTGCGCACCAGGCGCCGCATGTTGTTGAAGTTGCCATAACCCGTATCGCCGTCCAGCAGGATCGGCAGATCGCTGGCATCGGCCATGAACTCCAGGGTGTCGACGACCTGCGTCCAGCTCGCCTCGTTGTTGTCGCGCACGCCGAACTGAGCCGAAATCGCCAGGCCCGATGCCCAGATGCCGCCGAAGCCCGCCTCGTACACGATGCGGGCCGAAAGACCGTTGTGGGCCTCCATCAGGAACTCGAGCTGCCCGCTCTGCAACATCCGGCGCAGCCTGCGCGTGCGGGTGGCCGCGCCGCGCTCGCCGTCCGCCTGATCAGGGACGCCGACCGTGGACGTGCCTTTGGCGTCCATTTTCATGATGTCGCCAGCGCCTGAAGTCTTGGCAGCACGTCGCGCGTTGCGCGCGTCACGTCGTCGGGAAAATCGATCTCGATCCAGGGCGACCCGGTGACGTCGGCGACCTCGAAGGTCCGGCCACCTTCGAGCAGCAGGTCGCGCAACGCCTCCTCGTGCGGTGCCGTCGCGCGGCCGGACCCGACGTAGGCGCCCGCCAGATCGGCCAGCCGGCGCGCGGCCGACGGATCGAGACGAAAGAATCCGACCGACTCGCCCACCGAGTCGTACCTCAGGTCGCTCGCAATCTGCTTGCGCAATTCGACCGGAACGCCGTCGCGCAGGCACAGCTTGACGGGCTCGTCACCGGCTTCGAAATCGCGATCGATCAGCAAGCGGCTTGCCGACCGAGCGCCTGCGACCAGCGCAGCCAGAGTGCGCCGGTCGTACAGCACATCGGCATCCATCAGCAAGACATCACCTCCTCGAGTCAGCGCGTCGGCGGCCGCATGGACTGTCAGCACGCTTCCGAGCTCATAGCGCTCGTTCAGAACCACCTCAGGCTGCGGCCGCCATCCGATCCGGTCGAGCTCGGCCAGCACCATATCGCGGCGAAACCCCAGGACCAGCACGATCTGATCGACGCCGGCCTGTTTCAGCAAAATCAGATGCCGCTCCAACAGCGTCACGCCATCGAATCGCAGCAGGCACTTGGGCAATGGCTGAGCCTGTTGCAGACGCGACCCCCGGCCTGCTGCCAGAATAATGGCGCGCATCGTGATTTCGCACTCCCGATCGGTTCCGATACTACAAATAAATGAGCTCGGATCGAAGCCACCAGAGCAGTCCGGGCAAAGCCCAGAGAACTTCGCGCGCCCTTTTTGTCAGCGCCAGCGCCAGCGCGGCCTGCGGCGGCAGCCCCACCAACGGCCCCAGCAGCAGATAGCCTCCCTCCAGGACCCCCAAAGCGCCGGGCACGGCAAAGCCTGCGCCCCGGATCGCTTGCCCCAGGCTTTCGAGCAGCAGCGCGTCGCTCCAGCTGACCGGATGCCCGATAAATTCCAGCGTCCAATAAACCTCGCCGGTGCCGACCAGCCAGCCGGCCAGGCTCAGAAGGAGCGTGCCCGCAATCCGGCCCCCGCGGGCGTGCGTGTCCTCGATGGCCTGATCGATCGCTTCGGCGCGATCGACCAGGCGGGAAAGATCGACCCGGCGCGACAGGCGCGCAATCAAGCGAGCGCCGCGCGCGAACAGCCCGCGCCGCTGCAACCGATAGAACAGCCACAGGATCAGGCCCAGCAGGCCAGTGCCGAGCAGCAGCGGAAATGTCAGCGCATGACCCGACCCGCGACCCGCGCGCGCCGTCAATAGCAGGACGCCGATCAGGGCAAAGACCAGCTGTGACACGGTCTGGAACGTGGTGCTCACGGTAATCGCGGCGATCGCCTGTCGTGTGGGCACGCCTCGCTGAATCAGATTGCGAACCATGAACACCGGCCCGCCGATCTGACCGGCCGGCATCACGCTGTTGGCCGTCTCGCCGACCCAGCGCGCCAACAGCGCCGTCAACCAGGTGCCGCGCTGCGCCGCAGCGTCGAGCAGCACCTGGATCGCCGCCGCGTCGATCAGCAGCGGCACCCCGTGAAACAGCGCCACCAGCAGCAAGCCCCACTTCGCCAACGCCAGGGTCGACAGGACGGCCCCCAGCCCTTGCGACGCCAGTATCGCCACGAACAACAGCAGCCCTGCCGGCAGCAGCCATGTCGCCCTGCGCGTCACGTGCGCCCCCGCCCTGAAGCGGGCGCCCGCGGCGTTCGGCGGAAAACCTGGCGAAAACCGAAGTACGCCAGCGCATCCTTCATGTCAGAAATCCAGCGGGCGCCCGCGCTCATTCGAGGGTCTGTCACGTACTCGAGCGTCAGTGCAACGCGCCGTTCGCCGTCACCGAGTGGCGTAATGCGGTGACGCAGCCGGTCACCATCGAACAGGACGATCCCGCCGGGCGGGATCTGCGCCGATCCGGTCACGACGTCGGCCCCGCGCTCGCGCGTGTGCAGCTCGTAGTCGAGACGACAGGAGGATTCATCGATCACTCCGAGCAGCATCGTGTAGCGACGGCCGGCGTAATACGACGTGTCGTAATGCCAGCCGATATGGTCGCCGCGTCGCGTATAGAAATAGAACGCGTATGCATGCGAATCGCCGGGCGGCGCCACCTGCAACGGCTCCCCCACCACGCGTTGCAGCCAGGCGATCAGCACAGGCGAGCGGTACAGCTCGGCCACCAGCGCTGCGTGTTCATCGATCGTGTGGCGGCTGACGCTGCCGCCTTGCTTGTGGCCGGGCAGGTAGTTGCGGTTGACGAAGCGCTCGACGCCCTGTGCGGCGGCGATCAGACGCCCCGTGATCTCGCCCGGCAGGAATTGCGGCAGATACAGAAAAGCGCCCTGCAGCGAGAACTCGTTGCGCAGCGCCGCAGTGTCGAGTCGCTCGAGGCCGGAGCGCAGCGACTCGTTCACCTCAAAGGCGAGAGGCGGCGTCGACCCGGCGCCAAGCGCTGGCGCCACGGCATCCGGGCAGGCCATGGAATCGACCGTCAGTCCACCGCCGAGGCCGGCACGCTCGACGGCAGCCGTCGCACCACACGCCGATAGTCGAACGCGACCCAGACCGCGAAGAGCGGAGCACCGATCGTGGCCGCGATCAGGAGCGTCTCTACGCCGTTGAACAGAGTGACCAGCGGCAGCAAGTACAGCACGTCCTCGGTCTCGAACCCGGCCAGTGACCCCTGCTTGCCGGCGGCTTTGCCGGCCAGCGATTCGATGCGCATGCGCAGGTAGAAAGTCAGCGCGATCGCCGCGCCGGCGACGGCGCCGCAAGCGATCGGCGGTACGGGCAGAACACTATCACCGTTGCGGCCAACCCCGGCTCCGATGGCAACGAACAGCAGGATCGTGACCGCTGCATCGCTCGCCAGGTCGTACCAATGCCCGATCTTGCTGCTCTTGCCGCTGATTCGCGCCAACTCGCCATCGGTGTGATCGAGAAAATTGGACACGATCAGCAACAGCGCGCCCAGATTGGCCCAACCGTAGGTGCCGGGCAGAAACGCGGCCGCCGCCGCCAAGCCAACTGCGAGCCGCACGCTCGTCAGATGGTTGGGTGTGACCTGGCTGTCCTTCAGCGGAGCGACCAGGCGGCGAGCCAGCCGCGCATCCCACGGGCGCGACAAGGACGGATCGCAGGCGGGGGAATGTTCGGACTTCGACAGCAGGCGGTACATGGGGCACGTCGTCGGCTCAAGGCAGCCCGGACGATTTTACGCATGGACCCGATTTGTGCGAGTTTGAACTCGCGCGATTCCTGTCGCCAGCCGTTAACAGAGGCGGTTTGAGCCAGCCTTAGCTTAGGAAAATTCCTACACGGGTACCCAGGAAGAGCGGACTGCCGCTGTCAACCCGCGCGGCGACGGCGCCCGGACTCGCGCCGTTGCTCGGGTCGGGGCGGGAGCGTCACGGCTCGCTCCAGGTTCGGGAACGCCGCGCGCGCATGGGGAATCGCCATCGCGTCGACAAAATGAGCCTGGAACTGCGGCTCGATCGCCGTTTCGATTTTCTCCACGCTGCGCACCACCTGCTCGATTTCGCGCCGGCTCGCCCCGGACAGCAGCGCCATCAGCGCTCCGGTGCCGGCGGCGTTGCCGGCCGAGCTGACCTTGGACAGGTCGCAGTCGGGAATCATCCCGAGCACCATCGCGTACTTCACGTCGATGTGGCTGCCAAACGCGCCCGCGAGGCGAATCCGGTCGACCCGCTCGCAGCCGATCCGATCCATCAGCAGGCGTATGCCGGCGTACAGAGCGGCCTTGGCCAACTGGATCGCGCGTACGTCGCCCTGCGTGACCCGCAGCACGCGCCCGCCCTCCTCGTACAGCGTGTACGCGAAGGTGCGGCCCTCGGCCCGGATGCGGTCGCTGCGTTGCGCGGCCGAGCCGTCAATCACGCCGTCCGCGTCCAGAATGCGCGCCAGGAACATCTCGGCGATCACCTCGATGATGCCCGAGCCGCAGATGCCGGTGACGCCGACCGCTGCCGAAGCGCGCGCGAAGCCCGGGTCGTCGGACCACAGGTCGCAGCCGATGACCTTGAAGCGCGGCTCCAGCGTGTCGCGATCGATTCGCACACGCTCGATCGCACCGGGCGCAGCGCGCTGGCCGGCGCTGACCTGGGCGCCTTCGAAGGCCGGTCCGGTCGGGCTGGAGCAGGCAAGCAGCCGATTTCGGTTGCCCAGCACGATCTCCGCGTTGGTGCCGACATCGACCAACAGCGTCATCTCGTCGTTCAGATGAGGCGCTTCGGCCAGGATCATGCCCGCCGTGTCGGCCCCGACGTGGCCGGCGATGCACGGCAGCACATAGATCCGCGCATTCGGATGCACCCGCAGATCCAGCTCGGTGGCCCACAACGTGACCGATTCGTCGGTTGCCAGCGTAAACGGGGCACCGCCCAGCTCGATCGGGCTGATCCCGAGCAGCAGGTGGTGCATGATCGGGTTGGCGACGAAGGTGAGCTCGAGGATGTCGCGCGTCTCGATGCCGGCGGACGCGCTCACTTCCTGCGCCAGCTGGTTGATCGCTGCACGCACCACGGCTGTCAGGTCATGCTCGGCTTGCGGGTGCATCATCACGTAGGAGACCCGGCTCATCAGGTCTTCGCCGAAGCGGATCTGCGGGTTCATGATTCCGCTCGAGGCCACGACGTCGCCGGAGGCCAGGTCGCACAGGTGGGCTGCGATGGTCGTCGAGCCGACGTCGACCGCCAGGCCGAAGATCCGGTCGCGAAATCCCGGCCACACGGCCAGGATCTGCTTTCCCTGGTGGACGGCGACGGTCACCGCCCAGTTGCCCTTGCGCAGTGCCAGTTGCAGCTGTTGCAGCGCTCGCACATCGCAGTCCAGACCCGACAGGCGCCATTCGAACTCCAACGCATCCTTCAAGCGCCGCAGATCGCCGGAAGGGTCGTGCATGTCCGGCCCCTGGACTTCGACGTAATACGGGCGCACCACCGGATCGCGCGCCATCGATCGCGCCTCGACGCCCTTGCGCACCAGTTGGCGGTGCACCTGCGATTCCGGCGGCACATCGATCACCAGGTCGCCGAGCACCTGCGCCGAGCACGACAGGCGACGCCCCTG
>DATBCI010000123.1:0-1954 GCA_036270555.1 Burkholderiaceae bacterium
CTCTGTTTCCAACCATGGGAGACCGACGATGCAGCTAAGCAAGCAAGCTCTGCTGTTTTTGCTGTTGACTTCGGCTTTGTCCGTCCTCGCGCTGGCGCGCGCCGCTGGCGTCCGGGCCGACGACGGGACGGTGTATCGACCAACCGGCAAGGGATGGGGCGAAATCGACGAGTCGCCGGGAGCGGCGGATCGCGCCCGGACTGCTCAACTGCGCAACCATGGCACCGGCATCTATTATCACGGCGGCCCTCTGTTGGACAGCCCGGCCGGTGCCAACGCCTACGCGATCTGGTACGGCAACTGGAGCGGCAACAGCGCGCTGACGATCCTGCCGGACATGCTGGGCCACATCGGGGGGTCGCCGTACTTCAACATCAATACGACCTACTATGACGGCTCACAACGCCACGTTGTCAATGCCGTGACCTTCATGGGTTCGACCACCGACTCCTATTCCCAAGGCAGCGCGCTGTCCGATTCCGGCGTGGAAGCGGTCGTCTCGCGCGCGATCTCGAGTGGCGCGTTGCCCAAGGACACCAACGGCGTGTATTTCGTCCTGACCTCGGCGGACGTCAACGAGACGTCCGGCTTTTGCACCCAGTACTGCGGCTGGCATACGAGCGGTTCGATCGCGGGCAGCGACATCAAGTTCGCATTCATCGGCAATCCGGATCGGTGCCCGAGCGCGTGCGAAGCGCAAACGACGAGTCCGAACGGCAATTCCGGCGCCGACGGCATGGCCAACATCATCGGCCACGAGCTCGAGGAGGCCGTGACGGATCCGGACTTGAATGCCTGGTACGACAACCGAGGCTATGAGAACGCGGACAAGTGCGCATGGACGTTCGGCAACACGTCGACCGCTCCGAACGGGTCGCATTACAACATGACACTCGGTTCGCGCGAGTATCTGATTCAGCGCAACTGGGTCAACGCCGGCTCAGGGGGCTGCGCGCTCTCTTACTGACGATGAACGATCGGGCCGCCTGCGGAATTCGACGGCTTTGTTCCCGAGTGCTGGCGTCGGCCTGCTGTCTGGCGGCCTTCGCAGGTGCCGCCGGGCCGGTTCTCGCGCAATCCGACGCCGGCCTGGCGCGCACCCCAACCGTCACACGACTGGTCACGGCGTTTTCCGACCTGGAAAGCCGGCTGGACACCGCGGCTCGTACGCACGACGCTGAGGCGCTCGCTCGCCTGCTTGCGCCGGATTTCGAGGTGCGAAGCGCCGTGCGGCCCGGCGTGCCGGTGACCCGCGCGCAGTTCGTCGAGCAAATGGCCGCCAACGCGAGCCCGGCCGCTCTGATCGAGCAGATGGCGGTGCACGATTTGGGGGTCGCTGCGATCGTAAGCTTCGAGATGAGGTACGGCGCCGACGCCGCGCCGCTGTTCGTGGTCGATGTCTGGGGCAGGGCCGGCAACGAATGGCAGCTTCAGGTTCGCTATGCGGGCCTGGGCGGGATCCGGGCGGCGCATCCGGGTGCGCCCGCGCCGGACGCCGCCAACACCTTGCCCAAGAAATACTGAACGGTTCGGCGCGCGCGCATTCCCAGCTCCAGCCAGCGCCTCACGCAGTCGGCTGCAGTGCCGCGCGCAAAGCCATCGCGCCCTTCGCGATGAAGAAGATCGCGAAAGCGTGAAAGGCGACTGGCATCCAATCCTGGTAGTTCAGGTAGATCAGCGCATCGAGCGCATACACCCCCAATCCGACGTAAAAGGCCCACAGCACTCCGCGCGCCGCCTGCGCGCCCATCAGCAGAAAGAAGCCGACCGCCAGGGCGTCGATCACGAAGCCGACCGCCTTGTTGTGGGCGAACGCCACGTCGGACAGTGCCGTGATCCCGAGGCCTACGACAAAGCTCGTGTGGCTTCCGGTCTGGAACAGCACGATGTTCACGAGCGACAGACCGGCTACCCACCAGAACCACCGTGCGCCCGACCGGATGATCGGGTTGGC
>DATBCI010000124.1:0-4951 GCA_036270555.1 Burkholderiaceae bacterium
TGCGATCGCAGGTCGTGAAGCCAACCGCCTCGAGCGCACGGTCGACGTGCTGGTCAGCCGGCTGCGCAAGCGTCTGCGCGACGACGCGCGCGAACCGCGCATGATCCGAACCGTGCGCAGCGAAGGCTACATGCTGGTGTCCCGTCCCCATTCAACTTGATCGAAGTTTGCTCGCCCCTCACCCCTTTTCCCTATGCCCGTAGGGGCGAGGGGAAAGTCCGAGCGGGCAATGGCGGAGCGCCATTTCCCGAGGGCTTGGTATGAAGGTACTGCCTCGGTCTCTGTTCGGGCAGGTGGTGTTCGCGACCGTGGTGGCGGTCGTCGTGTCGCAGCTCGTCATGGCCTGGCTGCTGCTGGATGAACGAGCGCGCCTGGCCAAGCGTGTCTGGGGCGACCAGGCCGCGCAGCGGATCGCCGGATTCATCAGTGCGATGGACGGCGCCTTGCCGGCCGAGCGGATGCGGATCATCAACACGACCGGACTGCGCCCGTCCCATGCGAGCCTGGATGAGCCCTGGAGGAAGGCCGGCGAAGAGCCGCCGTCAGAGGCGGTCGCGTTCCTGGCCAAGTTGCGCAAGGAGCTGGCTCGGCCGATCGAAGTGCAAATGCTGGTGCTGGGACCGGATTGGCCGCCCACCGCGCCCGGTGCGGGACTGGCGCCGCTGATCTCCAGTGGCGGACCTCTGGAAGAGGCGCGGCGCCGACTGCGGCTGGTCGCCGTGCAGGCGCGCCTGGGTGACGGCAGCATCCTCACGTTGCGTCACGCGCTGCCGCCACCGCTGGCTGGTCCGCCGACCCACCTGTTGATCGGGGTGGCCTTGCTGGTCGCGATCGCCGGGGCGCTGACGGCCTGGACCGTGCGCCGCCTCACCTTGCCGCTGGGAACACTGGCTCGGGCCGCCAGCGGCCTGGCCAAGGACCTGGACCAGCCGCCGCTGCCCGTGAACGGGCCGGCAGAGGTCGCTTCGGCCGCGGCGTCGTTCAACCGGATGCAGCAGGATCTGAAGCGCAACCTGGAGACGCGCTCCCAGGCGCTGGCCGCGGTGTCGCACGACCTGAGGCTGCCGATCACGCGCATCCGCTTGCGTATCGAGCGCCTGCGCGACGAAAGCATCCGCGAGGCGATCGAAAGCGACCTGATTGAGATGGACCGGATGATCGGCGACACGCTCGAGTTCCTGCGCGCCGGACACAGCGGCGAGCAGCCGGCGCGCATCGACGTCAACGCGCTGGTCGAGTCGGTGGCGGAGGACATGCGCGCGCTGGGCTGTCACATCCAGACGCACGGCGAAGCGCGGGCACCGCTGCTGGCACGCGGGCAGGCAGTGCGCCGCTGCCTGGGCAACCTGGTCGACAACGCGCGACGCTATGGCGGCGGTGCGGTCGATCTGACCGTGCGGGACGAGACCGAGCAGGTCGAATTCATCATCGAGGACCGCGGACCGGGCATTCCAGAGACCGAGCGAGAACGCGTCTTCGAGCCCTACGTCCGGCTGGAGACCTCCCGCGCGCGTCACACCGGGGGCACCGGGCTGGGCCTGGCGATCGCCCGCGCGATCGCCCGTGGCCACGGCGGTGAGGTGGCCCTCGAATCGCGTGAGGGTGGCGGTTTGCGGGCGGTGCTGAAATTCCCGCGCCGCTGGAGCCTGCAAGGGGGCATTCCGATCGGACTGGGAGCGCACGCGTAAGCGCGCGCACCGGCGGCGAAGAGGCGCCCGCACCGTTCCGATCAGCTGGCAGGGCCTGGCGGGCGCAGCAGGCCCTTGCACGTTGAACGCTCGGGCGAAGTCTCGGGCAGCTTGCCGCACACGGCGTCCATCTTCGAAACGGCGCTCTGCACCACGGCATCGTGGGCGTGCGCCGCATTCCACTCCTGCAGTGCCGCACCGAGCTTCTCGAGCACCGTGCGATTGCGACCATAGAAGGTCTCGGGAGCCGGATCGAGGTCGTCGATCACCTGAGTGACAGCCCGATCGACGCGCTCCTGCTCGCCCGGCGCGAGCTCCGTCAGCGCAATCACATAGCGCGCTCCCCACTGGAGCCGTGTGGCGGGGCCCTGCGCGGCGGCATACCCCTTCTCGTACCAATCGAGCGCACCGGCCGAGTCTCCGCGTTTGCGCGCGTTCACCGCCAGCTCGATCATCTGGTAGTAGGGAGAAGCCGATCGGCTGAGCTCGGCTCTCAGCAGCGCGTCCGATTCCGCATCGAGTCCTGCCGCGGACAGCGCATAGGCGGCCGAGCTGATCACCGCCTGACGCTCGAAGCGATCGGTTGTGTCGCGATCGGCCCGCGCCGCCGCCGTGCGAACCGCTTCGCTCAGCGCTGGCGTGACCTCAGCATTCGGTTCAGCCAGCTTCTGCAGCTCGGCCCGAGTCGCCAGCGCGTCCAGCCGATCCGCCGTCGACAGGCTGGTGTCGCGAGCGAACGCCGCCAGCCGCGCGTCCCAGTGTCCGATCAGATCCTTGCGTTGGTTGCTGTCCGGATCGGTAATGACACCCGCAATAACAGACGCCGACTCCACCAGCACGTCGAACTGGGCGCGGGCCCGCGCCGGATCGTCGAGCACGGCTCGAACATGCGCCAGCGCGCGGGCGCGTTCCGCGGTGACCGTGCCGCGGCCGGCAGCCGTTGCGCTGATCGAGCGCAGCGCCAGCCGATCCGAACTTGCCTGGTAGCGCGCCGGGCAGGCGGTGGCCAGCGCAACCAGCGTGGTGGCGACCCGATCCCCAGGAACGAGCTGACCCTCGTCGGTATCCCACGCATAGCTGGCGAGCAGCATCCACTCCTCGGCCGTCAGCCTGGCCGCACCAGGCCCGAGTGCGGCCGTCAGCGTCGCGCGAGCCGATCGGCCGGTGCCGAGCCCGAGGGACAGCACCTGCAGATACTGTTGCGGATCGATCTCTCCGGGCAGCCGCGTGATTTCGTCTCCGCCAGAGGCGAACAGGATCATCGTCGGATAGCCACGCACGCGGAAGCGGTCGGCCAGCTTCTGGGCGTTCGGCTGGTCGCCGTCGATGTACACCGGTATGAACTGACTGGAGCGCTCGATGAAATCGGCGCGATTGAACAGCGTGGCTTTCACCTGGTTGCAGGGCGGGCACCAGGTCGCCCCCCAATACAGGAACAGCGGCTTGTGTTCGGTGCGGGCGCGGGCGAAGGCGGCGTCAACATCGCCCTTGAACCAGGCGATCGACCGCCCGCTGGTTGCGGGCGGATCCGCCGTGGCCGCGGCCGCTGCGACGAAGGGCACCGCGAGCACCCAGGCCAGTACAGTGTGTGTCACCGGTAGAGTATGACTCCAATTTGACATGGCCCCTACGATACCGCGTGATGTCGCAACTCGTCGCTATAGAAAGCGACTCGCCCCATCCATCCGTGCCGCCTGCAGTTCACGCGCCGTAATCGCCGTTTCGTCGCAATCGGATGGCGGGGCCCAAGCCGCCTGCCTACATTGCGTCCATCGGGGAACGGACTCCCCCGCAGCAGACCAGGAGAGCAAAGATGACGAACCCCCTCGGCCGGACTTCCGAAAACACGCTGTTTTCCCTTCTGATAGCCGCCTTCATCGGCTGGATGGCGCTGTCCGCAGTATCCGGTCCGGCCGCGCTGTCGACGGCCAGCGAGGGTGCTGTGGCGCAGGCGGTTGCGGCCCACGACAATTCCTGATTACCAGCAAGAATCGGATAGCGCGATACCGGGCGAATCCCTAGATTGGGCGCCTTCCGATGGCTGACGTTGGCGCCCACCTCAGAAAGGACTTCAGATGCATGGCCGTATCTTCGAAAACGCGCTGTTCTCCGTATTGATCGCGATCTTCGTGGGATGGACCGTCGCCTCAGTTGCGAGCGCCGCTTCGCCCTCAGCCCCGACCCCGTCTTGCACGGTCGCCAAGGCGGCAAGCGGAATGAACCGCTCGTAAGACGTCTGCAATTCGCTGCCACCCTCAGTACCCCAGCCTGCCCTCCGTAGCCCTCTCGCCCTCCGAAGCCCGAAAGGCGAAGGAGGGAGGGGCGATTGAGCGGGACCCTCTCGCGCTGTCCTCATACTGACCTTCTCCCGCCGGGCGGGGAAGGAAGTGTCGAGCTCCCCGAGCCGAAGTAGACTCGCCCTGGTGCCCTGGGTTGGAAGTTCGGCGCACAAAAATGTCGAGAATCGGCGCGGCCGCGCTGCTGATGTTTTTCCTGCTGGCTTCCACGGGCCTGGCGAAGCCGGCCAAGCCGTCCGTGCCGATCGAAGCGGGCGAGAACATTTATCGCAACAGGGTTCTGTCGAACGGCGATCCGCTCAGGGGGCAACGTGAGTCGGCTCCCGCGGTGCACGGGCAAGCCGCCGCCTGCGCGAATTGCCACCGGCGCAGCGGCTTGGGCGAGCTCGAAGGCAGGACCCTGGTTCCGCCCACGACGGCCAAGTATCTGTACCGCCCACGCAGCGGGAGCCGGCGCAGCGATCTGGAAAGCGCGGCGCTGACGATGGCCGCGCCCGGAGCGCGGATCTGGTTCGTGACCACCTGCCGGAGGCGCTCGAGATGCATCTGGGCACGCGCCTGGTGAACGGCTACTACCCGAGGCTCGGGTTGGCGCCCGGTCAGCGTTTTGCTTCCAAAGGGGGCTTCGTGGTGCGATTTGCAGAGGACCAAGGCGTGCGCCTGGTGGCCGACGGCGACTGGAGCGCGCCATGAGCGGGGACTACGCTGGCGTCGAGCCAAGCCGAAGGACGATGCACGCTCCAACCCTGCTCGCTCTGGTGATGCTGGTGGTCTCGTTGGCGCGGCCCGCGGCAGCCGCGCCCACCGCAGCGCCTGGCGGCGCTGCGGCGGGCAAGCCGGGCGACGCGCAGCGCATCTATCGCGAGGGAATCCTGCCCTCGGGCCAGCCATTGCGCGGCGTGCGCGAGGCGGGCGTTCCGATCGAGGGGCGAGCCGCGGCCTGCGCGAGCTGCCACCGGCGTAGCG
>DATBCI010000125.1:0-35388 GCA_036270555.1 Burkholderiaceae bacterium
GCGACCGCCTCCGCCAGCCGCCCCGCCTGATCCTTCAGGCTCTGGGCCGCCGCTGTGGATTGCTCCACCAGCGCCGCGTTCTGCTGGGTGGCGTGGTCCATCTGGGTAATGGCCTCGTTCACCTGCCCGATCCCGGAGGATTGCTCCTGGCTCGCATTGCTGATCTCACCGACCAGATCGGTCACGCGTTTCACCTGGGACACGATCTCCGCCATCGAGGCCCCCGCGTCGTTGACCAGCTTGGCGCCGCTCTCCACTTTCTGCACCGAATCGGAGATCATGCCCCGGATCTCGCGTGCCGCCTGAGCGCTGCGCTGCGCCAGCGTCCTCACCTCGCCGGCCACCACCGCAAAGCCCCGTCCTTGCTCGCCCGCTCGCGCGGCCTCCACCGCAGCGTTCAGCGCCAGGATGTTGGTCTGGAACGCGATGCCGTCGATCACCGTGATGATTTCGCCGATCTTCTTGCTGGCTGCACTGATCTGGCCCATGGTCGCCACCACCTGGCCGACCACCTCCCCGCCCTTGCCGGCGGCTTCGCAGGCTGCCGCTGCCAGTTGGTCCGCCTGTTTCGCGTTGTCGGCACTGAGCTTGACCGTGCTGGTCAGCTGTTCCATCGACGCCGCGGTTTCTTCGAGCGAGCTGGCTTGCTGCTCCGTCCTCGAGCTCAGGTCGAAATTGCCCGCGGCGATCTGAGCGCTCGTGGTACCCACCGATTCGACACCGGTGCGGACTTCGCTCACGATTCGGGCGAGGCTGTCGCGCATGTTCTTCATGGCGGCCAGCAGGCTGGACTCGTCGCCAAAACCCGTAGCGATGTCGACCCTGAGATTGCCGGCGGCCATCTCCCGCACCACGGCCACGGCGTAATCCGGTTCGCCTCCGATTTGCCGCGTGATCGATCGGGTCAGCCTCCAAGCGAAGGCAGCACCGATCAGGAGGGCAGCGCAGCCCAGCATCATCATCAGGAGCCGGCCCGACGCGATGCCGTGCTGGATGTCGGCCCCGCTGGCATCCACGATCTTTGTCTGCCAGTCGACCATCGCCTTGATCTGCTCCTGGAGGGCATCGATCTGCGGCAGCGTCTCGCCCATCAGCTGCTTGGACGCCTCGTCGCGCTTGCCGGAGTCGAGCAGTTTGATGGTCGCTGTAAAGGATGCGATGAAATCCTTCCGCCTTGCCCGGATCTTCGCGAGCAAAGCCTTGCCCTCGGGCTGGTCGATCTGGCGGTCGAGGCGCTCCAGCATGCTCTCGACCTTGTCCCTGTTGGATTGCATGGCCTGATGGATCCGGGCGGCCTGGTCCTTGTCGTTCGTCAGAAACAATTCGATGGTCATTCGCGCATTGCTGCGCGCAATGGCGTCGATCTCGTGGACCGACTGCGCCTTCAGCCAGTCCTGGTTGACGAGCTTGTCGGTGGCCCCGCCCAACAGCGTCGAACCCGAAAAGGCCACCGCCACGATGGCCAACAGGAGGGCGAACACGAACCCGAAACCCAGACCGAGTCGGGCCCCGAGCTTCAATCGGCCGAAGAAATTCATCTGGAACCACCTACGCGATAGGAATGTCGCGACGCAAGATCGCCGGACAAACCCCCATGGTGGGATACGTTCCCGCGTCCAGAATCTCCAAGATGCGCCTGCCGGCCGGGTCAGTTAGACGCTTCAAGACTACGAAACCCTTGCCGACCCTGACAGGCCTTTGCAAAGCTACGGGATTTCGTGTTTGCCCGCGCTTGGCGACACTTCGGACCGTGCGCCTACAACAGAAGGAGGGCTCATGGATCTTCTGGTGGAAAAGGTCGACGTTTGGGCAGCGCCCATCCAGGACAGGCCGGGCGCCTTGGCGGAGTTGCTGAAGACACTGCACGACGCGGGAGCCGATCTGCAGTTCGTCATCGCGAGGCGCGCTCCGGAGAAGCCCGGGACGGGGGTGGTCTTTGTGACGCCGCTGCAGGGGGATCGGGAGATTCGTGCTGCCTCGCAGGTAGGGTTCAATGTGACCCAATCGCTGCAGTCGATCCGGATCATGGGGCTGGACAAGGCGGGCATCGTTGCCCAACTGACGCGTGCGCTGGGCGAGAGCGGCGTCAACCTGCGCGGATTGTCCGCCTCGGTGATCGGCAGTCAGTTTGTCGCGTACGTGGGGGTGGACTCGCCCGCGGATGTGATCAAGGCGATGGATGCCCTCTCAAGGGCCTAGCACCGCGCACTGAGCGGGAACGAGTGCCTGCGCCCCCACGTGTCGGAGGACGTTCTGCGGCTATTGCACGCCGAGCAGTTCGACATCGAAGATCAGGGTCGCGTTCGGGGGGATGGCCCCGCCGGCCCCGCGCGAGCCGTACCCGAGGTCCGCCGGGATGATCAGCTTGCGTTTGCCGCCCACCTTCATTCCGGCCACGCCTTCATCCCAGCCGCGAATCACGCGACCGGCGCCCAACGGAAAGGCGAACGGCTGACCGCGGTCCAGGCTGGAATCGAATTTCTTGCCGGCACTGCCATCCGGATTCTGCAACCATCCGGTGTAATGCACGGTGACCTGGTGTCCCGCACTGGCTTCGGCGCCTGTGCCAGCAACGAGATCCTGGAATTGGAGGCCGGAACTTGTCTTGGTGGTCATCGGGGCTGCGCTCTTGGTATGGTCTTCGGCTGATACCTGGGTTGTGCTCGCGAGGGATATACACATGAAGGCGGCCGCCAAGCCTGTAACGGCCCACGCTTTGACGCGGCGGTGAGAAATCCGGCGATCCGACATGAACACCCTTCCTTGAGCCCGCGGGCTGGTTTTGGAGGCGCGAGTATCGCATTACCGCGCATGGCGCCCAAATGGGATTTGGACGCACACGCCTATCGCCGCGGGGACACGCTTGAGCGGCGGCCATCTTGGGATCGAGCTTGGCCGCCCGTATCGCTGGATTGAAATTGCGACCCCCAGGCTCCGGCCGGGAGCAAAGTCAGCGGCAGGCGGATGTGGAACGTCGAACCGGGCGCCGACGAATCTTCGATGCGAATCATTCCGCGCATGGCAGCGACGATCTGCACGACGATCGACAGCCCCAAACCGGCCCCTGCGCGAGTCCGCTTTCCCTCCGCACCCTGCGAAAATGGTTGAAAGACCAGACGCCGCTCTTCCGACGGAATTCCCGGTCCGGTGTCGACGACCAGAATGTCGAGCCACGACACCATCGGGCCATCGGGCTCCAGGTGAGCCTGGACGGAAACACCCCCTTGAGCCGTGAACTTGATGGCATTGCCCACCACGTTCTGAATGATCTGGCTGAAGCGCACCGGATCCATCTCTGCGCACACCGCCGGATCAATGGTCAAATCGTCATCGAACGACAACCCTCTGACGTGCGCCTGCAGCCGCCAGGGCGCAAGCGCCTCGCGCAAGGTGTCAACTACCCGTACCGGCTCCGGTTTCAGATCGACCCCGCCTCGCAGTGAACGCTCGAAGTCGAGCGTTCTCTCGCAAAGCGCCAGCAGGCCCGAGGCGGATTCGTCCATCGCAGGGATCAAGTTTCCTGAGACTTGCGTGCCTTGCTGGAGCATGCGCAAACCGGCGACAATTCCACCCAGACAACCGCGCAGTTCGTGGCTCAAATAGGCGGTAAAGCGAGACCGCGCAGCGTTCTCGTCCCCGACTATCGCTTGCGATTGCTCGAGAGTCGTTCGCGCCAGTCGCAGCCGGCGATTCGAGAGCCACAATAATCCGATGATCAGGGCTGAGGCCGACACGACGGCGATGCCCCATATCAGCACCCGGACCCATGGCACGCCCACGTTCACCTGGGGTTGAAGCCATCGCTCCTCGAGGGCCGCAAATTCCTCGCCGCTGACCGCGTTCATCGCACTTCGCAGCACCGAGGCCAGCTCACCGGTGGTGTTCCGTACGGCAAAGTACAGCTCGCTGTCCCCCTCCGGCACAACACCGACGGTCCTCAAGGCACCTCCGTGCTGCGCCTCCAGCAGCGCGTTGACGACCTTCATGTTGCCGATCGCGACGTCCGCGTGCCCGTTACGGACCGCGAAGAGCGCTTCGGACTGCGTCGGAAATTCTTCAATGGCCAGGCCGGGAAAGCGGGAACGCAGTTGTGGAATCAGGAAGTGATTCCTGAGGATCGCAACCCGCAGCGCGTTGACCGCGCCCAGGTCGCCGTCAAACGCACGATCGGTCGCCGCGACGATGACCGATGGAACCCGCAGAAACGGGCCGACAAATTCGAAGTGAAGCCGTCTTTCCTCGTTGCGCCCGGCGGCCACGATGACGTCGATGTCACCCTGCAATGCGCGGTCGTAGACCTCTGCGAAACTGCCGCCCTGTTCATAGGCGATGATCATTCCCGCCTTTCTGGCGAGGAGCCTCGTAAAGTCCGCGGCCAGCCCATCGAATCCGCCCGAAGTGTTCGCGAACGTGATCGGGGCAAAATTGGCGTCGAAGCCCAGCCGCAGTCCTCGATGCGCCTGGATCCACTCTTTTTGCGCAGGCGTCAACTCGATTCGCTTTGTGGTGTCGATCCCGAGCACGGTCCTCGGCAGCCACTTCAAGGCAAGGCCCGTGATCTCCTCGGTCGAGAGGTCAGCGACCGCCCTGTCGAGCAACCCGGCCAGCAGGCTGAGGTCGCTCCTGACGGCCGGGCCCAGCGCGGTTCCGGGCACGGCGATCGTTCCACGCAATGCCAGGTTGACCGTGAAGTGCTTTTCCATGTAGTAGACGGCGACCTGGCGGAACCCCACGAACACGTCGGCGTCTCCGGCCGCAACGGCCAGAACGGCGTTCTCCGGGGAATCGAACTCGAGCAGCTTTGCCTTGGGAAAGCGTTCCCGCAGCAGTTCAGCCGCGGGTGACTGCCGCTCCACGGCAACCCGATAGCCGGCGAATCGTTCGTCGGCCGTCACGTCGCCGCGCCGCCGATCCGCCACATAAACCGTCTGGGTCGAGAACAGCGGGCGCACGAAGCGCAGATACTCCCGTCGCGAAGCCGTCTCCGACAGGAAGGGTGTCACCTCGATCTCGCCGCCTTTCATGGCTGCGAGGACTTCGCCGATTCCAGGAAAGCGTCGGTACTCGAACCGCAGTCCCAGCCTGGGGGACAGCCGATCCATCAGGTCGATCACGAATCCTTCGTACCGCCCTTGCTTGTCGGAAAAGTAGTAAGGCGGAAACTCGGTGCTGACGCCAACCCTCACCACGGGATTCGACTGAACCCAGGCGAGTTCCGCGGCCGTCAATGCGATCCGTGGCGGCAGCTCCGCGGCTGACGTCAATGCCGGCGGCGCGAGAAGCATCCACGCCAGCAACAGTCCCGCGTAGCCGCAAAGCCCGTTCATTCCATTCCAATGCGCTCGGCGCCTTTGGGGAATAGAGCTGAGCGGCCATTATGCCTTCATGGGCACCTCTTGAAGAGCGCACGCCTCGTGACCCGGTCGTTACGTCGCGAAGTCACCCGGGAAATTGTGCTTCCAAACCGAGCCAAACCGGGCATCTTCGCCGGCGCGGCGCGCAATCGCGGTCAAGGATGGTGCCTGTTCCTCAAACCAGCGCCGCCCAGGGCCCCAGTGCGTCATCGTAGCGGTGTAGATATCGAGTGCGGAGAACCGATCGCCCAGGAACCATGGCGCGCCGGCCGCGGTTTCAACGATGCGCCAGAGGTTGCGCCGATATTCACCGACTGCCGCATCGAACGCCTTGGCCGCGCCCTCGTCGCGCACGAAACGCCGCGGATCATCGGCGTAGGTAAAGGTCGGGTAGATATTCGCCACCAGGAACACGAGCCAACGCAAGAACTGCGGACGCGATCGATGCGCGGCGGCGGGAACGAAGTCGTCGCGCCCGGTGACGTCTGCCAGGTACAACGTGATCGCCGCGCTCTCGGTCAGCACCGAGCCATCCGGCAACTGCAGCGTCGGCACTTGCGACAACGGATTGAAACGCGCCAGGTCGCGCCGCCCCTGCTCGGAGTCGAACAGGTCAGGCACTTCCTCAAATTCGAATGGCAGGCCGAGCGCCGCCAGCTGCGCCTCCACGATGACCGAGCCCCAGCCCGCACGCCCGAAAAGTCGGTACTCAGCCATAGGATCCTCTCTCAATAAGGCGCTTGCGAAGTTGCGTGTGGTCAAACCATCAAATCACGTTTTGGCGGTTACATCATGCGGTCGTCCGATATAACCTGTCAAGCTCTTTTTGCCAGTTAGAATGACCGGGTGCGCGACAACCCTTCCCCGCGCCTTGCGGGTCGACCCGGAACCACCGAACACCTCGAACTGTGTCTGGGTTTCGCCAATACGGTCGATTGGCATTCCAGCGATCATCCGCAAGAGACCCTGCACGGCTACGAAGACTTGCTCGCGTGGGCCCAGGCGCAAGAACTCGTTTCCCCTCATCAAGCGGATGCCCTGGGGCGTCGCCTGCGCAAAGAACCGAAAATCGCGGCCGCCGTCTATCGAAGGGCGACGGCGCTGAGGGAAGCGATGTACCGAATTTTCGTTGCCCGCGTCGCCGCAGCAGCGCCCGCGCGCGCTGACGTGAATGTGCTGAACGAAGAGCTGCGCCGCGCCCTGGCGAGCTACCACGTCGAGTTCAGTGTCGAGGGCGCGAGGTGGTGCCTGGCGACGGAAGCCGCGGAATTCGACCTGCCGTTATGGCCAATCGCGCAATCGGCAGCCGAACTGCTGCTGCGAGAAGACTTGCGCGACCGCGTTGGACAGTGTGCCGATCCGGAAGGGTGCGGCTGGCTGTTTCTGGACACGAGCAAGAACCGCAGCCGGCGTTGGTGCAGCATTCGAGATTGCGGCAATCGCGCCAAGCAGCGGCGTCTGCAAGCCCGTCTGAAGCAGGCGCTCTGACACCACGATGTGCTAAAAGCATCGGGCAGCCTGCAACGTGAGACCAGCCGGTGACGCAGCCACAACAGGTTCGCGCGAGCGCAACTCAACTGCAAAGGATTTCAGATGCGACCTGACATGGTTCCAGGAGCTGTCTTTCCCGACTACGAGCTGACCGACCACGCCGCGAAGCGCCGCAAGCTCTCCGAACTGCAAGGGCAGAATCCGATGGTCGTCGTCCTGAGCCGTGGGGGTTTCTGCCCGAAGGACCGCAGGCAGCATGAAGGGCTGGTCGAGTTGCATCGCGAGATCGAGGTTGGTTATTGCAGGCTGGTGACGATCAGCACCGACAACATCACTCAAACGAGTGAATTTCGCAGCGGCGTCGGCGCCCACTGGCCCTTCCTGTCCGATGCCGGACGTGTCGTTCAGAAGGACCTCGATATCGCCGAGTACACCGATCCGGTCCACAATCCGATGATCCCCCACGTGATCGTCCTCGAGCCGGGGCTCGTCATTTACAAGATCTACAACGGCTACTGGTTCTTCGGCCGGCCGACGACCGAAGAGCTCCGCCAGGACTTGCGTGCGGTGATCCGCAAATGCCGGTCGGACTGGGACATCACGGCGCCCGAGCTCAGGGCCGCGTGGCAGCAGGGCCGCAAGGAGCTGTTCTATCCCTACGGCAAGACGTACGTCCAGACGCTCGGTGAACAGGATTAGGTCCGCCGTGACGCCTCCTCGGCTTCTATCGGTCAATGTGGGACTGCCTCGCGAGCATTTGTGGAGAGGCCGGGCCGTCAGGACCGCCATTTGGAAGGATCCGGTGCCAGGCCGGCGGATGGTTCGGCGGCTCAACGTCGACGGCGATGGGCAAGGCGATCTGAGCGGCCATGGCGGCGAGCAACGCGCCGTGCTCGTCTATCAGGTCGAATCCTATCGTTACTGGGAGCAAGAGCTGGGGCGAGCGGAATTTCCATTCGGGCAATTCGGAGAGAACTTCACGGTCGAGGGTCTGGCCGATGCCGAAGTCTTCGTCGGCGATCGTTATCGGATCGGGTCGGCGCTGTTCGAGGTAACCCAACCTCGCGTGACGTGCTATCGGGTGGGAATCCGGATGGACGAGGCTCGCATGGCCTCGCTGCTCGTGTCCCATGGCCGGCCGGGGTTCTACCTTCGCGTGCTGCAGGAAGGCGAGGTGGGCGCAGGAGACGAAGTCGAAAGGGTGCTCGACGGGGCCGAGCGCATGACGGTGGCTCAGATCAACGCGCTGCTCTACCTGCCCGGCCACGGTCGCGAAGACCTGCAGCGTGCGCTGCGCATCCCCGCGTTGAGCCCCGGGTGGAAGGGCTCGTTTCAGGCCTTGTTGCGCGAGCCATCCGACACCGGTGCCGCCTCCGGCAACCCCGGGCTTTCTTCCGAAAGCGGGCCGCCTCCCGCATGGCCGGGGTTTCGGACGTTGCGCATCTCGCGAATCGATCACGAAAGCGCAGCGGTCTTGTCGTTGATCCTGGTGCCGTCGGATGGGCTTGCACTGGCGATGCCGCTGCCCGGACAGTTCGTCGTTTTGCGACTCAAGCCAACCCCCGATGAGTCGCCGATCCTACGCAGTTACTCGCTGTCCGGCGCTCCTGCGGCGGATCACTATCGCATCAGCGTGAAGCAGGAGGTAAAAGGCGAGGCGAGCCGATACCTGCATCAGCATGCGAAAGCGGGTGACCTGCTTGACGTCAGTGCGCCGCGGGGCGCCTTCACGTTGGACTCCGGGAAGCGACCTGTGGTCCTGCTGGGCGCCGGCGTTGGCATCACACCGCTGTTGGCGATGCTGCATGCTTTAGCAGCCGATGCAGGCGCCCGACCCGTGTGGTGGTGCTATGGGGCGCACAACGGTGCCGATCATCCCTTCGCTTCCGAATCGACCCAGCTACTGCGGCGCATTCCAAAAAGCCACAGGCACATCGTCTACAGCAGACCAGCCGATTCCGATATCCAGGGCGACGCCTTTGATGCGCTGGGGCACCTGGATGTCGAGGCGCTGCGACGGCTCAACGTGCCTCGAGACGCGGACTTCTACTTGTGCGGGCCGTCTTCCTTCCTGCGTGATCTCAGGACGGGTCTGAGCGACTGGGGCGTACCCGCGGATCGGATCCACACGGAATTCTTCGGCGCCGGCGAGACGCGGACACCTGGAATCACCGAGACTGCGCGGCGGCCGCACAGCCCGAGCGGCCCTGCCGGGCAAGGCCCACGCGTTTCCTTCGTGCGCACCGACCTTTCGGTGAGGTGGGATCCTCGTTTCCACACGCTGCTCGATCTGGCCGAGGTGTGCGACATTCCGGTTCGCTGGTCGTGCCGAACCGGGGTATGCCACACCTGCGAGGTCGCGTTGATTTCGGGCGGCGTCCGTTACGATCCCGATCCCCTGGAGGCGCCCGCGGCCGGAAGCCTGCTGACCTGTTGCGCGCAACCCGTGGACGACGTCGTGATCGATCTCTAGCGCGCTGGGTAGCCGACGGCCGAACGACAGGCCCACGCTGCAAGAATCGATAATCGCTTTCAAGAATATGAAAGACCTGCGCGGAGCCGCAGGGCTAGGATCACTCGATAACGTACAGCCGCCACCGGGAGCCGGACCAACCGTTCGGTCGCCGGTGAAAGGCAGACAGCCCGATCGATCATAGGGCGCCTTCGTGCATGAGCGCCTTGACTTTGCGAATACCTTGCAAAGAAGCCTCATGCCGTGGAACCAAGTTAGACCAAGGACGGGGACCTTTGCCACTCGCAGTCGGTTGCGTCTGGCATTGCGTGAACACACAGAAGTTAAAGGTCGACTCTAAGGAGAAACACAATGACATGGAGACGCGCATTGGCTTCAAACACGGCTCGAAAGGGGATGACCCGAGCGCTTCTGCTCGGTTCGTTGCTCGCGCTCGGTGGCCTTCCTGTTGCCGCAATGGCCGAGGCCGATGGACCGGTCGTTCGGACGGCCGAAGGTCCGGTCCGCGGGCTGGTAAAGAACGGCGTGTACGAATTCCTGGGAATTCCTTACGCCGCTCCCCCCGTTGGCAATTTGCGCTGGATGCCGCCGCAGGCGGTCAAGCATTGGGAGGAAGCGCGCGACGCGACGCAGTTCGGCCACACCTGCCCACAGGCGGAGACGCTCGGCGTGTTTGCCGGTCCAGCCAGCATCACCGAGGATTGCCTTTTTCTGAACGTCTTCACGACGAAGCTGGGCAATGGCGGTCCATCCAGCGGACTTCCAGTGTTCGTGTGGATCCACGGCGGCGGCGATGTCGATGGGGAATCCACCGACTACGACGGGACCAAGCTCGCCACCGGAGGCCCGCTTGGAACCCCTGTCGTGGTCGTCACCATGAACTATCGCTTGGGTCTGCTGGGCTTCTTCGCGCATTCGGCGATCAATGCGGAAGGCCATCTGTTCGGCAACTACGCCGTCCTCGACCAGCAGGCCGTGCTGCACTGGGTGCAGCGCAATGCCGCCGCTTTCGGCGGTGACCCCACCCGGGTCGCGCTGGGGGGTCAATCCGCCGGCGCATCGAACACCGGCGACAACCAGCTGTCGCCGCTGGCCGCAGGCCTGTTCAACCGCGCGATCTACGAGAGCGCACCCTTGTCCTCGATCACCAACATGTCGGTCTACCTGCCTCGGGGCACGGCGTTCTCGAACGCTGCAGCGAGCGCCTATGACCTTCCCGACTGCGCATCCAGCAGGCTCTCCGCAGTCGCTGCATGTCTGCGCTCGCTGACGGTCCCACAGATCCTCCAACTGAACCAGAACGCGAATACCGCCTTTTACGATGGCACCACCTTCGGACAGGGCCCGATGGTGGACGGCACCATCATCCCGCACGAGCCGATCTATGCCTGGACCACCGGCAAATTCAATCACATGCCCGTCATGGGCGGGAACGTTCAGGACGAAGCAAACTTCGGCATCAGCAACACCGAGTACTTCAGTGGTGGATACCAGGGAGGCCCGTCCTCGCAGGTGCCCATCGACCTGGCGCACTACGAGGCGATCATCTCGGCCGCCTATGGACCGACGGTTGCTGCATGCTCGGGTCCGTCCGGAACCTGCCCGACGTACCCGGCGGGGACAGATGCTGCAGTTCTGAGTCAATACACACCGGGCTCCGGCCTTTGTTCCGGTTTGACCCCTCAGCAATGCGACGATCTGGTCGGAACGCATCCGGGTGTCTGTCGCGATCGCGTGGTCGATGCCTTGTGGGCACAGTACGCGGACACTCCGGTCTACGAATATGAGTTCAATGACCAGGGGGCGCCCTGGTACTACCCGAAGATGCCTGACGCGACGCCGAGCGGGCTGATGACTCCGCTGGCGGCCCATACGATCGACATTCAGTTCCTGTTCCCGGGCTGGCACGGGGGCGCACTGGGCGTTCAGGGCGCGAGCCAATCGCCAGCGATGAGCACGGCGGAGGAAACGCTCTCCGACGAACTGGTGGCCGCTTGGACCTACTTTGCCGCCACTGGCAACCCGAACCCCGGCGGAGGAAACTCGCCGTGGCCGCGCTTTGTCGACCAACCGGGCACGACCTGCACGCTCAATACCGGTTCTGGCCCGGTCAGTTATCAGTGTCCGAAACAAAGCGTGCCGTCGTTCCTGTCGGAGAATGTGCCGGCGCTGTCGACCTTCACCTGGGAGAGCTTCGGCGCGGCCCACAACTGCGACTTCTGGGACAAGGTCCTGGTGTACCAGCCGCCGTTCTGAGGTGAATGAGTGGCGGCCGCACCGTGCACTGCCGCCACTCGGATCCCACCTGCGGCGAACCTCATTTCACCGCGGTAAGCTCCTTCAGGGTAAGCGCGTAGCTCACGCTATCGGGCGGCTCGCGGCAGGCGAGGCACTCGGATCGGAGCCAGCGAATGAAGAACCACTTCAAGGAACTGCTCACGTCGGGCAAGACCGCGATAGGCACACTGGTTCAGTTGCCGAGCCCGCCAGTGGTTGAAGTCCTGGCGCGGGCCGGGTTCGATTGGTTGCTGATCGACACCGAACATGGCCCGATCGACGCCGAGCGGCTCCAGGCAATGATTCGCGCCACCAGTGAAACGCCGGTGACGCCGATAGCGCGCGTTGCGTCCAACCTCGAGTGGCTGGCGAAGCGCGCGCTCGACGCCGGTGCACTCGGCATCATGATGCCGGGCGTGAACAGTGCCGAGGAGGCGCTGGCCGCGGTGCAAGCCGTGCGTTATCCGCCGGCAGGAAAACGCGGCTTCGGTCCGACGTTCGCCGGGTTGAGATGGGGTCTGACCAGTGCTGAATACGTGCAGCACGCCAACGACGCCGTGATGGCGATCGTGCAAATAGAGCACGCCGACGCTGTAGCGCGCATCGATCAGATCCTTGCCGTGCCCGGCATCGACCTGGCACTGATCGGCCCGTATGACCTGTCGGGGTCGATGGGCCTGCTCGGACAGGTGTCCCATCCGGAAGTGCAGGCAGAGATCGACCGGGTGCTGAAAGCGGCCATGCGCGCGAATGTTCCGGCCGGAATCTTCGGCGTCGCGGCCGATGAGATCAATCGCTATATCGCGCAAGGCTTTCGCGCGATCCTGGTCGGTGCCGACACCGGCTTGCTCGCCGCTGGCGCCAAGAACATCCTTGGCCAGATCCAGCGTTGAGTGATTGCCTTGCCCGCGGCTCCGGGCGGCAACGAGTAACGGTGGCCGCGGGTCTTCAGATCCGCGCCACCGGATTCAAATCCCCGATCGCGGCGTGCACCGCGTCCTCGACGCGGTCCAGCCAGACGAACTGCAGCTTCTCGCGCGCCTCGGCCGGCACATCTTCCAGGTCCTTCTGATTGCGCCGGGGCAACATCACGATGCGGATGCCGGCTCGCAGCGCGGCCAGCGTCTTCTCCTTGACGCCACCGATCGGCAGCACAAGTCCCCGCAGGCTGACCTCGCCCGTCATCGCCATATCCGAGCGCACCGGCTTGCCGGTCAGCAGCGACAACAGCGCCAGGAACATGGCGACCCCCGCGCTCGGCCCGTCCTTGGGCGTGGCGCCGGCCGGAACGTGCACGTGCACGTCGATCTTTTCCAGCGAATCGCCGGTCCATGTCTTGGCCAGGGTCAGTGCGGCTTGCGCCGATTCCTTCATCACGTCGCCCAACTGTCCTGTCAGGATGAGGCGGCCGCTGCCAGGCACTTTGCTCGCTTCGATGAACAGGATGTCTCCGCCCACCGGGGTCCACGCGAGGCCGGTGGCCACTCCAGGTACGCTCGCGCGCAGCGCCAGCTCGTTCTCGAAGCGCCGCGCGCCGAGGATCGCTGCCAGATCCGCCGCATCCACTTCGATGTGCTGGGCCCGGCCCTCTGCGATCTGCATCGCGGCGCGGCGCAGCACCGAGCCGATCTCACGCTCCAGGTTGCGCACACCTGCTTCGCGCGTGTAGTCGCGCACGATCGCCGCCAGGGCCGCGTCCGTCAGGCTGGCCTGCTCGGGTTTCAGGCCATTGGCATCGAGCTGCCGCTTGACCAGGTAGCGTCGCGCGATCTCGATCTTCTCTTCCTCGGTGTATCCGGGCAGCTGAATGATCTCCATCCGGTCGCGCAGCGGCCCCGGGATCGTGTCAAGCACGTTCGCCGTGCCGATGAAAAGCACGCGAGAAAGGTCAAAGTCGACCGCCAGGTAGTTGTCGCGGAACTTGTGGTTCTGCTCCGGATCGAGCACTTCCAGCAGCGCACTGGCCGGATCCCCGTGAAAACCCCCGGCACCGGTCTTGTCGATCTCGTCGAGCATCAGCACCGCGTGAGTTGTGCCGGCACGGCGCATCGCCTGGATGATGTTGCCCGGAAGCGCTCCGATGTAGGTGCGCCGGTGTCCGCGGATCTCGGCCTCGTCATGCACGCCGCCCAGGGCGACCCTCTGGAACGTGCGCCCGGTAGCGCGCGCGATCGATTGGCCCAGTGAAGTCTTGCCGACACCCGGCGGACCGACAAAACACAGGATCGGGCTCTTGCCTTCGGGGTTCAGCTTCCGAACGGCCAGGTACTCCAGGATGCGGCGCTTGACCTTGTCCAGACCGAAGTGGTCCTCGTCCAGCACGCGGCGCGCCTCGGCCAGGTCGATCGGCTGTTGAGGCGCCGGCTTCCACGGCAGTTCGGTCAGCCACTCCAGGTAAGTACGCAGCATCGAGTATTCGCTGCCGCCCTCGCCCGAACGCTGCAGCCGCTTGAGCTCGCGCTCGGCGTGCTTCAATACTTCTTCGGGCATGCCCGCCGCTTCGACCGCCTTCTTCAGCTCCTCGATGTCAGCGGCGAGATCTTCGCCCTCCCCCAGCTCTTTCTGGATCTGCCGCAGCTGCTCGCGCAGCACATGCTCGCGCTGGCGCTCGTCGAACTTGGCGCGGGTCTTTTCCCCGATCTCCTTGGAGAGCTTCAACACCTCGACGCGCGCGGACAGCAGCGCGATCACCCGGTCGAGGCGCCGCACGAGGTCGAAGGTCTCCAGGATGTCCTGCTTCTCCTCGTTCTTCGCGTCGATCAGGCTGGCCACGATATCGGCCAGCAACGGCGCGGACTCGATGCCGCGCACTGCCTCGGCCAGCTGGTCCGGCATGTGAGGCAGCAATCCGATCGCTTCGCCAACCCGCTCCTTGAGTTGCAGGAAGCGCGCTTCCACCTCCGGCCCCTCGATGCGAGGCTGCTCGATCATCGCGACCCGCGCCACCATGTAGGGCCAGCCATCCAGGAACTCGAGCACCCGGAAGCGGGATTCGCCTTGCACAACCAGGTGGTGAGCACCATCCTGGCCGGTGATGTAGCGCGCGATCGGCCCCGCGGTACCGACCCAATACAGATCGGAAGGTCCGACATCGGTCTTCTGCGGGTCGCGTTGCAGCAGAAATCCCGCGCGCAGCTCGCGCTTCACGGCCTCCTGGGCGGCAGCGACCGAGGACGCGCGGCCCACCGTGACCGGCGAATGCACGCCGGGAAACAGCACCGCGTTGCGCAACGGGATCACGATCAGCGCATCCTGAGGCAGAGGTTTTGAAGCGCTGGCGGCCTGTTGGCGTTCCGCGGCCGGCGCGCCGGCGCCCTCAGTGCGTGCGCCTTCGCCGGACCACATCTGTTGTCGTGTGGGCGGGTGCTTCATCGAAATCCCTTCACTTTGGTGAAAGTCAACAGCAGGCAACCGTCGATCAGCTGCTGAGCCGACGGTTCAAGGGCGTGCATTGGCAAAGGAATGCGGCGTTGGAACCGGCCGTAAGGAATTTCGATCCTATGAATGCGCGCCGCCGGGCTCGCGGGAAAGGCCCTGAGGCCCGAGACCGTAATCCCGTCCGGATCGAGTCCAACCACGACCGCCACGGCAGGCACGCCGGGCAGCGCGACCTGCACAGTCACCTCGGTGTCGCTTTCCACCACATCGACAGGCGGCTCCCAGCACCGGGCCTCGGTGAGGCTGGCGCGGACAAACTGCCGGTGCAGGCGCTCGGCCTGCTCCAGCACGGACAGAGCATCGCCCCACATCCAGGTCGACAAATCGCGAGGTCCCATGCGCGGACGTCCTTCGTACAAACACCCTAGATGGGGCAGCCACCGTGGTCTTCAACGGGCCTCGTGGAGAAAACCGCAAGGCGATCGCTGCCGCAGTTTCCGGCGGTTACCCGCGTTTGAGCGGCCGCGTCGCCCAATTATCCGCTACACCTATTGAGCGGGCGTCGGTTCTGGTCGCGGCGCGAAAATCGATGAGGGCGACCTCGCGACCTTGGGAGTCGGCGCTCGAGCCGCATCCCGCCGGGGCGCCTTAAACGCGCTGCTGCGTTGCTCGTATCTGGCGTCCCGCGCGACCGCCAGGGCGCCGGTGTCGGAGCCCGACGCGGTCGGCACGCGCAGCTCGCGCCGCACTCCGCCCGACTCCAGGGTCACGCTCTGCGGATCGACTTCGACCAGCCTGGAACCCGGCGCGACTTCCTGGCCGAGGAGGACCGCCGCGGCTGGCTGGTCGCCTACCACGAACACGGCCGCCGAGTCCGGGCCCGCTGCGAACACTCCGGCAACCCGTATGTTGCTGAAGGCCTCCGGAGCGACTTGCTCGACCTGGCCAAAGGCCCGCGCGAGCAGCACGGGGTCCGGATCGGCGTCCGGCTCCGCCGCCAGCGTCGCAGGCGTCGGAGACGGCACCGCCGTCATCAGCCGGATCGTCCAGTAGGCCAATTGGCTGCAGAGCAAGCCAGCGCCTGCCAAATGCGACCCGAGCTGACCTGAACCAGATTGCATATGCCTGGTGAAATCCCGGGTCGTGCACCACGCCCTAGGCCGGTATTCCAACCATCCGCGAGGCACTCTACCGCGGTACTGGGCGCCGCTCGAGCGCGACATCGCCAGGACCGTCGATGTTTCGATAAGTCCGGTCACACCTTCGGTCGATCCTCGATGCGGGACCGGATCGAGATCATCGCAGTGACCGCGATCATCCCGATCATGGCAGCCCTGATTGTGCCTCGGGTAGTCGGCCACATAGATGATGTAAGGATTGCGGCCGCGCGGCAAGATATGCATCGACCAACGCGCTGAAGCGATGCCGCCTCGACGACGGCAGTCGATGTCGGTGAAGCGCTCACAGCCGAGCCAACTCGCACCGTTTGAAATCGTGTGGAAACGCGAGTGATGAGCCGGGGACCCGCCCAGCGCTTGCTCGTGTTTCTGCCGCCCTGGGGCTCGCTGCGCGAAGGCGGCACGCTCGCATCGCCGAGCGCCGCCACCGTGGTCGCCTACGCAGGAATCGACGCGTCGCAACGCCAACGCAGCGCAGGCGATGCGCCGCTCACGCGGGTACCCCAGGCCGTTTCGGTCGACCTCCTGTTCGATGTTTCGGATCTGTTCACGGCGCTGCTCGATGCGCCCCGGATGTCGGAGGGGCGACTGCGCCAGGCTTTGCCCGGTCTGATCGAGGAGCGCCTGCTGACGGATGCCGCCGACTGCCACCTCGCCCACCGGCTCGAGGACTCGGGAGAGAACCTGATGCGGGTCGCGGTGGCCGCTATCGACCGGGGTACGCTGACACATGCGCTGCAAGCCGCTGGCGAAGCGCAGCTCCCGTTGCGCAGCGCCTACAGCTCCCTGTATTCGATCCCCGCACCGTCGGCCGGCACCTTGTCGGTCCGGTTGAGCCGCGGTCGCGGCACGGTACGCACCGCAGAACACTCGGGCTTCGCATTCGACCTGGACGGCAAGCCGCCGGTGGCCTTGTCGATCGCGGTTCAGCAGCTGAAGATCCGCCGGATTCACGCGTACGGACGCGACGCGCGGAAACTGGTGCCCTTTGTCGCGCCGCTGGGCGTCAAACTGCTCTACACCAAGCGCGACTTCGACGCCATCTCGATCGCCGGCGCTTTGAACGTGCTGCAGGGTCCCTTCGCTCTGGCCGGCCCGCTCGGCATGCCGACGGTCGCGGTGGTGATGGCCAGCAACCGCCTGAAACCGCTGCTCGCCTGGGCCGCCGCATCGATGGCGGTCTTCGTGTTGGGCCTGAATGCGGTCCACTTCAAGCTGGAATCGGAAACGCGTGCACTGCGCTCGTCGATGCAAACGGCGTTTCGCAGCGCCTTTCCATCCGAAGCGGTGGTCGATCCAGTGGTGCAAGCGCAACGCCATCTGCGTGACCTGCGCGCTCGCGCCGGTCTGTCCTCGCCCGACGATTTTTCCGTGCTCAATGCCAAGGCAGTGCGGTTACTGTCGGGCGCGCCGGTCGGTGCGCTGGCCGGTATTGAGTACCGCGACGCGGCGCTGACGCTGAAATTCAAACCCGGCGCCGCCAACTCGGCAGGATTCCGGGACGCGCTGCGGGCCCAGGCGGTAAAGCAGGGCTTGAATGTGAGCTTCGATGCCGACGGCTCGGCGCGCATCGCGCCAACGATCCCATGAACCATCGCGCATCACGATTCTGAGAAGCGGGCAAATTACGGGCCGACCAGCACCGGCTTGTAGCCGAGGCTGCGCAGCCTCGATATTGCCTCGGAGATTTTGCTGGCCCGTCGCTCGACCTCGATCCGGATCCGCACCTCGTCGCCGTTGGCCGTGCGCACGCTCTCCCAGTACGAATCGAACCCGGCTTGCCTGAGGTGCTGCTGCAATTGATGGCCGCGGCCGACGTCGGCCACCGAAGAGACCTGGATCAACTGGTAGCGGATCGCATTGGATCTGGCCGCGGCCTCGTCCCGGTTGGGAGTGGTCGGGATCGGCGCCGGGGTTCGTGATGCAGCCTCCGGTGCCACGGGCACGGACTGCGACTTCGGTTGAAGTGGACGCGGGACCGGCGGCAGATCCTCGACCGAAAGATTCGGCAGCGGTGGCAGGTTGCCCTGGGCCGACTTCGCCACCTCGGCGCGGATGTAGTCGTAGCGATTGACGGCGAGGTCGGCGGCCTGCGTCTCGTCGCGAATGATCGTGGGCCGCAGAAAGACCATCGTCTGGGTCTTCGTGCGGTCTCGCGTGTCGTAGCGGAACAGGCGTCCGAGCAGCGGTATATCGCCCAGTATCGGAACCTTGTTCTGCGTCTCATCGGCCTGATCCTGGATCAGCCCACTGATTACGACGAAGCTGCCGTCCTCGACCAGCACGTTGGTCTGGAAGCTGCGCTTGTTCAGGACCGGGTTATCGGCCGAGCTGCCGGCCGCGACCGAGGAGTCTTCGATGTAGAGCGCCAGGCGCACGGTGCCGCCCTCGGAGATCTGGGGCTTGATCGCCAGCTGCAGCCCGACGTCGTGCCGCTCGAACGTTTGAAACGGATTGACGGTGCTGGTGCCCGTCGTGGCGGTGCTCGCGTAAGCGCCCGTCAGCAGTCCCACGTTCTGGCCCACCAGGAACTTGCCTTCCTCGTTGTCCAGGGTCTGTATGTTCGGGCGCGACAGGATGTTGGTGTTGCCTAGCGTCTGCAGAGCGCGCGCCAGTAGTCCGACGTTGGTGATCGTGGTGCCGCCGATGGTGATCTGCCCCTTGATGATGCCCAGGTTCAGGCCGGGTGCCGGCGACGTGATGTTCTGCGTCAGGCCCACGATGTTGGCGGCGCCCGATCCGAAATTGGTCCCGCCGATAAACTGGGCGCTGTTGCTGCTGGAGACGTTGCTCAGGCCGTTCAGCGCCTGCCACTGGATGCCGAACTCGGAGGCCTGCTGGCCGTTGAGCTCGACCACCAACGATTCGATCATCACCTGGGCCGGCCGCGCGTCCAGCCGATCGATGATCGAGCGGATATTGCGGTAGAGCGGCTCCGGGGCCGAGATGATCAGCGAATTGGTCGCCGGGTCGGCCTGAATCATGCCGGCCACGGCGCCCCCGGAACCGCCGCCGCCCGAGGACGACCCAACATACCCGGTGCCGCCGCCGGCGCTCGGCTGTTGCGATGTCTGGGTCGAGGAGGTCTGCGGGTTGGTGCTGCTCTGGCCCAGCGAGGAGCTGATCGGCGTCACCGACAGACCGCTGCCCGAGGCCTGCTGCAGAAACGACGGATCGCTGGACAGAACCGCGCGCAACAACGGAGCCAGCTTGACCGCCTGAGCATTGCGCAGGTACACGACGTTGATGTTGCCCGGCGTCAGGCTGGGTTGATCGAAGCGCGCGATCAGCTCCTTGGCCTGGTTCAGCCGTGCCCGGCTCGCGGCACGCAGGATCAGCATGTTGGTGCGCGGCTCGGCCAGCACGGAAACACGCTGCCCCGAATCAGCTGCCTGTCCGGAAGTGCGCGCGCCCTCATCGAGCGCTTTGCTCAGAATGGCGGCCACGTCGCTGGCGAGCCCGTATTTCAGCGGCACCACCTCGACCTCGGCCGTCGCCGGAGAGTCGATCGCCTCGATGATGCGGGCAAGCCGTCGCAGGTTTTCCGCGTAGTCGGTGATCACGAGCGTGTTGTTGGCCGCATAGGCCGAGATCGTGTTGTTAGGGGCGATCAGCGGGCGCAACACCGCCACGAGATTGGTCGCCGACTCGTATTGCAGGCGAAAGACCTGGGTGACCACCTGATCGCCATGCGGCGCGCCTGCCGACGGCCCCACCACGCGACCGCCTTGCAGCTTGGCGTCGGCTTCCGGCAGAATCCGCGCCACCCCACCCGCCTCGGGCGAATCGACCAGCGTGAAGCCCTGCAGACGCAAGGCCGACAGCAGCTCTTCGAACGCTTGCTGGCGTGTAACCGGCCGCTCGGTGACCAAGGTCAACGTTCCCTTCACGCGCGGATCGATCACGAAGATGCGGCCCGTAAACTGACCCACGGCCCGCACGACCGCCTCCAGATCGGCGTTCACGAAGTTCAATACGACCGTGTCGTCGCTGCGCCGTATTGCCCCGCCTGGAGCGTTGGGCGCGGCGCTCGCCGGAGCATTGCCGGCGGGCTGGTCTGCGCGGACGGCCACGGCCCCACCGGCGAGCAGTGCCAACGCGCACGTCCACACAGCGCGACGAGCCACCGCGCCGGCCCGCAATTGCGAAGTTGAGCGCCGCGGCCTCATGTCACGAGAATTCGAAACTCAACATGACCACATCGCTCCGCGCGCATCCGCGCAGCGCGATGAGCCTCGTCGGCGCGGTCTGGTCGCCGAGCCGGCATCCGATGGGCAACCTGATGGCTCCCTGTTCTACCGATGAACTGCGTGTTCTATGGATCAGCTCCTCGGTCGCAACGCACCCCCTCCATCACGCTATTCTTCCGTCCGGTCACAGCGAGCGCAGGAAATTGAGCACGTTCTGCTGGTCCGTCTGGCTCAGTCCAAAAAACTGCTGGGAGGAAACCCGTGCTTCGGATTCGGAGCTGCCATGCAATCGAATCACCTGAACCAGGTCCGTGGTGCGGCCGTCGTGCAGGAAAAATACCCGCTGACCCAGCCCCCACAACGGCGCGGTGCGGAAATCTTCCGGCCCCGCCAAGCCTTGACTGACGCCGTCGGCCAGCGTGTCTCCCATGTTGTGCACGAGCAGATCCGAGAACAGGTTCGCGGCCGCTAAGCCGTTACCCTGATTGATGACCGGCGAAACTGATGTCATCAGCGTCGGCGTGTGGCACAACGCGCATCCCAGCGACCCGCGAAACAGCGTCTCGCCAGCCTGGATCGAAGCCGTGCCCCCGGGCGATGACGTCGAGGCGGCCGGCGGGGCGAGCATCTCCATGAACATCGCAAACAGCTGGATATCCGAATAGGGCGAGGTCGCATCCGGCCCGGGATCGGTGTGCGAGCTGTCCTCGGGGACCTGATTGAAAATGCAGGTGGTGGGAAGCGCCGCCTCGCCTGGGCTGGTCCGTTCGACCGCGAAGATTTCGTTGGTCACGCCCATCTCGACGTTGTACGCCTCGCCGGCGAACAGGAACAGCGTCGCATTCTGCGCCTTCCATCCGAATTTGGTGATCGTGCCGTCGTTGCCATTGCGATTGGGATGCCCCGAGATGCGGAACTGCCGCTTGGCGCTCGCGTTGGCGGCCTGGTTGTCCAGAATTGTCCTGTCCGAAATCGCCTCGATCAGGCCGGCGCCGAATACCGGGGTTGGAATCCGGAACGAGATGTTGTTGGCGCGACGGGCCCCGTCGAAATCGGGCTGCGCCAGGGTGCAGGTCTGATTGACCCCGGTGGCGCCGGGCTGGTTGATCGCATCGGTGCGTCCGGTGACGGTAAACAGATCGTGCACGCCGCCGTCGGGCGTACTGGTCACGAATCCGTTACGAACGACGTTGCGGAACCTTGCCTCACGCACCGGACCGTTAGCCGTGACGAAGTATGGCAACTGGTTGGTCCCGCCGTTCAAGTTGCCGACGGTGACCTGCGGGTTGGGTCCGACCATTGGAAATGCGGTCGCACTCGGGCTGCTGCCCCCGATGGCGGGCTGCGAGTGACAGCTGCCGCAACTGTTCGAGTTGTAGCGCGGCCCTAAACCTTCTTGCGTATTGGCGATGGTCGCACTGCCATTGATCGAACGGACCGTGTTGAAATTCAGGAGCGCCATGGGGAAGATCGTCATCTGACCGGGGCTCAGGCCTGGCAACGGGCCGCCGGCATCGATCGTGCTGCCGCGCACTCCGGGGTCGACGGCGGTCACGGCCTGAGCGCTCAATCGTGGCGACACCGCCAGAAGCACCGCCGTCACCAAGAGCCAGGGCGAAGCGGCGCTGCTTGACCGCGGGAACGAATCACCAAGTCGACCAGCCATGACGATCTCCATGGCGCCGGCATCCTTGCGTCCTTACTCACCTAATTGCCGGCGCGAACAGGGGTGAGGAACTGCGCGCACGTTATTCGTTGAGTGAATGACGCTCAATCCGCCAGATGCCTACGACGGGCTCACCCATTGCAGGATCACGTGGATGCGCCCAAGGTGATCTGTCGATTGGATGAAGTGCGATAAACCGATCCGAATGCCGCGATGCGTTGAGGATCGTGTCCTGACGTGCGCTTGAATCCGCCATCAGACGGTCGGTTGCGGTGTCGTCTGGCGCGATTGGGCGAGACGTGAAAGCACGATTGCATCGTCCGATCGGATGAAGTCTCGTCGACGTGTAAATGGCTCGTTGCCGTTGAGTGTCCTCTGAGGGTCTTCAAATCGCACGCTGGGCCCGGATGACGATCATGGCAGCGATCGAGGCCTGAAGACGCTATCGCGCTCCATCTGCCTGATCGAGTGCGACAGCGCCGCCGCCTCGTAAAGTCTCTCATTGGCTGGACTCGAACGCTCGACGGGTGTCACGCGAATGCACTCAGGACCGCTTGTGCTCATTGTTGACGATGATGCTGCGTCGGCTGCTGCGATAGCTCAACTTGTCTCGGTTTTGGAGCACCGTGCGGAAGTTGCAGCGACGCCGCGGCGCGCGATCGAGCGCGCCCTTGACCCTGATGTAGAACTGGCATGCATCGACCTATCGATGCGAGGCATGAGCGGCTACTATGTTTTTTCGAGGGTTCGCTTTCGCGAGCGGGCGCGACGCCTGGCCGGGGTGCCGATGATCGCGGTCGGCGGGCGCGATGCGCTGGAGGAAAGGGCCCGTTCACTGTCGATCGGTTTCGTCGCCCAGCTGGCCAAGCCGGTTCGAGTCGAGATCCTCCAAGCGGTGATGGCGAGGGGGCATGAATTGCACGCCCAGCTCATTCGTAATCGACCTTCAAAGAATCACTTCGCCATCCTTGAGCGGGTTCAGTCTAATGTGAACGGGGGCGGCGCCTGTCCGATCACCAATCGCCTGGCACGGGGGCGGCGGCTGGCTTTTCAAGGTTCTGATTTGCTGTATCGAACGCTGCTCGCCAGCTGCGGAGGCGCACGCGACGATGCGATCGCGTGCTGCGCGCAACTGACGTCGATCGCGCACGGCATTGGTGCATCGTATCTTGCGTCGTTAGCCTCCGAGATCATGGCGGCGATCGACGGTTCAGCGGAGCAGCTCGAGCGATGTATCGTCCTCGCCAAAGCCGAACTTGACCGGGTTGTGTTTACGCTGCAGGAACCATGACGAGTGTCCCCAGCTGCGCAGGATTCTGTGGCATGGCTCCCATGGGAGCCGGGGATTGTCGCCTTGGCTGATGTTTAAAGGGCGCGAAATCGCTAGATCATCCTGCTTCCATTGAGCGCCGTGACCGCGTGCGGGTCATCCAGCGACGAACTGTACAAGGCGGGTGGAATCTGCTTCCTGGGCTTGATGCCGAGCTCGCGCAGCATCTCCGCCTGCCGGATCGCACTGCCCTTGCCCAGGTAAAGCTTCTGCTCCGCGAATGCGTACGCTGCCTGCGCGCTCTTCAGGCGCTCGCCAACGGTCTTCAGATCTTCGATAAACGCGACCAGCTTGTCGTATAGTTCGGCGCCTCGTCCCGCGACCTCTCGCGCATTGCGGCTCTGTGCCTCCTGTCGCCACAGGTGCGCCACGGTTCGCACGACGAACAGCAGCGTCGACGGACTGACCAGCAGGACATTGTGCTGCCACGCGTCCATGAACAACTCACGATCATGCGTCACCGCGAGCATGTAAGCCGGCTCGACAGGTACGAACATCAGCACAAAGTCCAGCGAATTGAGGCCGTAGATCGTCTGATACTTCTTCTCGGACAGTGCCTTCAGGTGGGTGCGAACGGCATCGAGATGCTGTTGCAGCGCCACCTTCTGCTCCGCATCCGTCTCGGCTGAAGCGAAGCGCTCGTAGGCGACGAGCGAGGCTTTCGCATCGATCACCAGATGCCTGTTTTCGGGAAGATTGATGACGACATCGGGGTGTCCGTGTTTGCCGTCCGCGGCCGGGTGAGCCCCTTGAGCAACATACTCGTCGCCCGGGCGAAGGCCGGACGCCTCCAGAATGCGCTCCAGGACGAGTTCGCCCCAGCTGCCTTGTGTCTTGGATGACCCTTTAAGGGCTGACGTCAGGTTCTTCGCGTCGTCGCTCAACACCTGGTTCAGCTCCAGCAATTGCCGGACCTGCTCCGAAAGCGCGTTGCGGTCCTTGCCTCCCTGGACGTAGGCCTCTTCGACTTTGCTCTGGAATTCGGTGATTTTTGCCCGCAGTGGGTCGAGCAACAGCCCGAGGTTGGTCTGATTCTGCTCGGTAAAGCGCCTGGATTTTTCTTCGAGAATGTCGTTGGCCAGGGAGTTGAACCTGGCGCCCAGCGCTTCCTTCGCATCCATCAGGAGCTGAAGCTTCTCGGCGGCGGACCGCTTCTCGACCTCGTACCGTTCCTCGAGACCTCGCAGTTCCCTGGCGAGCTGAGCGTTCTCGGACTCGGCCTGCTCACGGCGCCTGCGTTCAGCGAGGTAGAGCGCCTCGCCGGATTCGAGGCCGCTTTTTGCGCCTTGAAGCTCCGCGCTGAGCTGCGCGACTTCCCGCCCGGCTGTCTCACGAGCGTCTGCCCATGTTTTGCTCGTAAGCTCCGCGCCCGCCCGGACTTCGGCGAGTTGCGCTTCGAGCTCGGGAATCCGGGACGCCCGCTCTTCGAGCTGAGCCCTCAGGCTCTTCAGGGAAGTCAGCTCCCCGGCGATTCTCTCTTCGTGTGCCTTAGCCTCGGCCTTTTCGGCGCGCAGTTGAGCCAGATTGCTTTCCGCCAGCCTCGCGCGAAGGTTGGCAGCGGTCAATTCGACATTGGCTGCGGCCCGGGCCCGAGCCACTGCGCCGTCGATCATCGCTGTTTCCCGTCCGCGCAGGATCGCCCAGGCGGCCAGGCCACCGAGCAGCATGCCTACCGGCAGGACGGTCAGGGGTGCAAACAGGTCGATGTTGGTCATGTCGGAATTCTCCCGTGTCACGCATCACGTACCTTCCTTGCGAACTCACCGACGAGCGCGGCCGCTCGAGTGGCATGACGACGTGACGGATGGCTCCGAAGCTTCCTCCTTGGCCGGTTGGAAGAAAGCCGCTGGTAGTGGCGAATAGGTCGACTAATCCACCGACTGCGCTTTTCTTCGCGCAGCTACCGCCCGACGCCCGTCTTGGGCGCAGCTTTCGGCCTGTACGCAGGGCATTCGGGGTCAAACCCGCGTTCGAGCTAACGCCTCAGCGTGACGAGGCGATAACCATTCGCTCGATTGTGGTAATTGACATCGAGGAATATGGTGGGACGCTGAGCAGATCCCAACAAAGGGAAATTCGATCCAAAGCCATCATGGTCAAGGTACCCGATGAGATCCAGCTCGGAAACCTCGCGCGCAAAGCGGCGGGCGCCCTGGCTACGGCCGGTTTCGAACATCGGATCGACATCTTCCGAGATGTCGAGGTCGAGGACCCGGTGATTCGAAAGATCCTCGGGCAAAAGCATGGGGTCCGCGTTCGTATCACGATCACCGCGCAGAGCCTCTTGTTGGGCCAACCCGCGAAGGTGGCCGCCAACAATGTCGTCCCGCTGCCCCAGAAGCCCCAAAATGTGCAGAGGGCCGAAACTCGCAGTGCTGCGCGCGCACCCAACGCCGCGACGGCAAACGCCGCGGTGAAGCGCGTCGGGTCGTAACGCACAACTCTGCACCCCCCAGGGATGGGTTTGCCGTCCGCCTTGCAGCCGCGGGCGATCGCTCGCGCAAGATCCGGCTTGTAAATCAGGTTGGCCTGATTCTGGCTCAACAGCCTCGGGCGGTACACAACCGCCCGTTCTCACTTCCACCCTCCCGCAGTTTGCCGGGCAAGCGGCCGGTTGCGCGCGCGCCATCAGCGCTGTCGTGAAATCGGTGCGGCCGCGCCACGTCGCCGGACTGAACTTGAGAAAGGCCGATTTCCGAAGCCGGCTCTTGTAAACGTCGGGTAGGTTTGTGTCAACGTCGTAATTCGATGCTCAGATCTTCCCGCAGACCCGGGTCCGGGTCAGAATGCGCCCCGGGCTTTGCGTGGAAATCTCGAGCAGAGCGAATTAGCGGCTGATCGGATCGATCGGCTGGCCGTTTGCGTGGACCATGCGATTGAGCAGATCGACTCGAATGCCTCGATGCGCCAGTATCGCCTGCTTGGCCGTCGACTGCCGCCGCACATGCGAACGGAACCCGTCAGGAGTCTGCCGCAGCGACCAGGAGCGTGAACCTCGTGAAATCGTCAGCTGCAATTCATGTGGTTCGCACTGTGGCCGCTGTGGTTCTGCTGGTTGCCGGGCCGGTGCCGGTTTCGGCTCAGGGAGGACCGCCGCTGGTGACCGACGATCCGGAAACGCCAGGCAACGGACACTGGGAGATCAATCTGGCGACCACCGGGGCCCGGACGTCCGGAAGATGGGACATCGCAGTGCCCGATGCGGACATCAATTACGGGTGGGGTGAGCACATCCAGCTCAATGTGGACGTTCCATTGGATGTTGTCCACGAGACCGGTCAGGGCTGGAAAGCGGGGCTGGCCGCTCCTGACGTCGGCGTCAAGTGGCGCTTCATCGATATCGAGGATTCGGGCTTCTCGATGTCGACGTACCCCCAGTACGAGAGGAACTGGCTGTCTTCTTCGGCAAGCAGGGGGATCAGCGCACCCGGAGGCGAATTGTTCCTGCCGATCGAAGTGGCGACCGTCGTTCACGAATACGGGCTCGATGCGGAGATCGGTCCCAATTTCGTACAGTACGGAACGACCGAGTGGATGTTGGGCGGCATCGTCGCGCACTCGTGCTGGCCGGATGCAGAGTGCCTGGTTGAATTGCACCGCACCTTTGCACCAAACGATTCGCAAACGCTGCTGAACTTCGGCCTGCACTGGAAACTGGACGAATCAGCCGTCATGCTGGCGGCCGTTGGACGCCAGTTCGGACAACACACGGACGACCAGCAGCGCTTGCTCTTCTATCTCGGAATCCAATTGTTGAAATGACAGGAAATCGTTCGATGAAGCCCCGGCCTGGCAGCCGCGTCCTGCCTTTTCGTTCTTTGCGCGCCCGGCGCGCGCGCAGTTGTCAGCACGCCTTGCGTGGCGTGTCGCCGGTTCCTTACGGTTTTGTATAGTCCCTGAAAGGAAGAGGCAATGCGAGGGAGCGTATAAGTATCGGGTATCTCGAAGCAAAGGCGGACAGGCCTGCGATGCCCGCTTCGCCTGGCGCATGAATATACTCCTGATCGAAGACGATGAAGAGACGGCCGCCTACCTGGTCAACGGGCTGACCGAGCACGGGCACACCGTCGATCATGCGGCCGAAGGCCGCAGTGGTCTGTTCCTTGCGACAGGAGCCAGCTACGACGTGCTCATTGTCGACCGCATGCTTCCCGCGCTCGACGGGCTGGCGGTGGTGAAGGCAATCCGCAGTGCCCGTATCAAGGCGCCGGTGCTGTTCCTGACCGCACTTGGCGATATCGACGAGCGGGTTGCGGGCCTCAATTCCGGCGGCGACGACTATCTGGTCAAGCCCTTCGCATTTTCCGAACTGGTAGCGCGCCTCGCTGCGCTGGCCCGGCGGCCGGTACTCACCGATATCGCGCCGAGCCTGCTGCGAGTCGCCGATCTCGAGGTCGATCTGATCAAAAGAACTGTCACGCGCGGCGGGCAGATGCTCGAGCTGCAGCCGCGTGAGTTCCGGCTCCTCGAATATCTGATGCGACACGCCGGCCAGGTTGTGACCCGCACCATGCTGCTCGAGCACGTATGGGATTTCCATTTTGATCCACGCACCAGCGTCGTCGAGACCCATATCAGCCGACTGCGCGCCAAGCTCGGAGCCGGCCCGGAGCTGATTCACACGGTGCGCGGCCACGGATATGCGCTCCGTGCGCCCGAATAGCCTGTTCCGAACCTCGAGCTTCCGTCTGACGCTGCTCTATGCGGGGGTCTTTGGCGGATCGGTCGTTGTGCTCCTCGGCTTCATCTACTGGGCCACGGCGGGCTATCTGGGCCGCCAGCTGGAGGACGTCGTCGAAACGGAGCTTGCGACGCTGGCCGATGTCGAAACCGATAGCGGGCGCGCCGCCCTGGTGGACGCGATCGCGGAGCGATTGAAGCTGCGCTCCAATCGCTCCGCCTATTACCAGGCTCGAACATCGGACGGCGTCACGATCGCGGGCAACATCTCACCGGATCGCATGGCGGCCTTCACGGACACGGGATGGCACCAATTGTCGCTGACCGGCACCTCGGGTGGCGAACCGCGCCGCGTCCGTGGCAAGGCGGTCTTTCTTCCGGATGGCACCTATCTCTTCGTCGGCCAGGACTCCAGAATGCTGGACGAAGTGCACGAGCTGATCGGCCACGCGTTTCTGCTGGGCGGCGTCATGATGCTGGCGCTCGCCGTAGGGGGTGGTGCCGCATTGAGCCGCAGCATTCTGCGCCCGATCGACGCCATCAATATCACGAGCGAGCACATCGTTTCCGGCGACCTGCGGCGCCGTATACCGCGCTCGGGCAGTGGCGATGAGTTCGACCGCCTTGCCGCGAATCTGAACGCAATGCTCGACCGCATCGAGCGACTGATGGGAGGAATGAAGCAGATCTCCAACGACATTGCGCACGATCTACGCACGCCCCTCACTCGGCTGCGCAACACACTGGAAACCGCCCGGCGACACGCCACCGATTTCGCCGGATACGAAACCGCAATCGAGCGAGCCATTGCCGATACCGACGCGATCCTCGAGACATTCGGTGCCTTGCTGCGGATCGCACGGATCGAAGCCGGCGCCCGGCGCGCGAGCTTCGCCGAACTCGATCTTTCGGCGGTCGTCGAGGCGGTGCTCGAAGTCTATGTGCCGGCGGCCGAGGAGAAGCAGCAGGTTCTGAGCATCGACATCACCCCAGGCACACGGTCGAGCGGCGATCGCGAGCTGCTGATGCAACTCGTCGCCAATCTTTGCGAGAACGCCATCCGCCATTCGCCGCAGCAGACGCGGATCGAAGTGGGCCTGCACGCCACTAAGGATGGCTCTGAGCTGGTTATCGCGGACCGCGGCCCAGGCATCCCGATCGAAGCGCGCGAGAAAGTATTTCAGCGCTTCTACCGCCTCGAATCGAGCCGCACCACGCCAGGCAGTGGTCTTGGCCTGAGCCTGGTCGCCGCCATCGCAGAGTTGCACGAGATCGGGATTCGCCTCGAAGACAACGAGCCGGGTCTGCGCGTCGTCGTGACGTTCTTACCAATCCGTATGGTTCCGGACAGCCGCGTGAAAACTGAAGGCGAGTAGAAAGCGTTCGAAGGGCGCTTGCGCCGGCCCGCATTGTCAGCACCCGATGGCCTTCTCCTCGACCACGTTTCCTGTACGACGTCGCGCCACTCAGCTGATGACCTGGGCGGCGACGCTCCTGCTGGTTTCCTGCGCGAGCTATTCGCCGGCGCCGCTTCCCGAACGCCCGGATCTCGCTTCCGATGCGTCCTCTCTCAGCGTAAGCGCCGCCGACATGCCGTTGCCGGCGCTTTCCTCGCATCCGTTCGATCCGACCCGGCCGCTCGACATGGACGAAGTCGCGATGGTGGCAGTCGCCAACAATCCGGACCTGAAGGCGCTGCGGCGCAAGACCGGGGTTGCGCGCGCGCAGGCCTTCGCCGCCGGGTTGTTGCCGAACCCGCAGCTCACTTTCGATTACGGTCTCCTGACCGGCGGGCCCGGCACGACCGATGCTCTGACCCTCGGCCTGGCGCAAGACATCGTGCCGCTGCTGGCGCGCTCGGCTCGCCAACGCTCCGCGACAGCCAGCCAGCAGGGCGCCGAGCTCGATCTGTTGTGGCAGGAATGGCAGGTCGTGAGCGAGGCCCGGCTCCTGTTCGTGGCTGCGGTCGAACTGCGGCGCCAGCACGCGATTCTCGAAGAAAATCTGGCACTTTTCGCCGAGCGCTACCAACGCTCCTCGGACGCAATGCAGCGTGGCGACGAGACCCTGCCGACCGTCGTGAGCGACCTCACTGCCCTCAAAGCCATCGAAACCCAGCTGCACGACGCCGACCAACTGATCCTGAAAAATCACCATGACCTCAATGCCCTCCTGGGCCTGAAGCCGCAAGCGGAGCTGCCTGTCGCAGACGATCTGGTTTCGGCGCCGATCGATGCCGACCGGATTGCGAAGGAGCTTACCAACCTGGCGCAGCGCCGGCCGGATCTGCTGGCGCTGCGCGCCGGCTATCAGGCTCAGGAGGAAAGATTGCGGCAGGCCGTCATCCAGCAGTTCCCTTCGCTCAATGTCGGCGTTATCCGCGGCAAAGACACCACCGGTGTGCGGACGACGACGCTCGGCGTCACCATCGGCCTGCCGATCTTCGACCGCAACCAAGGCAACATCGCCATCGAGCGGGCGACGCGTCAACAGCTTCGCGACGAATACCAGGCTCGCCTTGACACCGCCTACTCGGCCGCTGATCGGCTTGTCAGCGAGCAGCGTCTGCTCGATGAGCAGTACCGCTCAACGCAGGACAGCATCGGCCAGCTTCGCGCCTCGGCAACCATTGCAGATCGCGCCTACGGCGCCGGCAACCTCGACGAGCGCAGCTGGGTCGATCTGCAGGCAGCCCTGCTGGAGAAGCGTCTGGAAGCGCTGAGGCTCGAGCAGACGCTGCTCGAGCAGCGGGTCAATCTGCAAACGTTGATCGGCACCGATTTACCGCTTCTTCCCTCATCGCAGGAGTCTTCATGACACGAGTCCTGATGGCGCTGGTGTTCGGCGCTGTTTCACTACCGCTTGTCGGTGAGGCCCAAAATCCGCCGACCGAGCCCAGCGTCGCGGTCGAGACGGCGCCGCTCGCAAAGCAGACGCTGACCGACACGGTCGGCGGCTTCGGCACCGTCACGACGGCCGAAGAGGCGGTGGCCGATGTAAGTTTTCTGCACGCGGGGCAGATTGCGCGGCTCCATGTGCGGCCGGGGCAAACGGTTCGAAGCGGCGATCCCCTGGCGGAGCTCATAGCCGACCCCGCGGCCCTCCTTAGCTACGAGAAAGCCCGGACAACGCTCGAGTTTGCCCAGCGCGATCTGGAACGCACCCGCACTCTCGCCGCCCAACATCTTGCGACCAATGCGCAGCTCGCGGCTGCGCAGAAGGTGGTCGACGACGCCGAGGCAGCGCTCGCCACCGAGCGCAAGCTCGGCGACGATCGGCGCATTGAGATCGCCAGGGCGCCTTTCAGCGGCTATGTCGTGAGCCTTGCCATCTCCCCTGGTGATCGTCCGGCTCCGAACATGACCGTGCTCAAGCTGGCGCGCAGCGATCAGGTCGCGCGCATTCTGCTCGGCGTCGAACCTGAGGACGCGCGACGCGTCAAGCCCGGCATGCCGAGCGAGGTGACTCCGGTATTCGCCGCCGACCAGCACTTCAAGGGGACGGTGCATTCCGTCAGCGGCACGATCAATCCGGCGAGCCGCCGCGTCGACTTGTGGATCGACGTGCCCGGTCCGGCCGAGGCGCTGGTTCCCGGCACTTCCGTCTCGGTTCGAATCGACGTTGCCGAGCAAACCGGCCTGGTCGTGCCTCGCCGCGCGGTGTTGCGCGACAGCGAAGGCGACTACGTCTTCCAGGTTGCCCATGGCAGGGCCCGGCGCGTCAATGTGCATGCAGGCCTGTCGACGGACGAGGTGACCGAGGTCTCCGGGCCTCTGGACGCCGCCCGCAAGGTGGTGACCCTCGGCAACTACGAGCTTCAGGATGGCGGGGCGGTGCGCGAGGCGACCGCCTCGGTTGACGCCGCAGCCAGCGCGCAACCGTGAGCGACAAGTCAGCCGCCACCGACTGGATCGCAAGCCACCGCCGGTCGCTGCTCCTCCTTTTGTTATTGCCAGCGCTGGCCGGCCTCGCCGCGGCGCTCTCGCTTCCGGTGACTCTGTTCCCGGATGTTCAGTTCCCGCGCGTCCGTATCACGTTGGACGCGGGCGATCGCCCCGCGGAGCAGATGGCGCTGCAGGTGACGACGCCCGTCGAGCAAGCGATCCACAACGTGCCCAACGTCGTCGATGTGCGCTCGACGACGAGTCGTGGCTCGGCGGAGATCTCCGTCTTCTTCGACTGGGGCACCGATATGGTGGCGGCGACTCTGCAGGCCGATGCGGCGATCGGGCAGGTGATGCCGCAATTGCCTGCAGGCACGACCAGCAGCACACGGCGCATGGACCCGACCGTGTTTCCGATCATTGCCTATAGCCTGACCTCCCGCAATGTGCCACTGACCCGGCTGCGCGACATCGCTCTTTACCAGCTGCGGCCACTGCTGACGGGCATTCCAGGAGTTGCTCAGATCGACGTCACCGGCGGCAGCGACGAGGAGTATCAGATCCTCGTCGATCCGGGCCGCCTCATCGCCCATAACCTGACGCTCGACGATGTCGCGAAGGCGGTTTCCTCCGCCAATGTCCTGAGCGCCGTTGGTCGGATCGAGGACCATTACAAGCTCTATCTCGTCATTGCCAACAATTCCCTGAGCGACATAGGCCAGCTGCAGCGCACTGTTGTCCGATCCGGCTCGGACGGAGTCGTAACGGTCGCCGACGTCGCCGCGGTCGAGCGCTCGACGGTACCGCAGTGGGTTCGCGTCACCGCCGACGGCAAGGACGCGATCCTGTTCAACGTCTACCAGCAACCCGGCGGCAATAGCGTTCAGATCGCGAAGCGGGTCAAGCAGCGGCTCGAGGCGGTTCGCGGCCAGTTGCCTCCCGGTGTCGCTCTGGCCAACTGGTACGACCAGAGCGAGCTCGTCACGGCCTCGGCGGGCAGCGTGCGCGATGCAATCCTCATCGGCATCGGCCTCGCGACGATCGTCCTGCTGATTTTCCTGCGCAGCTGGCGTGTTGCGACGATCGCGGTGCTGGTCGTGCCAGCCGCACTCTCGGCGACGGTCGCGCTCCTCTATGCGCTCGGCATGAGCTTCAACATCATGACGCTGGGCGGCATGGCGGCGGCAGTCGGCCTGATCATCGACGACGCCATCGTCATGGTCGAGCACATTGTGCGACGCCAGACCTGCGACAGCGGTGCTGCCACCGGAGTACTCGCCGCCGCCGCGGAATTCACAAAGCCTCTCGCCGGCTCAAGCGCCGCCACGATCGTCATCTTCGTGCCGCTCGCATTCCTGAGCGGCGTCAGCGGGGCCTTCTTCAAGGCTCTGTCGCTGACCATGGCATCCGGACTGCTTTTCTCGTTCGTCACCACGTGGCTTGCGGTGCCGCTTGCTGCCGAACGCATGCTTCGCACCGCGACGCCTGAGCAGCACGCCTCGGCGCGCATCGCGTCCTGGCTCAACCGCAACTACAGCGCGCTGTCGTCCTGGCTTCTGCAGCGTCCCATCGTCGCCGTGGTCGGCGTCGTGCCCCTGCTCGCTGGCGGCTGGCTCGCCTTCAGCGCGGTCGGCACCGGGTTCATGCCGGCAATGGACGAGGGTGGGTTCGTTCTGGATTACTACAGCAATCCGGGCACCGCGCTTTCGGAAACGGATCGCCTGCTCCGTCAGGTGGAGGCGATCCTCGCCGCGACTCCGGAGGTCGATACCTGGTCGCGGCGCACCGGCGCCGGGTTGGGCGGCGATCTGAACGAGGCGAACAAAGGCGATTATTTCATCCGCCTCAAATCGAGTGCGCGACGGCCCATTGACGAGATCATGACCGAGCTGCGCCACAAGATCGCCACGCAGGTACCGGGCCTCAATGTCGAGATGGCTCAGCTGATGGAAGACCTGATCGGCGACCTGACTGCTGTGCCGCAACCGATCGAGGTGAAGCTGTTCGCCGACGACCCCACAACTTTGCTGGCGACCGCACGGAAAGTCGCCTCCACGATCGGCCAGATTCCGGGCATCGTCGATGTGCGCGATGGCATCAATCCGGCGGGCGACGCGCTCGACGTTCGTATCGACCCCGTCAAAGCGGCGCTTGAAGGCACCGATCCCAACGAAGCGGCGCGACTCATCGATTTGACGCTGCGCGGGCAGGTTGTGACCCAGGTACCGGAGCAGGTCAAGCAGCTCGGCGTTCGCATCTGGGTCCCGCCCAGCATCCGCAGCACGGACCGCGACGTCGGCAACCTGCTGATGCGGGCGCCCGACGGGCATCTGTTCCCGTTGAAGCGCATCGCCAGCCTGGTACCGATAAGCGGCCAGCCTCAGATCAGCCGCGAGAACCTTCAGCGCATGGTCGCGGTGACCGCGCGGATAGATGGTCGCGATCTTGGGTCGGTGGCGGCGGACGTGCAAAACACACTGGAGCGGCCCGGCGCCCTGCCCAAGGGGCTGCGCTTCGAGCTCGGTGGGCTGTACCAGCAGCAGCAAATTGCTTTCCGTGGCTTGACGGAGGTTTTCGCCGCGGCGGTTGCGATGGTGTTCGCCCTGATCCTCTTTCTCTACGAGAGCTTTCGCATCGCCGTCGCCATCCTCCTGATGCCGCTGCTCGCCACCTGCGCCGTCTTCATCGGCCTCTGGGTCACCGGCATCGACCTCAACATCACGGCGATGATGGGCATGACGATGATCGTCGGCATCGTCACAGAAGTCGCAATCTTCTATTTCTCCGAATTCAACGATCTGCGCGCGGCCGGAAGCGATACGTTGCGGGCGCTGGTGGAAGCCGGCCAGAACCGCATAAGGCCGATCGCCATGACGACGCTGGCGGCAATCCTCACGCTGCTTCCGCTCGCATTCGCCCTGGGACAAGGCGCGGCGATGCAACAGCCTCTCGCCGTTGCCATCATTTCCGGCCTGGTTGTCCAGCTCCCGCTCGTTCTGCTCGTGATGCCGTCGCTGTATCGCAGTCTCGCTGCGACCGGCTGACGCAAGAGCGCGGCAGCCGGCTTCAAAACGAATCGCTCGGGAAGCTGGCGGCGGGGTCTGGCGGGCGATTTGGACGTTTCACGCATTTCCCGATCAGGTGCTCCACGACCCATCGCGCCAGGCGTGGCGTCGACCCGATTCTGCAGAGCTTACGAGAGTCCTTGGACGAAGGTCTGTCACACGAGGGCTGCAACCTTGTGTACGATGACCTCGGACGGGGCAGCTTCCCTGCTTGTTTGCGGGTCGCACGGCCGTGAGAGAAGACGGAAGAGAAAGCGCGAACATCGAGGACCGGCGGGACGAAGGACCGACCGGCGACGATCGTCCGCTGATCGGTGGGCGTCACATCGGAATCGGCGCGGTGCTGGTCGCGGTCGCGGCATCCTACTTCTTCGGCGTCGACCCGCGTGTCGTGCTGAGCCTGATCAGTGGCGGCCCGACCA
>DATBCI010000126.1:0-6673 GCA_036270555.1 Burkholderiaceae bacterium
TAGCTGGGCCGGTCCGCGTACGGGCCGCTCGCACCGAAGCCGCTGATCGAGCCATAGACCAGGCGCGGGTTGATCGCCAGCAGGCGTTCGGCCCCCGCGCCCAGGCGCTCCGCGGTCCCGGGACGGAAGTTCTGAATCAGCACGTCGGCTTCGCGTACCAGGTCTTCGAACTCCGCCAGATCCGGCGGCGTCTTCAGATCCAGCACAATGCCGCGCTTGTTGCGGTTGTAGGCCTGAAAGTGGGGCGAGTACCGGCCCCCTTGATAGCTGCGATAAGGATCGCCCTCGGGGCTTTCGACCTTGATCACGTCGGCACCCAGGTCCGCCAGCATCATGGCGGCGCACGGACCCGTGATGAAGGTGCCCAGATCGAGCACGCGGATGCCCTTCAACACGCCCGACAGCGAGAACGACGACTGCGCACTATTCATCGCTTGCCTCGAAGCCGGCCGGTGCGGGCCCGTCGTAGTCGATGGCCGCCGCCGCCGCATGCGCGAGCACGAAGCCGATCGGACGCTGCTGTTCCTCCAGCAGGTGCGCGATCAGGCCGGCCGCGCGGGCCAGGATCGGCACGCCTTTCAGGGCCATCAGCGGATAGCCGGCGTCGAGCAGCACGGCGGCAATCGACCCCGACACGTTGATCGACAACGCTCGGCCGATCAGCGACGGCAGCATTGCCTCGATGCGTTCGGCCAGGCCGACGTGACGGCCGGCAACGCCTGCCTCGCGCGCGACCGCGATCAAGCGCTGCGCGCGCGGATCCTGCGTCTTGTGGAGCGGATGGCCGTAGCCGGGAATCGGCCGCCGCTCGCCGCGAAGTTGCTGTACGGCCACCGTGATCGCGGCCTGGATCGCATCGGGCTCCTTTTCGCTGTGAGGCGTCTGGGCCGCGATCTGCGCAAAAAGCTGCCCGGCGGCTTCCGCTGAGCCGAGTACGACCGAGCCGCACCCGAGCAGGCCGGCCGCTACCGCGCCCTGCAGCGCATCCGGCGCGGCCGCGAGCGTCATGCGGCTGGCGACGACACTGGGCACCAGTCCGTGCTCGGCGATGGCCACCAGCGTCGCGTCCAGCACCTGACGCTGAGCGGCCGAGGGCAGGGCGCCGGTCAACAGCAGCCAGAAGTGGTCAGTCAGGCTGACGCGGCCGATCAACTCGGTGGTCAGATCGTGTCCGCGCACGATCACCGTGTCCGCGTTGGAGGCGCTGATCGACGAGCTCCGCTGCGCTTGCGAACCGATCTTCAAGGCTGGCTTCTCCCGGGGTGTGGCTGAAGGGTGGTTGCGAACCAGGGACGTTCTGGGAAGTTTTCCCGTTTTCGGTATTCGAAAACTGATTCGTATCCCGAACATACTGACCGCACCCAGACTGCGCCGTCAAGCTGCATCGCGGCAGTCATGCTTTTCGCATATCGAATAAACTGATCGCATGACACGACGCCCCACCCCCGTGACCGCCAGCCGACGCGAAGCCATGGGCGGCCTGGCCAAGGGTCTGGCCGTGATCCGCGCCTTTTCGCGCGAGCAGACGGCGCTTACGCTCAGCGACATCGCCCGCTTCGTCGAAATGCCGCCCGCCACCGCCCGCCGCTGCCTGCTGACACTCGAGGAACTGGGGTACGTCATGCGCAGCGGGCGCAGCTACCTGTTGCGCCCGAAGGTGCTCGAGCTGGGCGCCGCGTACCTGGAATCGATGAACATCGACCGCCTGACCAAGACGCACCTGGAGCGGCTGGCCCAGGAGACCGGTGACTCGGCCGCCTTATGCGTACTGGACGGTGCCGACATCGTGTATGTCGCGCGCGCCTCGGTGCGCACGCTGATCCGACTCGAGGCCCACGTCGGCAGCCGCTTTCCGGCCCATCCGACCTCGACCGGCCGGGTGCTGCTCTCCGGGTTGAGCGCGAGCCGGCTTGATGCCTATTTCAAGACCGCGAAGCTGACCGCGCTGACCGACCGGACCGTCACCGATCCGGCGCGTCTGCGCCAGCTGATTGACGAGTGCCGGCGTGTCGGCTATTCAGCCGTGGAGGACGAGCTCGCGTATGGCGTGGTGGCTTTGGGCGTGCCGGTATTCGATCCCGACCGGCGTGTCGTTGCGGCACTGAACACATCCAGTCATTCGCGCAAGATCACCCGCAGCAGGTTGATACGCGATCGTCTCGGCATGCTGCAGGAGGTCAGCCGCCAGATCTCCGCGGACCTGGCTGGCGTCCAGATCCAATCGCTGAGCGCCGAAGCATGAGGCACGACGGCCGCGACCAATACCTGGACGTCCCGGGAGCGCGGCTGCGCTTCCGCGACACCGGCGCGGGTTGCGCGGTGATCTTGCTGCATGGCTGGACGCTCGGCCTGGAAATGTGGGATTTGCAGGCGGCGGCGCTGGCGCAGGAGTGCCGTGTGGTTCGCTTCGACCGGCGCGGATTCGGGCTGTCGACCGGAACAGCTTCCGTGATCGACGACGCAGCCGATGTGACCGCACTTTGCACTCATCTGGGGATCCGCCGTGCCGCGCTGGTCGGCATGTCTCAAGGCTCGCGCGTCGCGGTTCGAACCGCGCTGACGCAAGCCGCATTGATCGGCAGCCTGGTTCTGGATGGCCCGTCCCCGGGAATCATCGACCCGCTCGCACCCGATCCCGATCTTGCGCTCGACCAATTCCGGCAACTGGCGCGACGCGACGGGATCGAAGCGTTTCGCCGAATGTGGGCACAGCATCCGATGACCCATCTGCGCACCCGCGAACCAGGAACGCGCGCGCTGCTCGACGGCCTGCTGGCGCGCTATCGCGGCGAGGACCTGCTGCAAATGCCGGAACCGGGCTTATCGACGGCAGCCTTGCCGCCTCTGGAATCCATCGCGCAACCGACGCTGATCATCTGCGGCGCGTTCGACGTGCCGAGCCGACGCAACACCGCGGCGGCCCTCGCGCAGAGGTTGCCGTCGGTCGAGCTGTTCCAGGTTGCCGATGCGGGGCACCTGGCGAATCTGGACAACCCGTCCGTTTACAACGCCGCACTGTTGCGCTTTTTGCGGCGGCATGCGTTTTCGGCCAACTGACACCTGGGAGGCAAATCGATGGCGAAGATCCTGGTTCTCTACTACAGCAGCTACGGTCACGTCGAGCAGATGGCTTACGCCCAGGCGGAGGGGGCACGCAGGGTCGCCGGAACGGAAGCCACCGTGAAGCGCGTTCCCGAGCTCGTGGCGCCTGACGTTGCCAAAGCTTCGGGATTTCGCCTCGACCAGCCGGCGCCCATCGCGGCGCCCGAGGAGTTGGAGCATTACGAGGCGATCGTGTTCGGCACCCCGACGCGCTTCGGCAACATGGCGGCGCAAATGCGCAATTTCCTGGATCAAACCGGGCCCTTGTGGATGCGCGGGGCGTTGGTCGGCCGCATTGGCAGCGTCTTTTGCAGCACGGCCAGCCAGCATGGAGGGCAGGAGACCACGATCACCTCGTTCCATGCGACGCTGTTGCATCATGGAATGATCATTGCCGGTTTGCCATACACGTTCAAGGATCTGACGACGATGCGCGAGGTCACCGGCGGAACGCCCTATGGTGCCAGCAGCATCACCGGGTCGGGCAACGAGCTGCGCATGCCGTCAGCGCTCGAGCTCGAGATGTGCAGGTTCCAGGGAGAGCACGTGGCGGCCATCGCCCGCCGGCTTGCGGGCTAAAAGGTGAGCGCGCACGCCCCGATCAGGAAACACAGGGTGGCGATCGCAACCCCGACCAACGGAGTGCGAAACCAGTACCTCTTCGCAAGCGCCAGGTAGGCCGCGCTGCCCGCCACGGGAAGCCAGGTCAGGGCTCCGGACTCGCGCAGCACGGACATGTGACCGAGCGCGAGCACGAGATAGGTCGCGGCGAACAGCACCACGCCCAAGCCGTGGCTGCCGTTGAAGCCGATCCAGGCGTTCCACAAGCTCGTGCGCCGGGTCAGCACCGGGCTGGTCGCCTTCATCGCGGCTGAAACCGCCGGATCACGCGCGTCGAATTTGTTGCTGAAGAACGTGTACACGAGATGCATCGCACCAAGGAACCCGATAACGCCTGCGCCGAGCACGATGAGTATGCGGGCCAGCACTGCTGCCTCCTTTGTCGAAGGGTTTTTAAAGGACCCCTAGAGCGCGGATCCTTATAGTAAAGGCACGCTCGCGAACTGAGCGGCAAAGGACGCTGTCGAATGGTGATCACGGCGCAGCCTTGACTTAAACTTGACTTGAGGCTCTAGATTCCGGTCGGCGGGGGCGAGACGCAGATTCACACGACCGGAGACCGACGATGCCAAACGATTCCAGCGAATGGACCCGCGCCGTCAGCCTCGATCGGCTGCAGTCCGATCGCGCGCTGACCGTGCGGCTCGCCGGCAAGCAGGTCGCGCTGTTTCTCCATCAGGAGCAGGTTTTTGCCTGCAACAACCGCTGCCCCCATGAAGGCTATCCGCTGGTCGAAGGTGCGCTCGACGCCGACTGCGTGCTGACCTGCCATTGGCACAACTGGAAGTTCGATCTGAAGACGGGCGTTACGCTCACCGGCGGCGACGCGTTACGCTCCTATCCGGTGCGCCTCGAGGACGGTGCCGTCTGGGTCGATCTTCAAGACCCGCCCACTGCCGAGCGCGTCGAGCTTTCGCTGCGGCACCTGGACCAGGCGATCGACAAGTTCGACAGGGACCGCATCGCGCGCGAGCTGGCCCGGCTGGATCTTGCGGGCGCCGCGCCCGAAATCGCTCTGGTGCGTGCCATACGAGGCACTTACGATCGACTGCCGGATGGGATGACACACGCCTATGCGGCGGCTGACGTGTGGATGCGTCTGCGCGATTCGATCCGCGACGAGACCGCGCGTCTGGTTTGTGCAACCGAGGCGATGTCCTATATCGCCTGGGATACCTTGCGCGAGAAGGTCTATCCGTTCGCCGGGCAACGTGCGGCCTGGCGCGAAAGCGACTTTGCCGCCGCGGTCGAAGCGCAGGACGAAAAGAGCGCGGCGCCCCTGCTGAACGGAGCCCTCGCGGATGGACTGCATTTTTCGGACCTGGAAGGCGCACTGGCGTCGTCAGCCCTGGCGCATTACAACGATTTCGGCCATTCCCTGATCTACCTGACGCATGTCGCAAGCCTGGTCGAGCGACTCGGCGCGGAAGTCGAGCGCCCGCTGCTGCTGGCGTGGCTTCGGTCCGTGATTCTGGCCACGCGCGAAGATTTGCTGCCCGACTTCCGGGCCTATGCCGAGGCGCTTGCATCCTGGCGCAGAGGCGCGCCGCGCTCCGGCGCGCCGCTAAGCGCCGACGCCTTCGAAGGCCAATCGGTGCGCCGGACGCTCGATGCGACCTTGTCTGCGCGTGGGCACCCGCCATTGCAGGTGTATGGCGCGCTGTTGGAAGCGTCCGCGCGGCACCTGTTGCGCTTCGACGAACGTCACGCGCTGCGCACGGACAACAGCGCGGCCGACGACGTGGGGTGGCTGGATTTCAGTCACGCCATCACGTTTGCGCACGCGCTGCGCCGCCAGTGCGAAAGACACCCTTCGCTGTGGCCCCAAGGTCTGTTGCAACTCGCGCTGTTCGTCGGCCGCAACAGCAAGTACCTGGACGCGGGCCTGCCGGCCGAACGCGCGCTACGGGAATGGGCTGTCGCGGACGAAGCGGCCCTTGACCGGCGCGCGATCGCCCTCATGCTCGATCACGGATGCGGCCTGCCCATTTTCCCTGCGCACTGGCTCAAGACCTGGAGTGCTGCGCGCGACGAGGTTGCTAGCGGTCTTCCCGATGCCGCACGAAGGGCGGTATTGGCTGCAGTGAACCGGCTTCTCGCCGTTCGATTCAAGCAGCGGCACACGATGCGCACAGCGCACCAGGCGATCCGGTTTGTCGGAATCGAGGACAGCTGACCGGCGCCAGCCACTTGCGCCGGCGGCCCGCAGAGTCAACCACGCATCAGCGAATCTCATTGGGAGGGACTTATATGGGAACCGAGGTCAGTTTCAAACGCCCCGATGGCCAGGGGATCCAGGGGTATCTGGCCGAGCCACGAAAGGCCGCCGGTGCACCGGGAATCGTCGTCATCCAGGAGTGGTGGGGGCTCAACGCGCAGATTCGTGGCGTGGCGGATCGGCTTGCCGATGCGGGTTACGCGGCTGTGGTGCCGGACCTCTTCCGCGGCAAATCCACCGTCGAGGCTGCAGAGGCAGAGCACTTGATGACCCGCCTGAATTTTGCCGACGCTGCCTCGCAGGACGTGCGTGGGGCCGTGCAGTTACTGAAATCACGGGGAGGCAAGGTCGGTGTCTCAGGTTTTTGCATGGGTGGTGCACTGGCTCTTCTCGCGATGTCTGCGTCGCCCGAGATCGATGCCGGCGTGCTCTGGTACGGCTATCCGCCTTTGGAGTACGTCGACGCCACGCGGATCAAGGCGCCCTTGTTAGGCCATTGGGGTACCCAGGACACGGTGTTCCCGATCGCCGGTGTCGATTCGCTGGAGGGGAAGCTGCGTGAGGCCGGCGTGAACTTCGAGTTTCACCGCTACCTGGCGCATCACGCTTTTGCCAATGAGACGGCGATCGGTCCGGGCCGCATTCCATTCACTCAGTACGACCCCGTCTGGGCGCAGCAGGCATGGGATCGAACCCTGCGCTTTCTCGGCCAACGGCTGGGGTAGCCAGGAT
>DATBCI010000127.1:0-3436 GCA_036270555.1 Burkholderiaceae bacterium
TTGCCTACAAGTTCGGCGCGCCCGAGTTCGGCTCGGGGGCCTGGCTCACGTTCGGCCGCTTGCGTCCGATCCACACCAATGACACGTTTTACGGCTTCGCCAGCATTGCGCTGGTGGGTCTTGCCTATTACATCGCGGCGCGCAGCTGCCGTACGAGTCTGTACAGCCCTCGGCTTGCGTGGGTCGGACTGGCGCTTTTCAACCTGGCCGCGGTTGCCGGCACGATCGCACTCGACCTCGGCTACAACGACGGTGACCTGGAGTATCGGGAGTGGCCGTGGCCGATCCGGCTGATCTTTCTGGCGGCCGTCGCGGTGACTGCAGTGAACCTGATCGCCACCGTCGCCCGGCGCAGCACGGAGGACATTTACCTGTCCAACTGGTACACGATGGGTGGCGTGCTGTGGGTCTGCATCATCGCACTGGTGGGGGCACTGCCGTGGTACCAGTACGGGCTGGGCCAGGTCGCGGTGTCGGGCTTCTACATGCACAACGCCGTCGGCATGTGGTTCTCGCCGATGACGGTAGGCACGTTCTATTACGCGCTGCCAAAGCTGCTGAATCGTCCGATCTACTCGTACGCGCTTGGCATTCTGGCGTTCTGGACCAACCTGGCCTTCTACCCGATCATCGGCTCGCACCACTTCCTGTTCAGCCCGCTGCCGTGGTGGTTGCAGACCACGGCCATCGTGTTCTCGGTTGCGATGCTGGTGCCGGTATGGGGCGGCAGCGCCAACTTCCTGTTGACGATGCGCGGGCGTGCGGGCGACGTGGCGCATTCCTATCCGCTCGCCTTCATCCTGGTCGGCGTGGTCGGTTACCTGGTCGGTTCGACTCAGGGCACGTTCGAGGCGTTCCGCTCGTTGCAGGAGGTCTGGCACCTGACCAACTTCACCGTCGGGCACTCGCACCTGACGATGTACGGATTTGTCACCTTCGCGATCTGGGGATCCCTCTACGCGTTGGTGCCACTGGCGACGGGAAAGTATCCGGGGCGTCCGGGCATGGCGACACACTTCTGGATGGCCGTCGTGGGAAGCTTCATCTACGTGATCTCGTTGTCGGTGGGCGGCACGATCCAGGGACTGGACTGGATGCGCGGCGTACCCTTCATTCAGTCGGTTGACGACGTCGGACCGTACTGGGTGTGGCGTGGTGTCGGCGGCCTGCTGATGTTCCTGAGTCACCTCGTGTTCGCGTGGAATGTCTGGCGGATGACCGTGGGCCGCAGCGCTCACCCGCTGCCGCTCGCGCCCGCGCTGGCTGAGGGAGCGTCGGCTTGAACCAGCTGGTCGCAATCGCCGGGGGATCGACCCTCGTGTACGCGGCGCTCGCGCTGATGATGGGCGTGATCCCGGGCTACCAGCTGTCGCACACGTTGCCGGCGCCCGGTGTTCAACCGCTCACATCAACCGAGGCGGCCGGGCGCGACGTCTACGTTGCCAATGGATGTGGTTATTGCCACACGCAGCAGGTGCGCCCGCTGCCCGGGGACAAGGTGTTCGGCAGGCCTTCGGTGGCGGGCGACTATGCCTATCAGACACCGGAGCTGCTCGGTTCCGAGCGCACCGGACCGGACCTGATCAACGTCGGAGCCCGCCAACCGAGCGAAGTCTGGCAATACATCCATCTTTACCAGCCGCGCGCGGTGGTGCCCCAATCGATCATGCCGTCATTCCCCTGGCTGTTCGAAGTGGTCGATCTGGCGCCGCCCGGCGTCGCGCCGGTTGCCGTGCCCAAGGCCTTCGCGCCGGCCAGCGGGGTCGTGATACCGGGCCCCCAGGCGCAGGCGCTGGTTGCCTACCTGTTGTCCTTGAAGCAGGTGCCATTGCCGGGCGCATCCGAGGCACCGGCGGCATCGAGCCCGAGCGCAGCCGCGCCAGCACCGGCGCAGGCGCAACCCACCGGAGGCGGCGCTGACACGGCACACGGCCAGGAACTCTATGTTGCCAACTGCGCGGCCTGCCACCAGGCCGGCGGGCAGGGGCTGCCCGGGGCGTTCCCGCCGCTCAAGGGCGATCCGGTGGTCGGTGACGCCGATGCCACCGAGCACCTGCGCGCGGTGCTGTTCGGTTTGCAAGGAAAGACGATCAACAACGTCAAATACGGCAGCCCGATGCCGCCCTGGGCACAGCTCAGCGACCAGGACATTGCGGCCATCATCGATTACGAACGCAGCAGCTGGGACAACCACGGCAAGTCGATCACTGCAGCCGAGGTCGCGGCAGTCCGCGCCAAAGGCAAATGAGAGACTGACGATGCACGATCATCTCGCTGGGCCGATCTGGGGTAATGTGATCATCATTGCGCTGGCCGGCGCAGTGACGGTCAGCTGCATCGTGGCGATGGTTTGGATGCTGCTCCGCCCCGGAGAAAACGACCCCGAGCACCCCAAATTCACCATCCTGCGAGAGGATCGTTAGCGATGGACGCAACTGCGGATCCGATGGCGCGCGTACGCATCTACCTGGACGATCGTTCCGATCCGATCGTCGACCAGCCGCTGCCGGCCGACGTGCGGATCAATACGCTCGACCTTCCCGATGGTGCCCACCGCCTGATCGTTCGCGCGATCGGGCAGAACGGGCGTGAGGGACACGAGGAGATCCCGTTCCATGTGCAGAATGGGCCGGGTGTCGTGGTCGCCGGGTTGCGCCCGGGCTCGACCCGCCGCGGCGAGATCCGGCTGACGGTGGACGCATTCAGCGCCGACGATCCGTTCGATCCTCGGCACGCCGAGGCGCGCGCTTCGATCCCGGTGTGGGTGTGGGTGATGTCGCTCTTCGTCGTCGCCTGGGCCGTCTGGTATGCGGCGCGGATGTGGGACGTGCCGCCTGCGTTCGCCCACACGCCGACCTATGCCTCCCCTGCACAGACGCCGGAAGGCGGCAAGTAGCAGAGCGGGCTCGCCGTCACCGGCTGAACTGGTACGAATCGAGAAGAATCACGTCGTGATTGAGGAGACAATGGAAAGCACGCGCGCGCGGCGGTGGTACGCCATACTCTACGTTCAGGTGCTGATCGCGATCGCGCTCGGGGTGGTGCTGGGGTACCTCTATCCCAGGACCGGCACCGCGCTGAAGCCGTTGGGCGATGCGTTCATCGCGCTGATCAGGATGATGATCGCGCCGGTGATCTTTTGCACCGTCGTCCACGGCATCGCCTCGATGAGCAATCTGGCCAAGGTCAGCCGGGTCGGGCTGAAGGCGCTCATCTATTTCGAGGTGGTCTCGACCGCGGCTCTCGCCATCGGACTCGTGGTCGGTGAAATCGTGAAGCCCGGCCAGGGCTTCGGCATCGACCCGGCCACGCTCGACCCGCATGCGGTGGCCGGGTATGTGACGCGCGCGAAGGAAGAAGGGATCGTCGCGCACCTGTTGGCGATCATCCCGAATACCTTCGTCGACGCTTTCGCCAAGGGGGACTTGCTGCAGAT
>DATBCI010000128.1:0-12995 GCA_036270555.1 Burkholderiaceae bacterium
GCCTACGCGGTCTGCTTCTGGGCCATGCTGCCGGACACCGTGGAATACAACGAGTGGCGCTTCGGCAGGCGCGATGAGGCCAAGGTTTTCGGGATCGCATCCTTCAGCCAGAAGATCGCGATGGGCCTGTCGGCCGTCAGCACCGGCATTTACCTGGACGCCAGCGGATTCATCGCCAATCAGCCGCAAACCGCGACATCGCTCGAGGCGATCCGTTGGCAGATGGGGTTGATTCCCGCGGCCGGCGCGGTGCTCTCATTGCTGGTGATGCGGGGCTATCGCCTCGACGACAGCGCGCATCGCCGCATCGTGCAGGAGCTCGAGGCCCGGCAGCGCGATCAGACGGACGGATCCAGCGCGCAGGCTCCGGCACCGAGCAGACCCGGCTGCGCGTGAGCGATCGCACAGGTCGGGATCTTCTGCATCAGCGCGCGGTAGCGCCCCTTGTTTTCGAAGCGTTGCCGAAACTCCCCGCTGCAGATCCAGGGCAGCAAGGTCGTCGTCATTCCGCCGCCCAGGTAAACGCCATCCCAGGCTCCGTACATCAGCGCGACGTCGCCTGCGAAGCTGCCCAGGATCGAGCAGAACGACTCGACGGCGCGCTGGCAGGTGGCCTCGGTGCCAAGCTTCGCGCCGATGGTGATGCTCTCCGGAGTGCGCGCCACCGCGGCAGCGCCTTCAACCGCACACACCGCGTCGTACAGGTTCTGCAGTCCGGGACCCGACAACAGGCGCTCGATCGACACGCGCGCGTGCCGCTTCAACAGGTACTGAAGGATCGCTATCTCGTAGTCGCCGCCGGGAGCAAAGGCGATGTGACCGCCCTCCGACTCAATCACGATCGCGCGTCCCTGCCGCACCAGCAAGCCGCAGACCCCCAGGCCGGTGCCCGGCCCCACCACGGCGTGGCGCCGGTCGGGCTTGGACCCGGCCGGCGCACCTGGCGCAGCGCCGACCAGCGCGAGCTCACCCGGCGTCAGGTGTGGGATCGCCATCGCAATCGCCGCAAAGTCGTTGATGACCTCGATTGCCTCGAGGCCAAGTTCCTGCTGCAGGCCGGCGATCGAGAACGTCCACGAGCTGTTGGTTGCCTTGATTTCGTCGCTTGTGACGGGCGAAGCCACTGCGATGACCGAGCGGCGCGGCCGGGGTGGGTCAATTTCCCTGAGGTAGTGCAAAGCCGCTTGCGCCAGCGAGGCAAATTGCGCCACCGTGAACTCGCGCATCGAGGTCAGCGCCGGTCGCCCCTGGCCGTCCCGTGTTGCCAGCGCGAAGCGCGCATTGGTGCCGCCGATATCGGCAACCAGTGCCACGGTGCTGGACGGAGCGTGCATGGCGCAATTGTGCGTCAAGCGCGCAGGCGCTGGGCTTGACGCGCGAGGCGCGTGATAGTCGCCCAGTCCGAAGCGCGGATCGCCTCGGCCGGCGTGATCCAGGAACCGCCGACGCAGCTGACGTTGGGCAGCGCCAGGAAGTCCAGCGCATTGGCCAGGCTGATGCCGCCGGTCGGGCAGAACTTCACGCCCGGGAATGGGCCGGCGAACGCTTTCAGCATGTCGACACCGCCCCCCTGCGCCGCGGGGAAAAACTTCAGGGTGTCGTAGCCTGCCGCCACCGCCGCCATCGCTTCGGATGGCGTCATCACACCGGGCAGAAAGGGCAACCCGCATGACCGCCCTGAATCGAGCAAAGCGGCCGTCGAGCCGGGACTGACCGCGAAATGAGCGCCGGCTTCGCGCGCCGCCGCGAAGTCGCCCGCACTGAGGACCGTGCCCGCACCGACGATCGCTGTCGGAACCTCTCGTGCGATCAGGCTGATGCTCCGGAGCGCTGCTTCGGTACGCAGCGTCACCTCGAGCACCGTCAAACCGCCGGCCAGCAGCGCCCGCGCGAGCGGCACCGCCTGCGCCGCATCCTCCAGCACGATCACCGGGATGACGGGAGCGGCCGTGACGACATCGCGGATCAACATGGGAGCCTCACCCTTGTTCGGCCATTTCACTGACCGGCGGCACCGCCGCCATCGCTGCGACGCGCTCGGCTGCGCCAAAGGTGACGGCGCCCTGCTCGGCCCCGGTGGCCAGCGCGCGCGCGCCCGCGAACAGTTCCCGGCCGAGGCCAGCGTGGTGATGCGCCAGATCGGGCGGCGTTATCGTCCGCCGCGCCCACTCGGCCGCCTCGACGCGAGCCTCCAGCACACCGCCGTGCGCGTCGAGCCGGATCAGGTCGCCGTCGCGCACCCTGGCGAGCGGCCCGCCGTCGAGGCATTCCGGCGTCACGTGAATGGCCGCAGGTACCTTGCCGGAGGCGCCCGACATGCGGCCGTCGGTGACGAGCGCCACCCTGAAGCCCTGATCCTGCAGCACACTGAGCGTCGGAGTCAGCTTGTGCAGCTCAGGCATCCCATTGGCGCGCGGGCCCTGATAGCGCAGCACCGCGACAAAATCGCGCTGCAAGCTGCCCTGCTTGAAGGCGTGCAGCAGCTCGTCCTGGCCGTCGAACACCAGGGCCGGCGCCTCGACGAAATGGTGCTCGGGCTTGACGGCTGAAGTCTTGACGATGGCGCGCCCGAGGTTGCCGGTGAGCCGCTTCAGTCCTCCTTCAAGGCTGAAGGGTCGGGCGGGATCGGCCAGGACCTGCGGATCGAGGCTGCGCTCCGGCGCCTCACGCCATGCCAGCTCGCCCTCCTGCAGGAAGGGCTCCTGCGTGTATCGGGACAGGCCCGGGCCCGCCACGGTCCTGACGTCGGCGTGCAGCAGACCGGCTGAAAGCAGCTCCCGTATCAGCAGGCCCATACCCCCGGCCGCGTGAAACTGATTCACGTCGGCGCTGCCGTTGGGATAGATGCGGGCCAGCAGCGGCACCACGCGGGACAGGCCGTCGAAGTCGTCCCAGTCGATCAGCAGACCCGCCGCACGCGCGATCGCGACCAGGTGGATCGTGTGGTTGGTCGAGCCACCGGTGGCCAGCAAGCCGACCATGGCATTGACGATGGCGCGTTCGTCCACTACCTCGCAAATCGGCGTGTAGTCGGCGCCCGCCTGCGTGATAACGACGGCGCGCTGGGCGGCCGCCCGAGTCAGCGCGTCGCGCAGCGGCGTGCCAGGATGCACGAAGGCGGCGCCCGGCAGGTGCAAGCCCATCACTTCCATCAGCATCTGATTGCTGTTGGCGGTTCCGTAGAAGGTGCAGGTGCCGGGCCCGTGATACGACTGCATCTCCGCTTCGAGCAGCTCCTTGCGTCCGACCTTGCCCTGCGCATGCAGTTCGCGAATCCTCGCCTTTTCGGTGTTGGCCAGGCCCGAGGTCATCGGGCCACCGGGCACGAACACGGCCGGCAGATGTCCGAACTGCAAAGCACCGATCAGCAGCCCCGGCACGATCTTGTCGCAGACCCCCAGGCACAGAACGCCGTCGAACACGTTGTGCGACAGCGCGATCGCCGTGGCCATGGCGATCACGTCGCGGGAAAACAGCGACAACTCCATGCCAGGTTGCCCCTGCGTGACGCCATCGCACATCGCCGGCACCCCGCCCGCGAACTGCGCGACCGCGCCGGCCTCGCGCGCGGCCTGCTTGATGATCTCGGGAAATCTGGCCAGCGGCTGGTGCGCCGACAGCATGTCGTTGTAGGACGACACGATGGCCAGATTGGGCTGCTGCTGGGCCCGCAGCACGAGCTTGTCGCCCGGCGAAAATGCGGCCACGGCGTGCGCCAGGTTGGTACACGACACGCGCCCGCGCGCGGTGCCCGCCTGTCGCGCCGCCCGCGCCTGCTGCAGGTAGGCCGCCCGTGCGGCCGCGCTGCGCTGGCGCACGCGTGCTGTGGTCGACGCCAGGACCGGATGAAGGCCCATGTCACACCTCGCTTGGGTGAGTCATTCTGTACTAATACTACAAGATCTGCACGACCCATCCGAGGTCCATGCGGGCCAGCGGGTCTTGGGGATGAGTGCAAAGGGCCCAAATTTCTGTAGTATTAATACAAGTTTCCCGAACCTTCGGCGCGCCCGTGCGCGGGATGCGCCGGCTCGATCATGTCCGACACGTTCGATTTCATCCTGTTCGGCGGCAGCGGCGACCTGGCGATGCGCAAGCTGCTGCCCGCGCTGTACAACCGCCATCGCGACAGCAGGGACGCTTCCGGCTGGCGGGTGGTCGGGGTGGGCCGCCATCCGCTGTCCCGCGAGCAATACCTGAACCTGGCGCTGGAACAGTGCCGGCTGCACATCGCCGCGAGGGATTTCAGCGAAGCCGCCTGGAGCGCGTTCGCGCGCCAGCTCGACTATGTGCGACTCGACGCCAACATCCCGCAGGACTATCGGTTGCTGGCCGACTGGCTGGGCGATGCCGGTTCGCGCGTGCGCGTGTTCTACCTGGCCACCGAGCCCGGGCTGTTCGCCCGGATCTGCAGCGGGCTGGCTGCGTCCGGCCTCGTCACGCCCGCAAGCCGGGTGGTCCTGGAGAAGCCGCTCGGCCGCGACCTGGCCTCGGCGCGCCGGATCAACGAGCAGGTCGGCGCCATTTTCAGCGAGCCGCAGATCTTCCGCATCGATCACTACCTGGGCAAGGAGACGGTCCAGAACCTGATCGCGCTGCGCTTCGGCAACGTCCTGCTGGAGCCGTTGTGGAACCGTTCCTGGGTGCGCGACGTGCAGATCACGATCGCGGAAATGGTCGGCGTCGAAGGCCGCGGCGAGTTCTACGACCGCATCGGCGCGCTGCGCGACATGGTGCAGAGTCATGTGCTGCAGCTGCTGTGCATCGTGGCGATGGAGCCGCCGGCCAACATCGAAGCGGACACGATGCGCGATGAGAAACTGAAGGTGCTGCGCGCGCTGCGGCCGATCGCCGGCGAGGAAGTCGCGGGCGCGACCGTGCGCGGGCAGTACCACGCGGGTGCGATCGACGGCAAACCGGTGCCGGGATACCTGGAGGAGCCAGGCATCGCGAGCGGCAGCCGGACCGAGACCTTCGTCGCCATCAAGACCGAGCTGGGTAACTGGCGCTGGGCGGGCGTGCCCTTTTACCTGCGCACCGGCAAGCGCATGCAGCAGCGGCTCGCCGAGATCGTGATCAATTTCCGCGCAGTGCCGCACCCGATGTTTCGCGCGGCTTCGGGTGAATCGACCAACCGGCTGGTGATCACGCTGCAGCCCGACGAAAGCCTGCGCCTGGACCTGATGGCCAAGGTGCCTGGCCAGGGCATGACCGTGCGGCCCATCTCGCTGGACGTGGCGCTGTCGGAAACCTACCAGACGCGGCAGTGGGACGCCTACGAGCGGCTGATCATGGACGTGGTTCGGGGTCAATTGACGCTGTTCATGCGGCGCGACGAGCTGGACGCTGCCTGGCAGTGGCTCGAGCCGATCCTGAACGAGTGGGACAGCAGCAGCCAGCCGCTGCGGCCCTACGCCGCCGGCACGTGGGGCCCGACCGCGTCCAGCACCCTGATCGCCCGCGAAGGCAACGCCTGGCGCGAGGAGAGCTGAGCGTGTCGGCGCAAGCGGCACTGCGCCTGCCTGCGAAGGTACAACAGCACGTTTTTGCCACCGCCGAGCTGAGCGCGCGGGCGCTGGCGCAGGCCGTTGCGGCGAACCTGCGCGATGGCCTGCAGCGCCGCGGGCGTGCTTCACTGATCGCGCCCGGCGGCCGCACGCCGCCGCTCTTTCTGGAGCAGCTGGCGGCCCAGGATCTGGCATGGCCGGACGTGATCGTGACCCCGTCCGATGACCGCCTGGTCGGCGCCGATCATGCCGACAGCAACGAAGGCACGATACGGCGTCACCTGCTGCGGGGCGCAGCCGCTTCGGCGACGCTCATCTCACTGGTCAACCTTGCTGTGGATTCCGAGGAGCAGCTGGTCGTTGCCGAGCGCGCACTGGCGTCGATGCCGTGGCCGGTGGACGCGGCGGTGCTTGGGATGGGCGAGGACGGCCACACGGCCTCGCTGTTCCCGGGCGCTGCCGGCACGGCCGATGCGCTCGACGTCGGGCGGCCCTGCCGCGTGACGCGAGTAAGCCCTGCGGGCGCCCTGCACCCCCGCATCAGCCTGACCTTGCGCGCCTTGCTCGATGCCCGCGCGGTGATGATCCTGATCCAAGGCGGGCACAAGCGGGCTGCGATCGAACGCGCCGCAGGCAGCGAGCCGGCGCACCACCCGATCGCCGCGTTCCTGCAGCAGGCGACGGTGCCGGTCCACCTCTACTACAGCCAATGAGCAGTGAATGAACGGTCCATGAGCGCCACGCCGTCTGCCACGCGGCCGTCGCGGGCGCGCGCGGACGCACCGCGCGGCTCGCTGCTGGCGCGCATCGCGGCCACGTTGCCGCAGTTGCGCAAGTCCGAGCGCTCGGTGGCCCAGCGGGTCCTGGCGCAACCCAACGAGGTCTTGCACCTGTCGATCGCCGAAATGGCGAAGCGCGTCGGTGCCAGTCAGCCGACGGTCGCGCGCTTCGCCGCGGCGATGGGTTTCTCCGGCTACAAGGAATTCAAGCTGAGGCTGGCCCAGAGCCTGGCGTCCGGCGTACCGTTCGTGCACCAGGACGTCACGCCCGACGACACGGTGGAAGTGGTCACATCGAAAGTGTTCGACCGCACGATCGGCGCGTTGATCGACGTGCGCAACCACCTGGATCCGGTTGCATTGAAGCGCGCCATACAGATCCTGGCCTCGGCGCGTCGGATCGAATGCTACGGAGTGGGCAACTCGGGCATCGTCGCTCTGGACGCGCAGCACAAACTGTTCCGCTACGGAGTTCCTACGGCGTCGTACGTCGACACACACGCGATGGGCATGGCGGCGACAACGCTCAAGCGGGGCGACGCCGTTCTCGCCATCTCCGCCAGCGGACGCACTGCCGACACGCTGGTCGCCGTGGAAATCGCGCGCGAGTCGGGCGCGAAGGTGGTGGCGATCACCACCCGGGGCTCGCCGCTGGCGAAGCTCGCCACGGCCGCGCTGTATGCCGACGTGCCGGAAGATCCGGACCTGTATGCACCGATGGTTTCGCGCCTCGCCCACCTGGCGATCATCGACGTGCTTTCGGTCGGCGTCGCGCTGGCACTGGGACCTGGCCTGCCGAAGCGACTGGAGCGAAGCAAGCAGACCTTGCGCGACAAACGCGTGCGGGTGCCGGATGCCGGATAACTGGGCTGGTTTCACGGCCACTCTGTCCAGGACCGAGGAGCAGGAATTCGTCCCGTTCCTGCACCGACTGATCGGCGCCGCCTTTGCCACGATCCAGCCGCATTTCCTGCAACCGCACTCGGTCGAATCCAAGGCCGACCGCTCGCCGGTCACGCAGGCCGATCGCCAGACCGAGCTGGCACTGCGCACGCTGATTCAGGAGCGTTATCCGCAGCACGCGCTGCTCGGCGAGGAGTTCGGCGAGCGCGCCGGCGGCCCCTACCGCTGGGTGCTCGATCCGATCGACGGCACGCGCGCTTTCATCAGTCACTGTTTCCTGTTCGGGACGCTGATCGCGCTGGAGCGCGACGATGGCGCCGGCTTCGCGCCGGTGCTCGGCTGCATCGCCCACTGCGCTGCCGGCAGCGCTCTGGTCGGGCACCGCGGCGGCACGACGCTGTACCTGGCTGATGCGCGCCAGCGACCGGTACGGGTGCGTCCGTGCAGTCGACTGCGCGACGCAACGGTCCTGTCCAGCGCCAGCTGGGTCGGCCGCGAACAGGCCCATGCGGGCGCGATCGAAGCGGTGGCCCGAGCGGCCCGCATGTACCGCACCTGGGGAGACTGCTTCGGCTACTTCTCGCTCGCCACCGGCGGCGCCGACGTGATGCTCGACCCGCAGCTGCAGTACTGGGACGTGGCAGCGATCGTTCCCGTGGTGGAAGGTGCTGGCGGGAGGGTCAGCAGCTGGCGCGGGGGCAATCCGCTCGCCGAGCCATCGCTGGTGGCGACAGCAGGCAGCCTGCACGACGAAGTGCTCGAGCTGATCGGTTCATCCAGGTTTCGAGATATCTAGATCTGCCCGGTGTGCTTCACGGTGGATAACGGGTGGACAACCGGTGGACAAGCGGTGAGTAAGCCGTGCATAAATCGGGTCGGTCGGGCGCGGGGCCGATACGATAAGACGTCTCGCTTTACTACCGTCGGGAGTCCTGCTCGACGGGTGGTGCGGAACTATACTGCCGATGCTCATGGATCTTGATATCTTCGAGGCGTTTCGAGCGGCCGGCGTCCCCGACGACAAGGCGCGCGGTGCGATCGACGCGATCCACGGTCTGATCGACCGGCGGTATGCATTGCACGCCGAGCAACTCGCTACGCGAACTGACATGGCCGAGATGCGCGGCGATCTTCAGCGTGACGTGGAACGCTTGCGTGGCGACCTCGAACGCGCGAAGGGCGAGCTGGCGGCGAAAATCGCAGGCACGATGACCGCGGTCGCCGACGCCAAAAGCGAGCTGATCCGCTGGAGCGTCGGTTCGATCTTCTCGGCGGTCGCGATGGTCGCCGCGATCACCAGGCTGCTCTCGCACTAGCCGCTTTCGTTTGGATAACGGGTGGACAACCCGTGGACAAGCGGTTAGCAAACAGTGCATAAGTCGGGAGGGCCCCGACTACGTCCATGAGCGCCGCCCGCCTTTGGATATCCAACAACCCGGCAAGCGCTGCAAGCCGGATGACGTGCGTTAGAACGGAATATCGTCGTCCATATCGGCGACGCCGCCTCCGCCAGCCGGTTCCTTGGCCGCTTTCGCTACGGGCTGCTTGGCCGCCGTGCGCGGTGCGCGCGGTTCGTCATCCAGAGGGGGGACGCCCGCACCCTGACGCGCGCCCAGCATCTGCATGACGTCGGCCACGATTTCCGTCGTGTAGCGGTCCTGACCATCCTTGTCCTGCCACTTGCGAGTGCGCAGACGCCCCTCGATGTACACCTGCGAGCCCTTTTTCAGATATTCGCCCGCGATCTCGGCCAGTCGACCGAAGAATGCAACCCGATGCCACTCGGTTTCCTCGCGCTTTTCGCCGGTGTTCTTGTCCTTCCACTGCGAGGTGGTCGCGACCGATATGTTCGTGATCGCCGCTCCGTCGGGGACGTAACGCGTCTCGGGGTCGCGCCCGAGATTGCCCACCAGAATCACCTTGTTCACCGATGCCATGTCGATCTCCCTGTCCTCTCCGCGACCATTCGATAAACTTAATCATAATCTCCCGTGAACAGGACGTCCGTCACCGCCTCCAGTGGCAGTGCTCCCCGAGCGATCGAGCCAGGGGGACGATTGGCCTTAGCTTATGAAGAGTCAGCCGTGACCTCGCAGCATGCCGCCCCTGGCTGGTTTACCGAAGCCATCGCAGCGCCCTTCGACCAGCGCACCGTGACCGTTGCGGGGTGCCCGATCCACTATCTCGCCTGGGGCGAGCCTGACAACCCCCCGCTGGTGCTGGTGCACGGTGGCGCCGCGCACGCGATGTGGTGGAACCACCTGGCGCCGCAACTGGCGCAGCACTACCACGTGATCGCGCTGGACCTGAGCGGCCACGGCGACAGTGGCCGCCGGGACTCGTACCCGGCCGAGGGCTGGGCCGATGAGGTGATGGCGGTCAGCGATGACGCCGCGCCGGGCAAGCCGCCGGTTCTGGTCGGGCACAGTATGGGAGGCCTGGTCAGCATTGTCGCGGCGGCAGTCCACGGCGAGCGGCTCACGGGGGCGATCATCGTTGACTCGCCGGTGCGCAGGCCTGATCCGGAGAGCGAGGCCGGCAAAGGCGGGAAGACTTTTCGCACGCCGAAAATCTATCCCGACCTGCAGACCGGAATCACCCACTTCCGCCTCATCCCGGAACAAACCTGCGACAACGCCTTCATACTCGACCATATCGCTCGCCATTCCCTTCAACAGACCGCAGAGGGGTGGACCTGGAAATTCGATCCGAGGGTGTTCCTGCGCGCTTCGCTCAAGCCCGTACGCGATTACCTGACAAAGGTACGGTGCCGCGTTGCGCTGATGCGCGGCGAATTCAGCGCGATCGTTCCGCCCGAAACCAGCGAATACATGGTCGAGCTGCTGAACCGGAACGCGCCGCTGGTCGAGATCCCACAGGCGTACCACCACCTGATCCTCGACCAACCGCTGGCGTTTATCGCCGCGCTTCGGGCACTGCTCGCCGACTGGGAGCATTCCGTGCCTCGCCGGCGACCGGACACCCCTTGAAGGTCGTTGCCGGCGACGCGGTGATCCTGTTCGCCCATGGCGCGCGCGACGTCCGCTGGGCCGCGCCGCTTGGGGAACTCGCGCAAGCGATCCGGGCGCGTGCCGATGGCTGCAGCGTGCGCACGGCGTTTCTCGAGTTGCAATCTCCGAGGTTGCTGGAAGCACTCGAGGCGGCCGCGTCGGAGGGAACTCGCCGCATCCATGTCGTACCGGTGTTCTGGGCAGCGGCGGGACATGTCGACAACGAGTTGCCGCCCATCATCGCGGAGTTCACTGCCCGCCACCCGCAGATCGTCGTGCGCACCCTGCCGGTGCTTTCACAGCTGCCCGGGATGATGGATTTCATCGCGCGCGCGATTGCAGACACGCTCGCCCCCGACCCCTCTGCCACGAGCGGGAGAGGGGAGAAGAATTCCTAGCGCTGCTCGCGCGGCGTAATCACGCGGTGTAGCAGCTTGGCGCCGCGCACCACGCGCGCCGCGCAAAGCCGCCCGATGCGGGTGTCATCGAGCAGCCGGCGCAACTCGCCGATTGACGACACGGCGACGCCGTCCAGTCCGATGACCCAGTCGCCCGCCTCGATGCCAGCGGTCAGCGCGGGACTGTCCGGCGCCACGTCTCCTACCCGCACGCCATGGGACTGCTCCACGCCGATCGCACGTTGCAGCAGCCGCGGAATTGGCTGGGTGACGCCGGTAAATCCGATGAAGGCGCGCCGCACGCGCCCGTGCGCCAGCAGCTGCGTAACGACCCAGCGCGCGGTGTCCACTCCAACGGCAAAGCACAGCCCCTGCGCCCCCGGAATGATGGCAGTATTGACCCCGATCACCTCGGAAGCCGAATTCACCAGGGGACCGCCCGAGTTGCCCGGATTCAGGGCCGCATCGGTCTGGATCAGGTCCTCGATCAGATTACCGTCGCGCGCGGGGAGCGAGCGCCCGAGCGCTGAGATCACGCCCGCCGTGACGGTGTTCTCGAATCCATAAGGATTGCCCATTGCAATGGCCACCTGGCCGACCCGCAGCTCGCCCGAGCGCCCCAGGCGCGCCGCTGCCAGAGCGCTGCTGCCGACCCGGACCACGGCCAGATCGGTGGTCGGATCGCTGCCAATCGGATCCGCGTCGAATTCGGCGCCGTCCGGAAAAACCACGTGCACCGAGCTCGCCCCGTGCACCACGTGGCTGTTGGTCAGCACAAAGCCGTCCGGCGTAAAGGCGAAGCCGGAGCCCGCGCCACCGACCTCGTGCATGCGTCCGTTCCGATCGGCCAGCCGGCGTCGCACCGAAATGGCGCCCACGGCGGGACCCACACGCTCAACGGCCTCGACGACGGTGCGCGAATACGCGTCCAGCAGACCGGGATCGCGCGTTCCCGCGCCAGCATGTTCAGAATCCTCGCGCTGGGCATCCGCTCCAGCGGCGACCCGCATGTCTGCACCTTCCATCGGGCCAAGGTTGGGTCCGATCGGGCCTAAATCAAGCTTAACGTGCCCGCTGGACCGCCTCATGCTGAGGCAGCATATGGACATTGCGATTCGATCGTTCCCAGGGCCAGACCGAGCCAATAGGCTGTCGGAACTATCCAACAGCAGGTCGGAGCGGTCGTGCTGCTCGAATACATCGTAGGCGGAGCGGTGGTTGGCGCCGTGGTGGGCGCTACCGGCGTTGGAGGCGGGTCGCTGATGACTCCGCTGCTTACGCTCGTGTTCGGGCTACCGGCTCAGGTGGCCGTCGGCACCGACCTGCTATTTGCCTCGGTCACGAAGCTGAGCGGTGCGATCACCCATTGGCGACGCGGCAACGTGCAGTGGTCGATCACCGGCTGGCTGACACTGGGGTCCGTTCCAGCGGCACTTGCCACGATTGCCGCTTTGCAGGCGTGGCATCCGGACGCCGGCCAGTTCGGCGCCTTCGTGCGCCCGGCCCTCGCGGCGGCGCTGCTGTTGACGGCCGCGGGCCTTTTGTTCCGTTCCAACATCCAGTCATTTGGGCGTCGCTATGCACCAGCCCAGGACAATCCGGCGACTCCGATTCGCGCGCTGCCCACGGTGGCGGTGGGCCTCGTGATCGGTGTGATGGTGACGCTGACCTCGGTGGGCGCCGGCGTCATCGGGGTCGTCGCGCTGTTGTTCCTGTATCCCACGCTGACGGCCAAGCGCCTGGTCGCGGTCGATATCGCGCACGCGATTCCGCTCACGCTGGTCGCAGGACTCGGCCATGTGGCGCTGGGCACCGTGAACTGGCCGGTCCTGGGCGCGCTGCTGGTCGGGTCCGTACCGGCGATCTGGCTGGGTGCGCTGCTGGCCGACCGGCTGCCCGAGAAGGTGCTGCGGGTTCTGCTGGCGGCGATGCTGACGCTGATCGGAACCCGCCTGGTGATCTGACCATGTACCGATACACGGAATTCGATCAAAGGATGGTCGACGAACGGGTCGCGCAGTACCGCGACCAGGTCGCGCGCCATCAGCGGGGCGAGCTGACGGACGATGAATTCCGTCCGCTGCGGCTGCGCAACGGCCTCTACCTCCAGCGCCATGCGCCGATGCTGCGGATCGCGATCCCGTACGGGTTGCTGTCGTCGCGCCAAATGCGGATGCTGGCCCACATAGCCCGCACCTGGGACCGCGGCTACGGGCATTTCACGACGCGCCAGAACATCCAGTTCAATTGGCCGCGCCTGGAGGACTCGCCGGACATCCTGCAGGCGCTGGCGACCGTTCAGATGCATGCGATCCAGACGTCGGGCAACAGCGTGCGCAACATCACGACCGATCCGATGGCCGGCGTGGCTCCCGACGAGCAGGTCGACCCACGGCC
>DATBCI010000129.1:0-37088 GCA_036270555.1 Burkholderiaceae bacterium
GCGCGGTATCGAGCTGATCGCGTTGCGCAGGACCACCTGAATCGACTCGGTATACAGGTGTTCCTCGTAGATTTCCAGACGCCCCCGGGCCCAGGCATCGCCGACCAGCTCATTGAGCGGAGAGACCACCTCCGACACGAAACGCGCCAGTCCGATTCGCAGCAGCGACTGGGACAGCTGGCGGCGCAGTTCCTCGACCCGATGCTGACGCGTCAGGTCCAGGTACAAATCCAAGCCCCCGTGCAGGCGGGCAACCTCGGCCCGCCGTGCCGCGTGGGGGGCCGCCGAATCGGCCAGCCGCTCGAGCTGCTCCATTGCAAGGCCGATCACTTTGCCGGGCCGGTGTCCCTGGTCGAGCAGCCGCTTAAGCACCCTGAGTTTTTCGACCTCCTGGCGCGAATAAACGCGCTCACCGGAGGAATCGCGCGCCGGAAGCGGAAACGAGTAGCGGCGCTCCCAGACGCGCAGCGTGTCCTTGCTCAAACCCGTGTCGCGCTCAACGGCGGCGATCCCGAAGGCACCGCCGGCAGCGTCGAGGCCGGCATCGTTCATTCTCAAGCAGCGCCTATCTGTCCACGACAATCCAGGGACGCAAGCGTATCATGCCGAAGTCAGAAAGGGTCGGGTTTTTCAGGTGACGTGATTCTCATAGGAGTTCGCCGTCGCGCGTGTATGGCACGGTCGGCCACTGCGTTCTGGGCCGGCTTGTTTTGTCCAAGTCATAGGTGACCCCTAAGCTCGATTCGACCAGGGCGCAACCAAGGCAACGCCGGCCAGCCCTGATTGGCGCCCGGTTTGCGAAAAACGAGGGGGTGCGGCACACTAAAAAGCAGGTGCCACGGGCCGCCGAGGAACGATCCGGCCTGCGCGCGGTCGATCGTCCTGGTCCCTGAACCCATGAGGATTCCTGCCAGTTTATGAATGCTCCGGACTCGCTTTTCCTGCCGGACGTGCAGTCGTCGGCCGACCTGAGGCAGCTCGCCATTGAGCAGGTCGGCGTGCGGGCGATCAGGCACCCGGTGACGATCGCCACACCGGACGGACCGCAGACGTCGGTCGCCTCGATCGACATGTTGGTCGGGCTGCCCGCCCACCAGAAGGGCACCCACATGTCGCGCTTCATCGCGTTGCTGCAGGAGAACCGCGAGCCGTTGACCGCGGCGCGCATCGGTTCGCTTTTGCGATCGATGCTTCAGAGGCTCGAAGCGTCCAGCGGCTCGATCGAGGCACGTTTCCCCTATTTTGTGAGCAAGGCGGCTCCAGTGAGTGGCGTGGAAAGCTTGATGGACTATGACGTCACGCTGGCAGCCCGCTTGGCCGATGGTGCGCTGACGCTGCGCCAGAAGGTTGTAGTCCCGGTCACGAGCGCTTGCCCGTGCAGCAAGCGGATCTCCGATTACGGCGCCCACAACCAGCGCTCTCACGTGACGGTCCAGGTCGAGGTGGCTTCGCCGCTGGCGATCCACGAGCAGATCCGGATCGCCGAGACGGCCGGCTCCTGCGAGGTCTGGGCGCTGCTGAAGCGGCCGGACGAGAAGTACGTGACCGAGCGCGCCTACGACAATCCGAAGTTCGTGGAGGACATCGTGCGCGACGTCGCGCTGGAGCTGAACCGCGACGCGCGCGTGAGCTCCTACACCGTCGAGTGCGAGAATTTCGAATCGATTCACAATCACTCGGCCTACGCGATGATCGTGCATGACAAGCGCGTAGCGGGATAGAGCTGCCGGGGCGGCGGCTCCACGGCCACCACTCGCGGCGAGCGAGGTGCGCCCTGCTGGGAGCGGGAGACGCGTATGGACATGCTGTATCCCGAGATTTTCAAGTCGCTCGAAGCGGTCCGTTGGAACATGGAGAAGGACATTCCGTGGGACCGCTTCGACGATGCTCGCCTGACCGAAGACCAGGCGATGACCATCAAGATGAACGCGATCACCGAGTGGGCGGCGCTGCCGGCCACCGAGATGTTCCTGCGCGACAACCGCGACGACTCGGATTTCTGCGCTTTCATGTCGGTGTGGTTCTTCGAGGAGCAGAAGCATTCGCTGGCGCTGATCGAGTACCTGAACCGGTTCCGGCCGCACCTGGTGCCGACCCGTCAGGAGTTGCACAACGTGCGCTTTGAATTCGACCCGGCGCCGGCGCTGGAGACCCTGATGCTGCACTTCTGCGGCGAGGTGCGCCTGAACCACTGGTACCGGTGCGCCGCCGAATGGCACACAGAGCCGGTGATCTGCCACATCTATCAGCTGCTGTCGCAGGACGAGGCGCGCCATGGCGGTGCGTATCTGCGCTACATGAAAAAGTACCTGGCCGAGCTGGGCGACTCGGCGCGCGCGGCGTTCGCCAGGATCGGAGTCTTGATGGCCAGCGCGAGGCGCACCGACCGGGCGCTGCATCCGACCAATCTGCATGTGAATCGGCGCATGTATCCGAAGGACACGGTGCAATCGCGCCTGCCGGATCCCAACTGGCTGGATCGCTGGCTCGATCAGCAGATCCGGTTCGATTCGGAATGGGAGACGCGCGTGGTCAAGCGCATCCTGCACAATCTGAGCCTGCTGTTCGAACGGACCTTCGAGACCGTGCAGGATTTGAACCGGTATCGGAAAGAGGTGGGCGCGAATCTGGCCGCCGCCGCCCCGACGTCCGGCCTGAACGCGCCGGCCTGAGCCGGTCGATGGCGCTGATAGCAGGCCATGTGCCGCTGCTGGCTACCACGCGGGGACGCACGATCGAATGCGTGCACTACGGCACGATTGCGGTGTGCGACGCGCATGGCGATCTGCTGGCCAGCGCCGGGGACGTCCAGGCCCTGAACTTCGCGCGCTCGGCGCTCAAGCCGCTGCAGGCGCTGCCGTTCGTCGAAGACGACGGCCCCGCCAGGACTGGATTCGGATCGCACGAGGTGGCGCTGATGTGCGCCAGCCACAGCGGTGAGGCGATCCATGTGCGGATCGTGCAGCGCATGCTGGCGCGCGTCCAGGCTGGCGAAAGCGATCTGCAGTGCGGTTGCCACCCGCCGCTGTACTACGGCGCCACGGGCACCCCCGTTCCAGCGCAGGCTCGCTTTGGAGCCCTGCACCACAACTGTTCGGGCAAGCACGCGGGCTTTCTGGCCTACTGCCGGCTGCACGGACATCGACTGACCGACTACCTGGCACCGGAGTCGGCCCTGCAGGTGCGTATCCGCAACGCCGTGCAGCGGTTCGCGGGGATTTGCCCGATCGAATCCGGGACCGACGGCTGCGGCGCTCCGAACTACGCGTTGCCGCTGGTGCGGCTGGCTCAAACCTATGCACAGCTCGCAAGCGCCGATGGCTCGCCGCTTGCCGCGCTGCGCTACGCGATGTTGCGCCACCCGGACCTGGTGTCGGGGACCGCGCGCATTGACCTGGCGCTGGCGCAGACCGGCGGCGGCGACTGGATCGCCAAAGCCGGCGCCGACGGCGTGCAAGCGATCGGCATCCGCTCGCGTGGCCTCGGGATCGCGGTGCGCATCGCCGACGGCAACGCACGCGCCTTGCACAGCGTGACGACCGAGGTCCTGCACCAGTTGGGTCTGCTCGCCAAGCCGGCGGGCAGCCCGCTCGCTCGCACCTTTCGGCCGCCGCTCACCAATTACCGGGGGGTGACGGTTGGATCGCTGCTGCCGCTGTTCGAACTGACCAAGGTCCGATAGCGGGTTCAGGGGCGATCCAGGCCCGCGGCTTTCAGGCGGTCGGCGGCGGCTGGACTTGCCAGCAGATCGAGCAGTGCACGCGCCGCCGCCGGTTCGGACGACTTCGCGCCGATCACGCCGGCGTACACGGTGTAGGTCTGGATCGGCTCGGGCAGCGGCCCGATCACCGTGACACCCTTGACACCGACCATTTCGCTGGTCATCTGGATGCCGATCTCGGCCTCTCCGCTGGCCACGCGCTGCGCGACCGCACCACCCGGCACCAGGACCTGCTTGGCCTGGACCGCCTCGGCGATGCCAAGCCGCTCCAGCAGGTGCGAGAAATAAATCCCGCTGGTGCCACCCGCGGCCGGATCGACATAGGCGATCGACCGGGCCTGGAGCAGCGCCCGTTTGAACGCCTCCACGCTGCCGATTTCCGGTCGTGGAGCGTTTTCGCGCACCGCGACCCCGATTCCGACGCGCACCAGTTCGACCTTGGAGTCGGCGGCAAAGCGGCCGGGGATGCGCTCGAGTCCGGCGGGTGTCAGCAAGGCCACATCGAATGGTTCACCCTGGTTGATACGCTTCACCAGCTGGCCGATCGTGCCTTCCTCGATCGAGACCGGTCGGCCAAGCCGCTTTTCGAAGTCGGCCGCCATCAGCGAGACGAAGCCCTCGCAGGCACCTGCGCTCAGTACCTTCACCTGCACCTTCGGTGGCTCGGCCTGACAGGCTTGCGGCAGCAGGGTCGCAAGCGCCGCCAACGACAGTGCGGAGGCCGCAAGCAACCTGTTCGATCGATTTCGGATGTGCATCGCCGTAATCCTGGGTGTCCGGAGCGACGGAGCCAGTATGCTCGCGCGTCGCAGCCCTGTGCGTCACGCCCATGAGTCGGGTCTCGCGACTGTCTGGACCGTACCAGCCGCCCGGCCACGAATCAGGGCGCCGAGGCGGACGGGGCGAACGGGTTACGGACGGCGGCGCGTCAGTGCGCGCTGATGACCACCACTTTGAAGCTTCCCGGGACGGGCTCGGGACGCGTGCTCTTCTGCGCCTGGTCAGCCGGTGGGCCAAAGTCGGCCGTCGGCAAAAACAGCTTATGCAGCGAACGGTCCGCAGCGATGGTCCTGGCGCCGCGGGCGATGGTCACGGTGCCGACCGCCTCGAAGCGCCCCGGTGAGACTTCGCCGATGATGCTCGCGGTGCCGTCGCCTCCGTTGGCGCTAATCGCGTAGCCGTCCAGGCAGACGACTCCGTCCGGCCCCGCTCCGATGGGGGCCTTGGCGATGATCTTGTGCGCGATCGGATCGCTGATGACCATCAGCCCATTGCTGCAGACCGAATAGAGCCGGCCCTGCGAATCCGCGTCCAATCCGGTCGGACTGTCGCACGGGGCGATCGAATAGCGCCCGACCAGCCGGCCGGACCGGGCGTCGAGCGCGCCGATTTCGGCCGTGGTTTCGATGTTGAAGTACACCAGGCCGTGTCCGTCGGCAACCGCGAATTCCGGCTTGCCTCCGACCGGAATCGAGGCGGCGACCACCGCACCGGTCCTGGCATCAGCCACCGTTGCGTCCTGCGAACGTCCATTGAAGGCGATCACCCGTTGCGATACCGATTCGTAAACGATCGCATCCGGATTCGCGCCGGCCTTGATCGACCGCAACCGCTTGTACGTGGCGAGGTCGTACACCCCGATCTCGTTGTCGGCGCCGTTGCTGGTGAACACCAGCCCAAGTTTGCCTGCCACGGCGATGCCGTGTACGCCACGCGTGTCGGCCAGGTGCCCGATCACGGTGTCATCGGCGGTGCTCAGGATGTCCGTCTGCATCCCGTGAGCGACATAGGCGCGGTGTGCGCCCTGGTCGACGAATACGTAGTCCCAGCGGGTGGGCCCGGCGACCGGGACCTGTGCCGTGATCCGGTACCCGGGCGGCGCGGCCACGGCGGCCGTCGACAGCAGCGACAACAATAGAAGCTTCATCCGGTGCTCCTTCGATGGTCGATTCAAAGGCAACCTCGGGTTGCGGTCGTCAGATCCCCCAGCCGGTCACGGACAACGTCTGCCCGGTCATGCCGGCCGAGGCATCGGAAGCAAGAAAGACGACGACCCGGGCGATATCGTCTTTCTTCGCCCATTTCTTCAGATCCTTGGGTTTCATCGATTCGATGTTCGATCCAGTGTCGACCAGCCCCGGCGCCACCGCATTGACGCGGATGCCGTAGTCGCGACCTTCGAGGGCCAGCGTGCGCGTCAGCGCGTCCACCCCGGCCTTGGCGCAGTTGTAGGCGACCATGTTGGCCTGGGCCGATCCGGCGCGGGAGAAATTGATGATGGTTCCCCCGCCCGCGTCCCGCAGCCGTGGAAACACCGCGCGCGAGCACAGGAAGGCCGACAGAAGATTGTTGTTCAGTTCGCTGTTCCAGTCTTCCAGCGTGAAATCGACCGCCGGTTTGTAGCGGGTCAGTCCGCCGGCCAGGTTCACCAGGATATCGATGCGGCCGTGTTTGAGGACGACCCGATCGACCGCCTCCCGCACTTCGGATTCGTCCACAAGGTTGGCCGCCACGGGCAGCACCCGCGCTCCGCTTGACGTCAATTCCTGCGCCCGCGCCTCGACGTGATCGCGCGAACGGGCGACGATGCCGAGGGCCGCACCCTCCGCGGCCAGCGCCCTGGCGACCACCTGTCCAACCTGCCCATCGCGGCTGACGCCGGTAACCAGGGCAACCTTGCCGGAGAGTAGGGTAGTCATCAACAGCCTCCTTTTTTCGACCCGGACACAGCGCCGGGAGAACCCGGCGGCCGCGCGCGGCAAACCCGAAAATATTCGCTTTCCGCGCAGCTGGGTACCCGGGCCGGCCCGAAATGGTCGCCATCCGGCTCCGGTACACTGTGCGCTGACCGACCGCCGCTCGACCCCGTCCCTATGCTCGCCGAACAGCGGCAGGCGATCGCGGAATTGTTGCGCCAGGCGCTGGGCACATTACGCGCTGCGCCTCCTCCCGTCGAACTGCAGCGTCCCAAGCTCCCGGAGCATGGCGACCTGTCGTCTGCGGTTGCCTTGGCGCTGGCGCGCGAGCTGGGGCAGCCCCCGCGTCAGATTGCCGAGCAGATCGCGGCACGCCTGCGCGAACTGCCTCACAGTGGCGAGCTGCTGGCAGCGGTCGAAGTGGCGGGTGCGGGCTTTATCAATATTCGTCTGAACGCCGACGCCAAGCGGGCCGTGGCGTTCGCGGTCCTGCGCGAGGCCGACCGCTTCGGGTGCGGAGCCGAGGGCCAGGGTCGCCGCGTGGTGATCGAATTCGTCTCCGCCAATCCGACCGGCCCGCTGCATGTCGGACATGCGCGCCAGGCCGCGCTGGGCGATGCGCTGGCCCACCTGCTGGCCGCACGCGGCTGGGAGGTGTCGCGCGAGTTCTACTACAACGACGCGGGCGCGCAGATCGACAAGCTGGCTGCTTCGGTGCAGGCGCGCGCACGTGAGCTGCTCGGTGAAACGGTCGAGCCGGATTCGATCGAGTACCGGGGCGACTACATCGTCGAAATCGCACGCGCGTTTCTGGCGGGCGCTACCGTGCGTGCCAGCGACGGCGCCGCGGTGCAGGCGACCGGAGATGCGGCCGACGTCGGCGCGATGGGCCGCTTCGCCGTGGCTTACCTGAGGCACGAGCAGGATCTGGACCTCGAGGCGCTGGGGGTCCGCTTCGATCGCTTCTACCTGGAATCGTCGCTTTACCAGGATGGGCGGGTCGACGCGGTCGTGCGGGCGATGGTCGAAGCGGGCATGACGTACGAATCGGACGGCGCGCTGTGGCTGCGCACGACGGCCGTGGAGGGCAGTGGCGACGACAAAGACCGGGTGATGCGCAAAGCCGACGGCAGCTACACCTACTTCGTGCCGGATGTGGCCTACCACCTGACCAAGCTGCAGCGCGGCTTCATGCGAGCGATCGACGTGCAAGGGTCCGACCACCAGAGCGCCGTCGTGCGCGTGCGCGCCGGACTGCAAGTGGTGGGCCAGGCCATGGGCTTGACCGTTGCGCCGGGTTACCCGGAGTACATGCTTCACAAGATGGTGCGGGTGATGCGCGGTGGGCAGGAAGTGAAGATGTCCAAGCGGGCCGGCACCTCGGTCCAACTGCGCGATCTGGTCGAGTGGGCCGGGCGCGACGCAACGCGCTTTTTCCTGGTCTCGCGCAAGGCCGACACCGAGTTCACGTTCGACGTCGATCTGGCACAGTCGCGCAGCGAAGACAATCCGGTGTATTACGTGCAGTATGCGCACGCGCGGATCTGCTCGGTGTTCGCACAGGCCGCCGACCAGGGCAGTGCGTTCGATGAGCAGGCTGCGCTCCAGGTGGACCTCACCCCGCTGAATTCAGCTCGCGAAATGGAGCTCCTGGCCCGCTTGAGCGACTTTCCCGACGTGGTGCGGGAGGCGGCCGAGGCACTGGCGCCGCACCAGATCGCTTTCTACTTGAGGGAGCTCGCGGCCCAATTGCATGGGTTCTACAATGCGGAGCGCATCCTGGTCGAAGACCGGGGTTTGCGCGCCGCCAGGCTTGCGCTGCTGCTGGCAGTGCGGCAGGTCATGAGAAACGGGCTCGGCCTGATCGGCGTCGGTGCCCCGGAACGGATGTGAGTCTGTCGCGAATGGACCGTCACAAGTCAGAGCTGCGCTAAGAGATGCGTTCAGAGATGCGTTCACCCATGCGTTCACCGATGCTTGTGTTGAGCTGGTCCGATCGAGCGGTCGCCGGCTTCGTGGTCGGGCTGGTGTGCGGCATCGCACTGTCGACGGCCGCGGCCCTTTACATCACGAACTCGCCGGTGCCGTTCATCAACAAGGTTCAGCGGCCCACCGAGAACGTGAATCCGGCCGCCGGCGGCCAGCTTCCGGATCCGAACAAGCCGCTGTATTCGAATCACGCCGCGGTGCCGGTTGCAACGCCCGATCACCCGCGCGACGCCGCGGCGCCGGCCACCGAGGAAAAGGCGCCGGCGGCCGCAGTCACTGCGCCGGCGGCTGCCGCGGCGCCGGCCGCCGACAATGGCGGGCGGCTGATGCTGCAGACCGGCGCCTTCAAATCGCCGCAGGATGCCGATGCGATGCGCGCGCGCCTCGCGCTGCTTGGCCTGGACGCCCGCGTGACCCAGGTGACGCAGGACGCAACGGTCCTTTACCGGGTGCGCATCGGTCCGTACCGGGAGCTCGACGATCTGTCGGGCATCCGCCGCACCCTGACCGAAAACGGGATCGAGGCGCAGGTCGTACGCAATCCGTGAGGCCTGTGGTGTCGCGTCCGGGGGCGACGCCAGCCGTTCGAAATGAATCAGAGCAAGGGGTGTCCATGCATGCATCGAAGCAACGCCGCAGTTTGGTGATGGGCCTGTGCTGCGCGCCGCTGGTGGCCGCGGCGCAGGCGCCGACGGCTCCCGAAGCCGGCGTCGACTACGTCGTGCTGGATCGCCCGCAGCCGCCGCTGGAGGCCGGTGTCAACAAGATTGAGGTGGTCGACTTCTTCGGCTACTGGTGCCCGCACTGCTTCGAATTCGTCAACGACCTGGAGGCCTGGCGCAAGCGGCTGCCCTCGGATGTCGCATACATGCACGTGCCGGTCGCGTTCAATCCGTCGGAGAACCCGTTGTCGATGACGTTCTACGCGCTGCAGTCGCTCGGCCGCCTGGACGACATGCATATGAAGGTGTTCAAGGCGATCCACATCGACAGGAAGAAGCTGTTCGACACGAACGACATCGCGGACTTCGTGGCGGCCAACGGTATCGACCGGGACAAGTGGCTGTCCGTGTACAACTCGTTCTCGATCGCCTCCGCGGTGAACCGGGCCAACCAGGTCTGGCAGAACTATCGGATCGACGGTACTCCGACGCTTGCTTGCGATGGGCGTTTCCTGACCTCGCCTTCGATCGCACGCAAGAAGGGAAACGCCGCCGCGTTGGCGGTGATGGACTATCTTCTGGAGCGGGTTCGGAGCGAGCGCAAGAAGCGCTGAGGCCGCAGCGTCGGGGTTGCGGTCCGCGGGTACGCCCCGAACCCCCTACGCTGAGTCACCTGGCAAGCGCCAGGTTCGGGACGTCAAACTCGCAGCCCCGCAACCCGGACACTCCGGCCCAACAACCCCTCGCGAGCGGCCCGTGAGACGAGCATGAACGTCTTCATCACCGGTGCTTCCAGCGGGATCGGCGCTGCGCTGGCGCGTGAGTTTGCCGCGCGCGGCGCCACGCTCGGGCTGGTAGCGCGCCGCGGCGATGCGCTCGATGCGCTGATCGGGCGGCTGCCAGGACGCCACTGGCGCTACGCGCTCGACGTCACCGACCGTTCGCGCCTGATCGACGCGGCGCGCGAGTTCGAGCGGGCCAGCGGCGGTGCCGACGTGGTGATCGCCAACGCCGGCATATCGTCCGGCACACTGACCGGACAGGTCGAGGATCTGCCGGTCTTTCAGCGCATTTTCGCCACCAACTGGCTGGCTGCGATCGACACGTTTCATCCGTTCGTGGGCCCGATGAGCGCGCGCGGGCGTGGAACGCTGGCGGCCATCGCCAGCGTGGCGGGCGTTCGCGGATTGCCCGGCGCCGGTGCCTATTGCGCCTCCAAGGCTGCGTTGATCAACTACTGCGAAAGCCTGCGCATCGAGCTGCGCGCCAGCGGCGTGCAGGTCGTGACGATCGCACCGGGCTTCATCGCCACACCGATGACGGCCGACAATCCGTACTGGATGCCGTTTCTGATGGACGCCGATGTCTTTGCGCGCAAGGCCGCGGGCGCCATCCTGCGCGGCGACAGTTATCGGGTCATTCCGTGGCAGATGGCCTGGCTGGCACGCCTGATGCGGATGGTTCCCAATGCGGCCTTCGACCGGATCGTGCAAAGGCGCGGACGCAAGCCCAGGCTCGCCTCGGGTGTGACTGGCCAGTAGCCATCGAATGCTGGCCGACGCGGTTCTCGCGGTTCATTGCGCGATCGTGGTCTTCATCACGGCCGGCCTGCCGCTGATCTGGATCGGCGCTTTGGCGGGCTGGTCCTGGGTCCGTATCCGATGGCTGCGGGTTTTGCACCTGGGCGCCATCGGCTTCGTCGCGCTCGAGTCGCTGGTCGGTGTTGCGTGCCCTCTCACCGTGTGGGAGGCGGCGTTGCGAAACCGCCGGCCCCCGAACGGCTTGATCCAGCAGTGGGTCGAGCGCGCGCTGTACTACAACCTTCCCGACTGGGTGTTCACCCTTGGCTACTTGCTCTTCGCAGCGGCGGTGGTCGCAACCTGGTTGGTCTTTCCGCCGCGATCGCCCCGCCGCGCCTGATCCTGACTGCTCTTGCCGTTCTTGTCGATCAAGCTGATCTTCGAGCCCTCCAGCGTCAGATTGGCCATCAACCCCTTGTTGTTGAACACGAAGCCGACGATCGGCTTTTGCAGGGTCTCAGAGTCGAAATCCTTGCCGGCTCCCAGCGTGACGAGCGCGACCGAGCCGTCGACACCGGCCTTCCAACCGTGGCTCTCGCGGAACTTGGCGAGCGCATCGGGCGTCATGAACATCAGCACGACGCTCTTGTCCTGCACGCCCGCCTGCAGCCCGAAGGAGGCCGAGACGACGTTGTAGTAGGCGACGGTCTTCTGGCCAATCTCCAGAGCCCCCTCGCCGTACTCGCCGCCGACCCAGAATCCGGCCTTGATGACGCTCGGAAACACCAGCATGCCGGCCGCCCTGCCGGCCAGCTGCCTGGCGGCCGGGCTGGCCCGGTACAGATCCCCGATCGCCTCGCGCGCATGTGCGTCCAGCTCCTCCTTGGAGGCGGCTGCCGACGGGGACGAAGACAACGCGAATCCACACAGCAGCAGCGCCGCCATCGCAGTTCGCTTCAGGTTTCCAGTGATTGCGCTCATTTCAGTCTCCGCGGTCGAGTTGAAAATCGGTGGTCAATTGGCGCGCAGGCGCTCGAAGCCGGCGCGCAGGTCCTCGATCAGATCGTCGGCACTCTCCAACCCGGCGCTGATGCGGAACATCGGGCCGCAAGATGGACGCGGCTCCGCGCTGCGCTCGGGGCGGACCGCTATCAACAGGCTCTCGAATCCGCCCCAGGAGTATCCGCGCCCGAACCGTTGCAGGCCATCGATCATCGTGGTCAGCGCCTGCTCGCTGACCGTGGCCGCCAACTCGACCCCGAACAGGCCGCTGGCTCCACGAAAGTCGCGACGCCAGAGGCGATGGCCGGGATCCTCGGGCAGTGCGGGATACAGCACACGCACGACCTCGGGTTGAGTCCGCAGCCAATCGATCAGCCGCTCGGCATTTTCCCGGTGACGCGTCAGCCGCGCCGCCAGCGAGCGCAGGCCGCGCAGCGCGAGCCAGCAGTCGTCCGGGCTGGTGTTCAGCCCGTATTGGTGAATCGCCTCGCGCAGTGCAGGCCAGGCGGCTTCGTTGGCGGTGACGGTACCGATCACCAGGTCCGAATGCCCCGAGATATATTTGGTCGCCGCGTGCAACGACACATCGACGCCCAGCGCCAGTGGCTGCAGATAAAGCGGCGTGGCCCAGGTGTTGTCGATCACGCTGACGGTACCGCGCTGACGCGCGATCTGCGCCAGTAGTGGAACGTCTTGCACTTCGAATGTCAGCGATCCCGGCGATTCCATGAAGAGCACCCGTGTATTCGGGCGAAAAAACTCTTGAATTGTCTCGCCGATACAGGGCGGATAAAAAGTCGTCTCAATGCCGTAGCGTGACAGCGTGTCACGGCAGAACCGCCGCGTCGGGTTGTAGACCGAATCAGGCACCAAGACGTGGTCTCCCTGCTGCACGTAGGCCTGGATCGCGATCGTGCAGGCGGTCAGTCCGGAGGGCAGCGCCCAGCTGCGGTGTCCGCCCTCGAGCGCGGTCAGCGCGTCGCAAAACGCGTGGTGCGTCGGCGTGCCATACAGTCCGTAGCCAACCGGCATCGAATCGTCGCCGGCCGCGCGGCGCCGGGCGCGCTCGACCATCTCGTGCACGCTCGGGTGCAGCACCGTGGAACCCCGCACCAGCGGCGGATTGACGAAGCCGTCGCGCTCTGTGCCGTCGCGGCCCAGCGTGGTCAGGAGCGTCTCGGGCTTCAGATGCGAGCGGTCAGACACGGCTGAACCGGTAGATGCCGTCGGCGCCCCGTTGGCGCTCCAGCAGGCCGCCGTACCACAGGCGATGTAAGTGCGCCAGAGTCTCGCCGAACGCAAAGGTCACCTGGTGGCGATCCAGAGGACGGCGGAACAGCAGCGGCATCAGCTGATCGGCCGTGCGCGGCGTCCCACAGGCCTGCAGCGTCTCGTCGAGGCGCTCGCGATGATGCGCGTGCAACTGGGCAACGCGCGCGTGAAGGCCCAAAAATGGCAGACCGTGCGAGGGCAGCACCAGCGTGTCGGCTGGCAGCGCGGCCAGCCGATCGATGGAGTCCAGATATTGCGACAGCGGATCGGCCTCGGGCTCGATGTCATACACGCTGATGTTGGTCGAAATGCTCGGCAGCACCATGTCGCCGGAGATCAGGATGCGCTCGTCGTCGCACATCAGGCTGGCGTGCTCCGGGGCGTGGCCGAACCCGGTGATGACGCGGAACTGGCGCGCCTGGCGCTTGGCGCCGATCCGGATCGACTCGCCGTCGAAGATCCGCCGAAACGTGGGCGGCACCGCGGGCACCATCCGCGCGTAGCGGCGCTCGCCGCGTGACTGAGCTCGCAGCAGCGCTTCGTCGCCATCCACCCCATGCTCCTCGTAGAAGCGGCGTTGGGGTGCAAGATCGGAGTGCAGCGATGACCCGGCTGCGGTCGTCAGCAGTCGTGCGACCATGTATTCCGCGGCCGTCATCCACACCGGCGCATGCCAGCGCGCGCCATCACCTCCGTGCGAGAGCCACTCGGCCAGGCCCAGATGATCCGGGTGAAAGTGGGTTGCGATCACGCGCAGCAACGGCCGGCCGCCGAACGCACCTTCGAACAGCTTGTGCCAGGCCTGGCGTGTCGGATCATCGGCGATGCCGCAGTCGATCGCGGTCCAGCCGCAGCGAGCCTCGATCTCGTCTTCGAGCAGCCACAAGTTGATGTGGTTCAGTGCGAACGGCAGCGGCATCCGCAGCCAGTAAAGGCCCGGCCGCAGCATGACGGCCGCGCCCGGCTCGGGTGCCGAGGTCCAGGGGAAGTCCAGCTCGTGTTCGGCGGAGTTCACGCGGGCGGACCCGACAGATGACGGGCGGGCGCAAGGATGTGTGGTCGATTGTAGTACGCGTGCTGCTGCGGGCGCGCTACCATCACAGAGGACGGACAGGGGCGCAGCAGGGAGGTCAACATGCCGCACGCGGGACTCGATTTCGACCTGGGCGAGGATCTGGAATCGCTGCGCGACGCGGTGCGCTCGTTCTCACAGCGCGAGATCGCGCCGGTGGCGGCCGAAGCCGATCGCAGCGATCAGTTCCCGATGGCGTTATGGCCACGCCTGGGCGAGCTGGGCGTTCTGGGGATCACGGTGGAGGAAGAGTACGGGGGCAGCGCGCTGGGATACCTGGCGCACATGATCGCGATGGAGGAGATCAGCCGGGCTTCAGCCTCGGTCGGGCTGTCGTACGGCGCGCATTCGAACCTGTGCGTGAACCAGATCCGGCGCAACGGCAACGCCGCCCAGAAACAGCGCTATCTGCCCAAACTGGTGCGGGGCGAGCACGTCGGCGCGCTCGCGATGAGCGAATCCGAGTCGGGATCCGACGTGGTGTCGATGCGCCTGCGGGCGCAGGAGCGCAGCGGCGGTTACGTGTTGAATGGCTCCAAGATGTGGATCACGAACGGGCCGGATGCCGACACGCTGGTGGTTTACGCGAAGACCGATCCGGAGCGCGGCGCGGGCGGCATCACCGCCTTCATCGTCGAGAAGGGCATGCGCGGGTTTTCGGTCGGCCGCAAGCTGGACAAGCTGGGTATGCGTGGCTCTCACACGGGCGAGTTGATATTTCGCGATTGCGAGGTTGCCGCCGAAAACATTCTGGGCGGTTTGAACGAAGGTGTACGGGTCTTGATGAGCGGCCTGGACTACGAGCGCGCGGTGCTGGCGGCGGGCCCGCTGGGAATCATGCAGTCCTGTCTGGATGTGGTCACGCCGTATATCCACCAGCGGCGCCAGTTCGGCCAGCCGATCGGTGAATTTCAGCTGATCCAGGCCAAGCTTGCCGATATGCTGACCACGCTGTCGGCGTGCCGGGCCTACGTGTACGCGGTGGGCCGCAACCTGGACCGCCTGGGCGACCGGCATGTGCGCAGCGTTCGCAAGGACTGCGCCGGTGCCATCCTGTTCGCGGCGGAGCGAGCCACCTGGATGGCCGGCGAGACGATCCAGATCCTCGGCGGCAATGGCTATATCAACGAATATCCGGCCGGACGCCTGTGGCGCGACGCCAAGCTGTACGAGATCGGGGCCGGCACCTCGGAAATCCGCCGCATGCTGATCGGACGCGAGTATTTCGGGGAGACTTCGTGACGGTCGGCGCCCTGGCGGCGGAGACGAACGACGACCCGGCGACCGACGAGCCGGCCGCCAGGTCGGGCGAGGTGGCGATCGAGCCGGCCCGGTTCGATCGATCGATGCCGCAACCGGCCGCGATTGCCCACGCGATCCTGGAAGGCTTCGACCTGCACTACCGCCGCTTCCGCTACGTGGCCCAGCTGGCCAAGGCCCGCTTCGAAACCGGAGACTGGCACGGCATGCGGATGGCCGCCCGCGACCGGATCGATTTCTACGATCAACGGGTTCGCGAGGCCGTGGACCGCATCCAGCGCGATTTCGATCTGGATTCGCTGTCGGACGGGGAACGCGACGCCCTGTGGCAGGCCGTCAAGCAGCAGTATGTGGCGGCCTTGGCGCGGCACCGCCAACCCGAATGCGCCGAGACATTCTTCAACACGGTGTGCACCAAGCTGCTCAACCGGCTGTACTTCAACAACGCGTTCATCTTCGTGCGGCCCGGCGTTGCGACCGATTACATGGACTCGGATCCGCCGTCGTACCGCACCTATTATCCGGCCACCGCGGGGCTGCGCAATACGCTGCGACAGATCGTGATCGACCTCGGGCTGGCTTGCCCGTTCGTCGACGTCGAACGCGACCTGCGCCTGGTGATGCGCGCGATCTGCGAGGCGCACCGGTCGAGCCCGGCTGGCGCTGCCTTGGGGCGGCCCTTCCGCGTCGAGCCGGACTGCCAGATCCAGGTGCTGTCGAATCTGTTCTACCGCAACAAGGGCGCCTACCTGATCGGGCGCTTCCTCAACGGCACGCGCATCATGCCGATCGCGGTGCCGTTCCTGCGCAACGCGCGCGGTGAGATCTACGTCGATACCCTGCTGCTGTCGGCCGATACGGTTGCAACCCTGTTTTCCTTCGCGCGCGCCTACTTCCTGGTCGACATGGAAGCGCCGTCCGCCTATGTCGAATTTCTGCGCTCGATCATCCCGTACAAGCCGCCCAGCGAGCTGTACACGATGGTGGGCCTGCAGAAGCAGGGCAAGACGCTTTTCTATCGCGATTTCCTGCATCACCTGCGGCATTCGAGCGATTCGTTCCAGATCGCGCCGGGCATCAAGGGGCTGGTGATGACGGTGTTTACGCTGCCTTCGTATCCCTATGTCTTCAAGGTGATACGGGACCTGATCGCGCAGCCGAAGGAGACCGATCGCGAGCAGGTCATGTCGAAATACCGCCTGGTCAAGATCCACGATCGGGTCGGGAGGATGTCCGATACCTGGGAGTACTCGCTGGTTGCCCTGCCCCGGCGGCGCTTCTCGGCCGAGCTGATCCGGGAGCTGGTCGCGTACTGCCCGAGCGTGGTGGAGGTGGATGAGCATACCGTGGTGATCAAGCATGTGTACATCGAGCGGCGCATGACGCCGCTCAACGTGTACCTGCTGCACGCGACCGATGCCGAGGTCGACCGGGCTGTGAAGGAGTACGGACAGGCGATCAAGGATCTGGCGACCGCGAACATCTTCCCGGGCGACATGCTGTTCAAGAATTTCGGTGTCACCCGGCTGAACCGCGTCGTGTTTTACGATTACGATGAGATCGAATACATGGTCGACTGCAATTTCCGGTGCATCCCTCAAGCCCCCAATGAGGAGGCCGAGCTGTCCGGGGATCCGTGGTTTCCGGTCGGCCCGCGCGACGTGTTCCCAGAGCAGTTCGGTCCCTTCCTGCTCGGCGACGCGCGTATCCGCGCCGCCTTCATGAAATACCATGCGGACCTGCTGAGCCCCGAGTTCTGGCAGCTTCGCAAGGAGCGGATACTGCAAGGGGTGTTGGAAGACATCTTTCCGTATGCGGAAGAACGCCGTTTTGTGACCCGCTATCCGAGGGCTTGACCCCATGCCAACCGTACTCGTGGTCGGTGCAACGCGCGGCATAGGATTCGAATTCGCGCGCCAATACGCAGCCGACGGCGCCCGCGTGATCGGGACTTTCCGCCGTCCGCAGGATGCCGACGGCTTGCGCGCGCTGGGCGCGAGGCCGGTGCGGCTTGACGCGCTCGATCCGGATTCGATCGGTGCCCTGGGACAGCAACTGGATGCCCAGCCGATCGACGTGGCCCTGCTGGTAGCCGGCATCTACGGAACTGACACGAGCGACCTGGCGCCGCCGTCGCGCGAGCAGTTCGATGAGCTGATGCGCACCAACGTGCTGGCACCGATGCAGCTGATTCCTCTGCTGGCGCAGGGGCTGGAAGCCGCGCAAGGCAAGCTCGCCGCGATTTCCAGTCGCATGGGGTCGATCGGCCTGACGACCCAGGCCAACGCCTGGCTCTATCGTGCCAGCAAGGCGGCTCTGAACAGCGTGATCAAGTCGGCGAGCACCCAGCTCGGGCCACGCGGCGTGGTGTGCATGGCACTGAGCCCGGGCTGGGTGCGCACCGACATGGGTGGCTCCTCCGCCGCACTCGACGTGAGCGATAGTGTCGCGGCCCTGCGGCGCGTGATCGCAGCCGCCAATCGGTCGCACAACGGGCGCTTTCTCCAATACACGGGAGAGCAGCTGGAATGGTGAGACGCGGACGGCACGTTAAACTGCGGCCGGCCCGGATTCCACCTCGACCACCCCGATGATGTCCACTGCTACGGTCGCATCGCTCGTTTTCTTCGTCTTTTCACTGACTGCCGCTGCCGCGGTCGAATTCCTGATGCGGGCCTTTGCCGAAGAGGCCGGGGTCAATCGCTGGGTTTTCGCGATGGTGCCGGCCTTGTTGTCAATGCTGTTTGCGATGATCGTGTTCCAGGGTTCCGACCGCAAGATCCGCCAGGTGGGGCAAGCGGTATCGCGCGGCATTCTCGTCATGCTGTTGACCTGGATTGCGTTCTCCTCACTGGTCACGTGGACCTGGTGCCAGCCGCGAGAGTTCTTCAACTGCCTGGGGACGACGCTGATGGTATCGGGCGTGGTGGGAGGAGGACCGATGTTGCTCAGCGCACTGGGCGCGGGCGTGCTGACCGGGGTTCTGGTCATCCGCAGGCCGAAACCCCGCATCGAATGAGCAGCGCGCGCGAGGCGGCGGCCTTGGATCCAACCGCACGATTTTCGGAGCGGGCGCAGGCCTACGCCAGCGGTCGCCCCGGCTATCCGCCCGAAATTGCGACGCACCTCGCCCGCCAGCTCGACCTCGCGCCGGGTGCTGTGATCGTGGATCTGGGAAGCGGCACCGGAATTTCGTCGCGCATTTTCCTGCAGGCCGGCTTCCGGGTGATCGGCGTCGAACCGAACGCGCCCATGCGCGCGCAGGCCGAGCGCGCGCTGGCGCAACTGCCGGGCTTCGTCAGTGTCGCGGGCAGCGCGCAAGCCACCACCTTGGCGGACGCCAGCGCCGATTGTGTCGTTGCCGCCCAGGCCTTTCACTGGTTCGATCTGAAAGCAACGCGCGCCGAGTCGCTGCGGATCCTGCGCCGGCCACCCCGGGCGTCGTTGATCTGGAACGTGCACCGCGCGCAGGAGAGCGAGTTTTCGCGCGGCTATGAGCGGCTGTTGCTTGAATTCGGAAGTGAATATCCGGGCATCCGCGAACGTCACACGGACGAGGGCTCGATCGGGGCTTTTTTCGGGGCATCGCAGTGGCGCCGCGCCGAGTTTCGGCACGCAGTCGAGCTGGACTTCGAGTTGCTGAGCGCGCGGGTGAACTCGACGTCCTACCTGCCTGCGCCGGGCGATGGTGCCCACGCGCCGATGATGAAGGCCTTGCGGGCGCTGTTCGACGCGACCCGGCACAACGGCCGGGTCGTGATGCGATACGACGCGCGCGTGTACTCTGGCTTGATTCAGCTGGCCTGATAGCGGTCCGACAACGGCGCACGATGGCGAACCCGATCGAATTCTATTTCGACTTTTCCTCGCCCTATTCGTATCTCGCGTCCGAGATCATCGAACCGCTGGCGACGCGCTACGCGCGCGAGGTGGACTACAAGCCGATGCTGCTGGGGGCCGCGTTCAAGGTGGCCGGCACGCGGCCGCTGACGGAAGTGCCTCTCAAAGGCGAGTACAGCAAGCGCGACATGCAGCGCAGCGCGCGCCTGGCGGGAATTGCCTTCGCGCTGCCCGAGCCCTTTCCGATCGGCGCGGTCGCTGCCTCGCGTGCGTATGTCTGGCTGAGCGACACCGATCCGCTGCGCGCCCGCGCTTTCCTGCACGCGACTTTCCGGGAGTATTTCGTTGCCGGGCGCAACATCGCCGACCCTTCGGTGGTGACTGGCGTGCTGCGCCAGGTTGGCGCCGATCCGGAGCCGGTGCTCGCGGCGATCCAGCAAGCTGAAATCAAGGAACGGCTGAAGGCCTTGGTCGATGCGGCACTGGCGCGCGGCGTGTTCGGCGCCCCCTTCCTCTTCGTCGACGGCGAACCGTTCTGGGGCCACGACCGGCTTGTGCAAGTCGAACGATGGCTTGCCACCGGGCCATTCTAAAAATCCGGCCTCTGATGCGCCCGACAGGAGCTTCGAGACCTGCGTCCCCCTCGAGGCCCGGCGGCCTTCATGAGCGTCGCGCCTGCTCCCGGTCCCGGACCCAGTGACGAGTCAGCGCAGACCCGCCGTTGCTTTCGTGATGATCACGTTGCTGATCGACGTGATCGGGATCGGACTGATCATTCCGGTGCTGCCGCTGCTGGTCGGCGAGTTCACTGCCGGCCGTGACACGCAGGCCTACTGGTACGGGGCCATCGTGGTGACCTACGGTGTGATGCAGTTCCTGTGTGCTCCGTTGCTCGGCGCGCTGTCGGACCGCTACGGGCGCCGGCCGCTGCTGCTGCTCGGAATCGCCGGCCTGGGAGCCACCTTCCTGCTGACGGCACTGGCGCACGCGCTGTGGTTGATTGTCGCGGCGCGCGTTCTTGGCGGCGGATTGTCGGCCAACTTCGCGGTGGCCCAGGCCTACGTGGCCGACATCACCCCGCCCGAACAGCGCACCCAGAGCCTGGGTCGGCTGGGCGCCATGTTCGGCATTGGCTTCGTGCTCGGCCCGATTCTGGGTGGCCTGCTGGGAAGCGTTGACCTGCGCTTGCCGTTGTACGGGGCCGCCGGCCTGTGTGCGCTGAACTGGCTGTACGGTCTGCTGGTGCTGCCCGAATCACTGGCGGCGCATCAGCGCCGGCCCATTTCGGCGGCACGCGTGAACCCGCTGGCGTCCTTGGCGGGTGTTACCCGGCTGCGAGGGGTCGGTGCGCTGGTCGTCGCCTTCGCCTTTACGGCACTTCCGCAATGGATGCTGCAGACGATCTGGGTTCTGTTTACGAATTTCAGGTTTGGCTGGGGTCCACGCGAAAGCGGACTGTCGCTGTTCGTGGTCGGCCTGGCGGCGATGACCTCCCAGGGCGTTCTGCTCGGTCCGTTGATTCGCGCGCTGGGCGAGCGCAAGCTGATCGTTGCCGCCATGCTGTCGGGTTCGCTCGCCTATGCCGGCTACGGGCTGGCACCGCAAGGGTGGATGCTTTTCGTGATAATTCCCTGCAATTTCCTGGCTTTCACCTCGGTCGTGACCATGCAGGGTATCGTTTCCAAGGCGGCTGGGCCGGAGGAACAAGGCCGCGTGATGGGCACGCTGTCTTCTCTGTCCAGCCTGATGGGTGTGATTGCCCCGGTGGTCGGCACCGCAGTGTTGGGGCAGGTTACGTTCCTGCCGCCTTCGGACTGGCGGGTCGGCGCGCCCTTCTTTCTGGCTTCTTCGTTCCAGATGCTGGCTTTCCTGATCGCGTGGCGCCACTTCGCGGCGCATCACGGGCAACGCGCGGCGACCATCTCGCCCCGGCAGGCCGACTCATGAGTGTGCTCGAGTCCCGCGTCGAGCGCGACAGCGAATCGTTCGTTCGGACCAGCCAGGCGATGCGCGAGCTGGTGCAGGACCTGCGCGCGCGAGTCGGCAGGATCGCACTCGGAGGCGAGGAAGCGGCACGGGCGCGTCACATCGCGCGTGGCAAGCTGCTGCCGCGTGAACGCGTGCAATTGCTGCTGGATCCGGGCGCCCCGTTCCTGGAGCTGTCTCAGCTGGCCGCGCTGGACATGTACGACAACGAGGCCCCGGCAGCGGGCCTGATCACCGGCATCGGGCGCATCAGCGGTCGCGAATGCGTGGTGGTTTGCAACGACGCCACCGTCAAGGGTGGAACCTATTTTCCGATCACGGTGAAGAAGCATCTGCGCGCGCAGGAAATTGCCCGCGAGAACCGCCTGCCCTGCGTGTACCTGGTCGACTCGGGCGGCGCCAACCTGCCGAACCAGGATGAGGTGTTCCCCGATCGCGAGCACTTCGGTCGGATTTTCTTCAACCAGGCGACCTTGTCGGCACAGGGTATCGCGCAGATCGCCGTCGTGATGGGGTCGTGTACGGCCGGAGGAGCCTACGTGCCCGCGATGAGCGACGAGGCGATCATCGTGCGCAACCAGGGGACGATCTTCCTGGGCGGTCCGCCGCTGGTGAAAGCGGCCACCGGTGAGACCGTCAGTGCCGAAGACCTGGGTGGTGGTGACGTCCACACCCGGCTGTCGGGCGTGGCCGACCACCTGGCACACGATGACCGGCATGCGCTGGCACTGGCACGGCGCATCGTGGCTCGACTCGGGCCGATGCGCAGGGCCTCGGTGGCGCTGCGCGAGCCGGCGCCCCCGTTGCACGATCCCCAGGACCTGTATGGGATCGTGCCGACCGATCTGCGCCAGCCCTACGACGCCCGCGAACTGATCGCACGCATCGTCGATCGCAGCGAATTCGACGAGTTCAAGGCCCGCTTCGGCACCACACTGGTCACCGGCTTCGGATGGATCCACGGCATTCCGGTCGGCATCCTCGCCAACAACGGAATCCTGTTCTCGGACAGCGCGCAGAAGGGTACGCACTTCATCGAGCTGTGCTGCCAGCGCGACACGCCGCTGGTCTTCCTGCAGAACATCACCGGGTTCATGGTCGGGCGCAAATACGAGAGCGAGGGCATTGCCCGCCACGGTGCCAAGCTGGTGGCCGCCGTCGCGTGTGCCCAGGTGCCCAAATTCACGGTGATCGTGGGCGGCTCCTTCGGGGCTGGCAACTACGGCATGTGCGGGCGTGGCTATTCGCCGCGCCTGCTGTGGATGTGGCCCAACGCCCGCATCTCCGTGATGGGGGGCGAACAGGCGGCCCGGGTGCTGGCTACCGTTCGGCGCGAAGGCATCGAGGCGCGCGGCGGGTCGTGGTCGGATGCGCAGGAAGAAGCGTTTCGGGCACCGATCCTCGAGCAATATGAGCGCCAAGGGCACCCGTACTACGCGTCGGCCCGCTTGTGGGACGACGGCGTGATCGACCCGCTGGATACCCGGATGTGCCTCGCGCTGGGGCTGTCGGCGTCGCTGAACGCGCCGTTCGAACCGACCCGCTTCCCGGTCTTCCGGATCTAAAGCCGGTCAGCGGATCGTTGCGCCGCGCTCGGCGAGGAGCTGTCGCAGCACCGACCGGTGACAGTGGTTTTCATCTTCGCAGTAGCACCCGACTGAAAAGCGGGCTGTTTTGGACAGCATCGCCAGCAGGTCCAGCAACCTGGCGCTGTCGTCCTTGCCCATTTGCGCGCGGAACTTGCGGGCGAACCGTTCCCAAGCGGCCGGGGTATGTGCCGCCTTGGCTTGCGTCATCAATTCGAGGCTGGGTGACAGCAGCGGCATCCAGACGTCGTAGTAGTCGCGGCTGGCGAACTCGGCCTTGGGCACGCCCCGCGGAGGCCGGCGAACGGTGCCGATGCGCACGCCTTCGTCGGTCTCGCGGGGCTCGCCGAGACGCACAATCCGGATGCTCATCCATCGACTCCCAGGCTGTAGCGGTGGAACTCCTCGTCGCGCACCCAACCCAGCGATTCGTAGAGCGCTTGGGCCCCGACGTTGGTCTTTGCGGTCGACAGCTCGAGGCGGACCGCGCCGGTCTTCCTCGAGTGCTCGCAGGCCACCGCTATCAACGCCTGCGCGACCCCGTGCCGCCGCGCGTTTTGAGCGACGTACAGGTCATACAGGACGTGGATCGGAGCGGCTGAAACCGAACAGAAGGTCGGGTAAAGCTGCGTGAAGCCGACCAGATCCTCGCTGTGCACCGACGCCACAAAAATGACGGATTGGTGGTTCGCCAACCGATCCGAGATGAAACGCAGTGCCAGTGCCAGGTCGGGCGGCTGGAGGTAGAACTGCCGATACAGATCAAAAAGCTGCGCAACCTGCTCCACATCGGCCGCCTGCGCGCGTCGCACGGTTGTTGTCTGCATGGACATCGCCTACGGAGCGGCCCTTCTTCCGGCTTGCACGAGGGTGCTGACGACGATCAGAGCGTGTGCAGTATTGCATTTTCCATTGTCAGAGGCGACCCTCACGGGCACAATCGGTCGCCGCGAGCATCTGCACGAATGGGTGAAGTGAGCTGAAGCAGGTAATCCTGGGCGCAGCCCGGCTGCCGCCCGCCGCTACGACGGCCGCCGGCGAGCAGCCTCCCGAGGTGCGTTGCGACACGCCCGAGGAAGTGCTCGCCGCCGCGCGTTCGCTGGCGCAGCTTCCTGCCGAGGCCATCGAGCTGCAGCTGGCGCGGCTGCGCCTGCGGTACCGCGCATCGCCATCGCTGTTCACGCCGGAGAGCCTTCAGATCCTGCGCGAGGCCAGCGAGCACTTGAAGCAGGCCCGGCCGGCCACCGTCGACGGGCGGGCACTGACCGCACTTCAGAATGTGTTCGGATATCCGTCGTTTCTGGCCGGGCAGCGGGAGATCATCCAGGCCGTGATGGCCGGGCGCGATTGCCTCGGGATAATGCCCACAGGGGCCGGAAAGTCGGTGACATACCAGATCCCCGCGCGCCTTCTTGGAGGAATGACGCTGGTCGTCTCGCCGCTGATTTCGCTGATGAAGGACCAGGTCGATGCGATGGGCGAGGTGGGTATCCGCGCAACATCGCTGAACTCGTCCTTGGATCCGGAGGAGCGCTCACGGCGAGTGGCTCGATTGCGGGCCGGGGCGTTTGAGCTCCTGTACGCGGCGCCTGAGGGCATCGACGCATCGGTCGGCCGCCTTCTCGATTCGCTGGATTTGAGACTGGTGGCTGTCGACGAAGCGCACTGCATCAGCGAATGGGGGCACGAATTTCGCCCGTCGTATCGCAACCTTGCTGGGCTCAAGGAACGCTTCCGGGGAATTCCAGTTCTCGCGCTGACTGCCACCGCCACGCCGCGCGTGAAGAACGACATCATCGGCCAGTTGGCGCTCCAAGATCCGCTGGAGGTCCGGGGCTCGTTCTTCCGCGCCAACCTGCTCCTCTTCGCATTGAAGAAGGGGCAGGGCGACGGCGTGCGCGACCGGATCCTGCGCTTCGTACGGTCGCGCCGGGGCCAATCCGGGATCGTCTATTGCCTGTCCCGCAAGTCGGCCGAGGCGACCGCGGAGTTCCTCGCGCGCCACGGCGTGCGCGCGGCGCCCTACCACGCCGGTATCGCCCCCGAGCAGCGCGAACGCACGCAGGAGCAGTTCAGCCGGGACGATCTGGATGTGGTCTGCGCCACGATCGCCTTTGGCATGGGCATCGACAAGTCGAACGTCCGCTTCGTTCTGCACCGGGACATGCCGCGCTCGATCGAAGGCTACTACCAGGAGGTAGGCCGCGCCGGACGCGACGGCGCCCGCGCCGATTGCGTGCTGTACTACTCGTGGGCCGATGTGCTTTCGCTCGAGCGCCTGCTTGAAAGCTCCCAGGTCCAGAACCCCGAGGTCGCTGGCCAGCAGCGGCGCGCTGCGCGGCAAATGTTCAACCTGGCCGACGGTGCGGGCTGCTTGTGGAGCCGCCTTACCGCGCATTTTGCGGAAGACATGGCGGCGTGCGGGCATTCCTGCGGCCATTGTCTGGGCCGTGAAGTTGAAGCCGATGCCTCTGCGCCGGTCGTGCCGCGCGACGCCAGCGATCGCAAGCCGCAGCCCCGCCCTGCCGCGGCGGGACCGCCCTCGCAGGCAACGCCGGATCCGGAATTGTTCGAGCGGCTGCGCGCGCTGCGCAAGGCTCTGGCCGATGAACGCAAGGTGCCGGCGTTCGTGGTCTTCAGTGACCGCACGCTGCTGGAAATGGCAGCGCGCAAACCGCGAACCCGCGCAGCCCTTTTGGAATTGTTCGGGGTGGGACAAAGGAAGCTGCAGGAGTACGGGGAATCGTTTCTCGCTGAAATCGACCGCCCATAGAAGCAGTCATCCATCAATGGCCCCGCGCGCCAAGGGGCACTGGGGCTTTGGCCGCCGCGGGCGTGGCGCAAGTTATCGCCGCTATAAATTCCACCCAAAACAAGCTCACCCCCGTTTCGGTAGCATCGGGCCGCGTGCGACGGGCGACGAGGACAAGGATGACGCAGGGATTCCAGACGCTGCAGATCGAAGTGCGGGCGGGCGTGGCGGTCGTCACGATGGCGCGCGAGCGGGTGCGCAACGCGTTCAACGAGGCGATGATCGGGGAGCTCGATTCGGCGTTCGAGGAGCTGGGTGCCGAGGCCGCGTTGCGGGCGATCGTGCTGGCTGCCCGCGGCCCGGTGTTCTGTGCGGGCGCCGACCTGGAGTGGATGGCCCGGATGGCCAATTTCACTGCGCAGGAAAATCAGCGCGATGCCATGAGGCTGGCACGCATGCTGCGGACGATCAGTCAGTGCCCGAAGCCGACGCTGGCGCGCGTGCACGGGGACGCCTACGGCGGCGGGGTGGGTCTGGTCGCGAGCTGTGACATGGCGTTCGCGGCCACCGACGCCACCTTCTGCCTGAGCGAAACCCGGCTCGGGCTGATCCCGGCGACGATCGGACCGCATGTCGTGCGGGCGATCGGGTCGCGAGCCGCCCTGCGCTACTTCCAGACGGCCGAGGTGTTCGACAGCACCGAGGCACTGCGCATCGGCCTGCTGCATGGGGTGGCCGCGCACGAGCAACTGGATGCCACCATCAGCGCCGTGCTGGACGCCCTGTCGTTGACCAGCCTGCATGCCACGCGCGAAGCCAAGCGCCTGGTGCACGACATCGCCGGACAGCCGCTCACGGACGAATTGCTGGCCGACACCGCCGAGCGCATCGCCACGGCCAGGGGCTCTGACGACGGCCGCGAGGGAGTGCGTGCGTTTCTCGAAAAACGCAAGCCACGCTGGCAGATGCGCACTGCGAGTGCTCAAGCGACTAACGACGACGATGAAGAGATGTGACCATGTTCCGAACGCTGCTGATAGCGAACCGCGGCGAGATCGCCTGCCGCGTCGCGGCCACCGCGCGTCGCCTCGGTATCCGCAGCATCGCGGTCTATTCCGATGCGGACGCTGGCGCGGCCCACGTCGCATGCTGTGACGACGCGATACGGATCGGCGGCCCGGCCAGCTCGGACAGCTACCTGAGAATCGACCGCATCGTGGCGGCAGCGCGTGCCGGCGGTGCCGAAGCGATTCATCCGGGTTACGGCTTTCTGTCGGAAAACGCGGAGTTCGCCGTCGCCTGCGTTGACGCCGGCCTGATCTTCGTCGGGCCCCCCGCCGGTGCGATTCGCGCCATGGGGGACAAACGGCAGGCCAAGCAGCTGATGCGGGCCGCCGCGGTGCCGCTGATCCCGGGTTACGACGGGCAGGACGACAGTGCCGCGACGTTGCGAGCGCAGGCATCGCAGATCGGTTATCCGCTCGCCATCAAGGCGGCCATGGGTGGCGGCGGCCGCGGCATCCGTGTGGTGACTGCGGGCGAGGAGTTCGAAGCGGCCCTTGCCGCGTGCCGGCGCGAAGCGCAGGCGGCCTTTGGCAACGACCGCGTGCTGCTCGAGCGCTATCTGCCGCGTCCGCGCCACATCGAGGTTCAAGTGTTCGCCGACCAGCACGGCGCCTGCATCTGGATGGCGGAGCGCGACTGCTCAGCACAGCGGCGACACCAGAAGGTCATCGAGGAGTCGCCCGCGCCCGGCCTTTCGAACGAGGTGCGGCTGCAGATCGGAAAGGCCGCGGTGACTGCGGCCAGCGCGGTGGGCTACGTGGGCGCCGGCACCGTCGAGTTCCTGGTCGTTGCGAGCGGCGAGTTCTACTTCATGGAAATGAACACCCGCTTGCAGGTCGAGCACCCGGTCACCGAGATGGTCACCGGGCTGGACCTGGTCGAGTGGCAGTTGAAGGTCGCCGCCGGCGAGCCGCTGCCGTTGAGGCAGGATCAGGTGCCGCAAAACGGACATGCGATCGAGGCACGCATCTATGCCGAGGACCCTCAGCGCGATTTCATGCCTGGCAGCGGACCGATCCGGCACCTGGCGCTGCCGCCTCACGTCGCGTTTGCGGTTCGCGCGGGTGCCGGGGGCGACATCGCTGCGGTGCGCATCGACTCCGCGGTGCGTCCCGGCGACGTGGTGACGACCTATTACGACGCGATGATCGCGAAACTGATCGTTTGGGGCTCGGATCGACCGCAGGCGCTGTCCCGACTGCACGAGGCGCTGCAGCGCATATTGATCGTCGGTCTGGCCAACAATGTCGATTTCCTGCTGCGCCTTGCGGCCAGCGCGGAATTCTCGAGCGGACAGGTGGATACCGGCCTGATTGGTCGGGAGATGAAGCATCTGACGGATGCGGGCGATCCGTTCGAGCCGCAGGCGGTGGCGGCGGCACTCGCGTTCCTGTTGGCCGAAGAGGCCCGCACGCAGACTGCCGACCCCTGGTCGAACCGCAACGGCTGGCGGCTGAACGGAGTCGCGATGCGGCGCCTGACGCTGCGCGCCGGCTTGGCGCAGCAACCGGTCACGGTGGAATACCATGCGGACGGTCCGCGGTTGGATGCCGGGTCGTGGCGTGCACCGCTCCGGATCGAGGCCAGCGAAGGCACAGCACTGCGCATCGGCCTGGCGGACCGGGTGCTGGCGGCAGACGTCGTGCGCGATGGCGAGACGCTGAACGTGTTTAGCGCAGCGCGGCATCGCGGATACACGCTGGTCGATCCGCTGGCTACGAGCGGCGAAGCGGACCAGGACGAGAACCAGCTGTGTGCGCCGATGCCGGGCAAGATCATCGCCATCCACGCATCGCAGGCCGATCGCGTGCGCCGCGGCCAGTTGCTGCTCGTGATGGAGGCGATGAAAATGGAGCACTCGATCCTGGCCCCGCACGATGGGGTGGTCGATCGGGTGCGCTATCGTGTCGGCGATCAGGTCGAGGAAGGTGCCCTGCTGGTGTCGTTGCACGAGCCGGGTGCCGAACACCCGCGCGAAGCGATGGCGCCTGAGGGTGAGCCGTGAAACAGGTCAAAGGTCGCACTGCCGATTTTCCAGAGCGCGTGAGAGTGGTCGATGTCGGACAGCGCGACGGCCTGCAGAACGAAGCGCAGCACGTCACGACCGACATCAAGGTCGAGCTGATCGAGCGCCTGACCGCAGCGGGGGTCGGGAAGGTCGAGGCGGCCTCCTTCGTATCGCCCAAATGGGTGCCGCAAATGGCGGATGGCGCCGATGTGATGAGGCGGGTGTCGCGCCAGACCGGGGTGGTGTATTCGGTCCTGGTGCCGAACCTGCAGGGGTTCGAGGCAGCGCGCGCCGCGCGTGCCGACGAGATCGTCGTGTTTTCCGCCGCCAGCGAGACGTTCTGCCGCAAGAATATCAACTGCTCGATCGCGGAATCGATCGAGCGTTTCGAACCGGTGTGCCGGGCTGCGATCCGCGAAGGGATCGCCATCAGAGGGTCCATTTCCTGCTCGCTCGGCTGCCCGTACGAGGGCAGCATCCGTCCGGAGGCGGTCGCGCGCGTGGCGCGCTTGATGCGAGAGATCGGCGTGCAGCATGTCGGTGTGGCCGACACGATCGGTGTCGGTACGCCTCGCGCGACGCAGGACGCGTTCGAGGCCGTGCTCGCCGTGTATCCGCTGGAGCAGGTCAGCGGCCATTTCCACGATACCTATGGCCAGGCGTTAGCCAATGTGTACGCCTGCCTGCAGATGGGTGTTTCGACGTTCGATGCGAGCGTGGCCGGGCTCGGCGGGTGTCCCTTCGCGCGGGGAGCCACCGGTAACGTGGCGACCGAGGACGTGCTGTACCTGCTCGAAGGCCTGCAGATCGAAACGGGCATCGACCTGGGCCGGGTGGTTCAAACCGGGCAATGGATCAGCGGCGTGCTCGGCCGCAAGGCGACCACGCGCGCCGGCAACGCGATCAGCGCGCGGGCTGCATCGTAAAACGCGCTACGGGTGGCCCTGGGTTGGCACCGTCAGCCGGTGCCACCGACCGCGCGGCATTGGTCCGTCAGGAAGGTGCCGCCCATGCTGGACGCGTAGACGACCGTCAGTTCGCCCGACGCACGATCGAATTCATAGCGGCCGCCGCGCGTCAGATCGCGCCATTCGATGGATCGCGCGCTGATATCGGCCGGAAATGAATCGGCCGTGCGCTTGACCGGATCGATCGCGACATCCCACGTCGCTCCGCTGATCGGGTTGGTGCAGCGGAGCGTCGTCGGGTCGGCGCCCATCGGATCCGAACCGGACGGAGCCGCCATCGCAAGGACGATGGCAGCGATCGACAGGCCCGCCGTCACCGCCGTTACGGTCGGAATCTGGAGGTTGATCGGCAAGCTGGTCTGGACTCGGCTATCACTCATGTTCATGCATGTCCATGCAAACCTCAGGTGGGGAGGCTCGTGCGCTGGATGCAGCGAGCCGTCCCTGGTTCACGATTCAGGCTCTCATACCGGCGAGTAGGCTTCCTCGCCGTGGACTGCGTTGTCACCGGTCTGGAGCGTGGTCTCCACCATTCGCAGCGAGACGAAGAGCGACATCACTTTCAGAATCACGTAGGTTCCGATCGCATTCAACACGATGATGAAACCGGCGGCCTCGGCTTGCAGCAGGAACTGCTTGAAATTGCCGTAGAACCAGCCTGTCGTGGAAGCACCGGGCGCATTGGACCCGGTGCCGAGGTAGACGAGCATGCTCGGATCGGCCAGCACGCCGGTCAGAAGGCCGCCCATCAGACCGGCGACGCCGTGGGTCGACAGCACGCTCAGCGTGTCGTCCACTTTGGACAGCAGCGCCGACTTCTGCAGCTTGTTCATCGCGAACCAGGGAATGACGCCGGCGCAAAGACCGATGATGATCGCGCCCCAGCCGTTCACATAACCCGCGGCGGGCGTGATCCCGACCAGCCCGGCGATCATGCCGTTGATGGCGCCGACGATCGAGGGCCTGCCATACGCCATTGAATCCATCGCGGTCCACGTCATCAGCGCGACCGCGGTGCAGATGTTCGTGTTGAGAACCGCGCCACCGGCGTTGGCATTGGCGAAGTACGGATCGCCACCGTTGAAGCCGTTCCACCCCAGCCAGAGAATTCCTGCACCCGTCAGCGCGATCAGCAGGTTGTTAGGCGGGAAGTGATCGCGGTCGGCCTGAAGGCGCGGTCCGACTACCGCCGCAGCCACGAATCCCGAAACACCGGCGGCCAAATGGATCACGTAACCACCAGAGAAGTCCACCGCTCCGGCCGCAGCGAGCCATCCCCCGCCCCAGATGCTGAAGCATCCGATCGTGTAGATGAAGGTCATCCACAGCGGCACGAAGATCACCCAGGCTTTGAAACTCATTCGCCCCAGAACCGACCCGCCCAGGATGATCACCGTGATCGCGGCAAATACGAACTGGAAGTAGGTCAACGTGGACATCGGGAACGTTAGATCCGGCATGCCCGAAGCCGCCTCGGGAATGGTGGCCTGGCCCAGTTCAAAGCCCGCCCCCACCGCCGGACCGGGCTGGCCTAGAAACGGAAACCACTTCGGACCGAACGACATGTTGTAGGCCCACAGCACCCAGACCACCAGTACCGAGGCGAAGGCGTACATCACCATGAAGGCGCTGTTGATCGCCCACTTTTTTTTCACCAGCCCCGCGTAGAGGATCATCAGGCCGGGGATGCTCTGCAGCGCAACGAAGGTCGCCGCCGCAAGTTGCCAGGCATTGTTGCCGGGATTCAGCCAGGCGGGAGCCGCGACCCACGTCGCGGGCGCTGCAGCAGCTGCCGCCGCGGGCGCTGCCGCTGCAGGTGCCGCTGGAGCCGGCGTTGCCGTTGCAGGTGCCGCAGGCGCCGTGGGCTGGTTTTGCGCACTGGCTGAAATCCACGGCATCAGGTTCAAAGCGACGATCAGGACAATCCCCATCAAGGCGCGAGCTCGACTCATCTATCGTTCTCCCTCGTCCAACCGTTGGCTGTCCTCCGCCGCAGCAATTCGGCGAAGCGCGCCGCGATCGGCGTTCCGCATTCACCAAGCGATCGAGCTCTTTGTGGTGGAGTTCTTCGATCGCCCCCCAAAGCACCGAGCGACGTGGGTTGGTCGTCGCCCGGCCCCATAAAACCGCAGCAAGATTCGAACCAATGTCATTTCAGCGCCGGCTGCTGCCTCCAGGCGCGGCGACGCACCAACACAGGTCGTGCGATCGGGTTTCCTGCCCCATCTCGGGGCGCTGCTATGCTGCAGATGAGGGCCCGACGAGAATGGCCGGTTAACATCTGCGCTCCTGCCCCGACGCCTTGGCCGCACAAAGCAAGTGAGCCCGAATCTTCAACCTGGGATTACCTACCGGCTGCAGTACCGGATTCCGGCCGACAAGACAGTTCCCAACGTCTACCGCGAGTTTGGTGAGTTTCAGCAGATGCCGGAGGTGTTCGCGACGGGATACCTGGTAGCCCTGATCGAACACGCCTGCCTGCTCGCCGTGAAGCCCTACCTGGACTGGCCACGCGAACAGACCGTCGGAACGCACGTCGACCTCTCGCACGTGGCGGCAACGCCGCCGGGGCACGTGGTCACCGTGGAGTGCGAAGTCACGCAAGTGGAAGGACGGCGCATCCGCTTCCGCGCCAGCGCGCGCGATGAAAGCGATTTGATTTCGGAGGGCACCCACGAGCGCACCGTGATCGACTGCGAGCGCTTCAACCAGAGGCTGGAAAAAAAGAAGATCCCCGCGCGATGACCGACGACCCTCAGCCGGCCAGCCCACGCGCCGGCGCCGAACCAGCCGCCGGTGTGGCGTCTCCATGCACGTCGGTGTGCCGAATGGATCAAAACGGCCGCTACTGCGTTGGATGCTTCAGGACGCTCGAGGAAATCGCGGGCTGGTCCGCTTTCGACGATGCGCGTCGACGGCAGATCTGGGACGAACTGAACCGGCGCAAGGCGGTCGCGCAAAGAATATGCGAGCAACACCCCTGAGCCCATTCGAACGTGCGCCGGCGTCGGCCACGCAGCCGACCCGGCTGCCGGCGGGTATGCATGTGCTGGAGCGCGGCTGGCTGTCCTCGAACAGCGTCGTGTTCGAGGAGGGCGAGCGCCTGACCGTGGTCGATACCGGTTACGCCTTGCATGCGCGCCAGACGGTGGCGCTGATTGAACACCTCGGAGGCGGCAGGCCCGTGGGGCGCATCATCAACACGCACCTTCATTCGGACCATGTGGGCGGCAATGCGCGGCTTGCGCGCGGTGGGGGCGTGTCGATCCAGATCCCGGCCGGTGAGGCCGAAGCGGTGCGCGTGTGGGACGTGGAGCGTCTGAGCTATCGCGCGATGGGGCAGCGTTGCCCGCGCTTCAGCTTCGATCGGACACTGCACAGCGGCGACACGCTTGAGCTGGCCGGTCTTGGCTGGGAGGTGATGGCCGGAGCCGGCCACGATCCCCACATGGTGATGCTGTTCGAACCCGGGCATCGCATCCTGATCTCGGCCGACGCGTTGTGGGAGAACGGCTTTGGCGGCATTTTCCCGGAGATCGACGGCGAAGCCGGATTTGGCGAGCAGCGCGGTTCGCTGGATTTGATCGCTCGCTTGCGGCCGCGACTTGTCATTCCGGGGCACGGCGCCCCGTTTCGCGAGGTTGACGCCGCGCTGCGGCGCGCTTATGAGCGCCTCGATGCGCTGCAGTCAAGCCCGCAACGCAATGCGCGCCACATCCTGAAACTGCTGGTGAAGTTCTGGTTGTTGCAAGTGGGAGAAACGACCCTGTCGAGGCTGATCGAGCACTTTGCCCGGGCACGCTATGCTCGAATCGTGCATCAACGCTACTTCGCCGACCTGTCCTTTCACCAGATGATGGAACAGACCGCCTGGCAGTTGTGCGCGGCGGGCGCCGCCGTTCTGGAACGTTCCCGGTTGAGAAATGTCGATGGTCCGGGCGCCCACTAACGCAGGCGTGAGCCTGCCGTGTGCCGTCGGCGCGTTCCTGCTGGCGGCCTGCGCGGCCACACCACCCGCCCCGACCGTACCGGCCGCGCCAGCCGCGCCGGCTGGCGCTCCCGCGGTGGCGCCCGAGGCCGGTGCCATTCCTGTGGCGCCCTCGTTGGAGGCACCGACCCGCCCGTCGTTGGGCCTTTTCAGCCGGATCAAGGCTCCGACCGAGGTCGACCCGGTGCTGGAAATGGCGGCAACGGGCGCGCAGATTTTCCGTTGCGAGCAGGACAAGGAGGGCTATCACTGGGCCTTCCGGCTTCCGGAAGCCGAGTTGCGCGACGCCAAGGGGCAGCTCGTGGGGCATCACGGCGTCAACTATTCGTTCGAGCACGTCGACGGCAGCCGCCTGATCGGCACGATCGTCGGTTACGACTCGGCGCCGGGGGACAACTCGTTGCGCTGGCTGTTGCTGCGTACGCAGTCGTATGGCCAGGGGGAATTCGACAAGATAACGTACGTGCAGCGCGTCGAGACGTCGGGAGGCCTGCCGCCGGGTCAATGTTCGCCCGAGCTGGCCAACCAGATACTTCGCGTGCCGTTCTCAGCCAAATTCATTTTCTATCGTCCGCGCTGAGCCCCGCGTGAAACCACGCTGGACCGCCCCGACCGTCGAATTGGTGGTGCTCGCCGTCGTCGCCGGCCTGTTCGGGGTGCTGCCGTCGGTCGCAGCCGAGGCGATCCCGACCTACGTTGGCCGGCCGATCTATAGTGACCCGGTCAACGGCTTGCAGTTGCCGCCGACCTGCGTCATCGAGCCGACCTGGCGCTCGCGCATCAGCGGGACCGAGATGGAGGTGTGGGTGTTGAACTGCGACTCGGTACCGCGCGCGTGGCTGCTGACGCGACAGATCGTCGAGATGCTGAACTCGCACGATGCACGGCTGCGCTTCCAGGTCCAGGACGAGCGCCTGCTGCCCGACGAGACGACCGGCGAATCGCTGAGCGTACAGTGCACCGCAGCCAGCGACACGCCAGGCATCATCGTCTACGGAGCGCAATGGCGCGCCTCCGCCCACGAATTGCGGCTGGCAGGCGCGCGCGGCGCCCTGCGGGTGGATGTGCCGAAGCGCCGCCTGGCCGACGCCGATCTGAGCGGGATCGACTGCGTGCGCTTCCCCGATCGCGAATCCATGATGCGCAAACTGCAGCAACCGGAGCACTCGCCCCGATGACTTTGAAGCGCCCCCAGGGCCCGGCAGGCACCATCGTGACGCTGGAGCACGTTTCCCGCGTACTGGCGGACAACCCGCTGGGCGATCCGCCGGTGCGAAGGCTGTCAGTCTGGCTGCCGCCTCAGTACGACCGGGGGCGCCGGCATGGAGGCGGGCGGCGTTTTCCGGTGCTGTTCGACCTGGTCGGATTCACCGGCTCGGGTGCTGCCCATTTGAACTGGAAGCCGTTCGAAGAGAACGTCGCGGAGCAGGCGGCCCGCCTGGTGTACGAGCGCAAGTTGGGGCCGGCCATTATCGCGTTCCCCGACTGCTTTACCCGCCTCGGTGGCAACCAGTACATCAATTCGAGCGCGATCGGCCGTTATGCGGACTACCTGACGCGCGAATTGGTGCCCTTCGTCGACCGCGAGTTCCGGACGCTGCCTTCGCGTGAACACCGGGGCTGTTTCGGCAAGTCGTCAGGCGGCTACGGCGCGATCATCCACGGCATGCGCTACCCGGAATGCTGGGGTGCAATCGCCGACCATTCCGGGGATTGCTACTTCGACTTCTGCTATGGCGCCGACTGGCCCAATACGCTGGACGAATTGGCCAAGTACCGTGCCCGTCCGCGTCGCGCAGGCGCCGTTGACGTGCGCAAGCTCGAGCGGGGGGCTGCCTCGGGACTGGATGACGGGCGCGTGCGGCGCTTCCTGGAGCATTTCGACAAGCGCCGCAAGCTGTCACAGGCCGAGGTCCACTGCATCATGAATCTGTGCATGGCCGCCTCGTACGATCCCGACCCGCGCGCGCCGAACGGCTTTCGGCTTCCGTTCAACCTGGAAACGGGCGAGCGCATCGAGGCGAGGTGGCGCCGTTGGCTGGAGCACGATCCGATCAACCTGGTGCAGACCTACCGTGCCAACCTGAAGAGCCTCAAGGGCATCTTCATCGATTGCGGCTGGCGCGATCAGTATCGGCTTCACTACGGCGCTCGCATCCTGTCCAAGCGGATGGCCGAAGCCGGCGTCGCGCACCGCTACGAGGAGTTCGACGATACCCACTCGAGCATCGACTACCGGATGGATGTCAGCCTGCCGTTCCTGTACAGGGCCTTGAAGCCGGCGTAGCGCGAACCCGACATCGACCGTGCACGAGCTGGTCGTCTCGGTTTGTCTGCAGTCACGCCCCGAGCAATCGACGGGCCAGCAGCGATAGCATGTCCCGCCGACCGTCGGCGATGACGTAGACGTAAACACGCCGGCCGACAACCCGGTAGATCAGCCGGTAGGGTTTGAAGAAGGTCTGCCGATAGTCCTTGATGCCGACCGCCAGCAACTCCTTCGGATGACTGCCACGCTCCGGGAAGGTTGACAGCGCATCAACCGCCTTGATCAATCGGTCGAGGACGTGATCTGCGTTGGCCGGCGAATCGAACTCGGCGATGTAATCGTAGATGGACTCGAGATCTTGCTCGGCACCGGCGGTCAGGAGGACCTCGTACCGGCCGTCCGCCATCAGCCGGCGACGCGCTTGGCCCGCAGCCGCGTGACAACATTCGCTACCGGCTTCACCCTGGCGGCGTCCACATCCTGATTGCCAAGTGCGAGAATCTTCAGGAGAGCCAGCGTCTCCTGCGTTTCCTCGAAGCTCGCCACGTCTTGTAGCACCGCCTTAGCCTCGCCGTTCTGCGTAATGACGAGCGGCTCCCGCTTTTCTGCGAGCTTTTGCAGAACCTCGGCGGCGTTGGCCTTGAGGTAGCTGATGGGCTTGACCTGGGACGAATACCGCATGGTATCTCGCTGGACCTAATAAAGACCAAATATAGTCCATGCGGTTCGGCCTGGCAAGCCAGAAGCCATGGCGACGCGACTGCGAAGCGCCGCTGGCGACCGCGTTGGTCCGCAGGCCACGTTACTGCGGACTTGCGGGGGGGTTCGCCCAAACCGGCCACGTTTCGTCATGCACGACCCACTGCGGACCCTCGGGGATACTAAAGGCGGTCATTCTGTGGATTGCTCGCCGCGCGAAGCGCGCAGACATTCTTGTAGTTTCGCGATAAAGGCTTCGACTTCGTGGTCAGCCAAGTCGAGAGGGTCTCCGTGTGATCCTACAGCGATGACGCATATGGCCGACCCGTCATACCACACATCGAGACGATCCTGGCAGCTGCTCCTCAGTGTTCATGATGCTGCACCTTCTCGCCGGCTCAGAGTCCGCAGCCATGGTGAGCCGACGGTCACCCGCTCAGCCTCCCAATTCACTGGAAGATGCGCGACCTCCTGCAGCGTCGCGTCGAACTCGAGCAAGACGCCAACACTGACGTGATATAGCTGCCCCTCAGACTCAAAGTCGTGGAGATCCCCGCACAGGAATTCCCAACAGCCATCGTCTGTACGCGCTACTAGGAGGGCACCCCGCTCGCGCCGGAACAGATGCCCGCAGCAATAAACGCCGAGCCTCGGGTCACAAAATGCTTCGTTGTCGTCGCGCACGCAATATCCGTTCACGAGCGAAATTCGATCCTTTAATCGTAAGCCCGCT
>DATBCI010000130.1:0-2526 GCA_036270555.1 Burkholderiaceae bacterium
CCACCCGGCCGACCTCGCCCTGACCCTTGCCCTCGAACGCCACCGTGATGCCGAGCTCGCTGGCGGCGAACTGCACGAACTGCCGCACGCTGTGCTGCACGCCGGTCGCGATCACGAAATCCTCGGGCTTGTCCTGCTGCAGCATCAGCCATTGCATCTCGACGTAGTCCCTGGCATGCCCCCAATCACGCAACGCCGACAGATTACCCAGGTACAGCGCCTCTTGCAGCCCCAGGGCGATGCGGGCGATGGCGCGCGTGATCTTGCGCGTGACAAACGTCTCACCGCGAATCGGCGACTCGTGGTTGAACAGGATGCCGTTGCAGGCGTACAGGCCATAGGCCTCGCGGTAATTGACCGTGATCCAGTAGGCGTACAGCTTGGCGACAGCGTACGGCGAGCGCGGATAGAAAGGGGTCGTTTCGGTCTGTGGAACCTGTTGAACCAACCCATACAGCTCGGAGGTCGACGCCTGGTAGTAGCGGGCCTTTTTCTGCAGGCCCAGGATCCGGATCGCCTCCAGGATGCGCAGCGCGCCGACCGCATCGGAATTGGCGGTGTACTCGGGCTCTTCGAAGCTCACCGCCACGTGGCTTTGCGCGCCCAGGTTGTAGATCTCGTCGGGCTGCGACTGCTGCATGATCCGGATCAGACTGGTCGAATCGGTCAGATCCCCATGGTGCAGGATCAGGCGCCGGTTCGGCACGTGCGGATCTTCGTACAGGTGGTCGATGCGCGCCGTATTGAAGAGCGACGAGCGGCGCTTGATCCCGTGCACCTCGTAGCCCTTGGACAGGAGCAGCTCGGCCAGATAGGCGCCGTCCTGCCCGGTGACGCCGGTGATCAATGCGACTTTCTTGGACATCCCCGCACCCTGGTTGACGCGGGGCCTGCTTGCCAACCTGGTCAGGCCCCGTCGGAATCGGAGGCCGGATCCTAGCGGCCCCAGATTGACGTCGTGTGACCGATTCGCGGGCTCAGGCAATCCGTGTGAGCAGCGCCTAGAATCGCGACTGCTGGGAGGATTCCCGCATGCGCGAGAACCCTCCCCGGGACAACTACTTCATGTGAGACGAGCTGCCCGAGGTGCCGACGCCGCGCCGCGGGCGGCCGACCGGCAGCGGCGCCAGCCGGCGCTCGGTCTTCATCGACAGCTCTCTGAGAAAAGAGCCGTTGCCGAGGGCCCAGCCATGCTCCACCGCGTTGTGAATCTTCACAACCTCTGTCTCGGGCAGCCCGGCCTCGGCGAGACGCCGGTACTCGGCCTGCCGCTCGAACGGCGTATTGCCGAGCTTCCAGATCTCGGCGTGCTCGGTGATGGCCTGATCGACCTGGAAACCCAGGTGGTGCGAAAGACTCGACCAGGGATACAGCTTGGCGTCGGTGACGCGCTGCGTGCGCGCCGGCCCCAGCTCGACGAACAGCGAGCAGGGCAGCATGAACTCTTCCGGATCGAGCACGGTACAGCGGAATCGGGCCTGCCACAGCGTCCCGCTGCGGCCGTGACGCCGGTTGAAATCGCGCACGTAGCGGCGGCCCAGCGCTTGCATCGCCAGGCTGAGCGAGCGCGCGTCGGACGGCGTCACCAGCAGATGAAACTGATCGGCCATCAGCGCATACGCATGAATCGCCACTTCGTGCCGGCGGCTCAAGCTGCGCAGCTCGCTCAGCATGAACTGGTAGTCGGTGTCGGCCAGAAAGGCGGCCTGTCCCGCTACGCTGCGCTGAACGAGCAGATGGGGGTAACCGGGAACTGATAGTCGGGGAAGGCGTGCCACGGTCTGCTGCGTCCTGCTCGAATCGGGAGAATCGGGTCGATGCGCTCTGTACTGCCTGGTTCGTCCTCAGTCGATCGCGAACAGGCGTCGGTACTCTTTAATCGCATACCGGTCGGTCATTCCTGCGATGTAATCGGCAATCGCGCGCGGACCGTGCGCGGCCACGCGCGCCTGATATTCGGTCGGCAGCAGGCGCGGTTCTTGATGGAACGCATCGAACAGCTCGCGAACGATTCGTCTCGATTTGTTGGTCATCCGCATGACCTCCGGATGTCGGTACAGCTTGTCGCGCAGGAAACTCTTCAACGCTTCGTGCTCCGCCAGGATGCCGCCCGAGAAGCCTACTAGCGGACCGGCCCCGCGCACATCCTCCACGCACGTCGGCCCTGCCAGCGTAATACGACTGCGCGTTTCTTCAATCAGGTCGACCACCAGGGTATTAATCATCCGACGCACAGTTTCGTGTACTGCGCGTCGTTCGCCGATATCCGGAAACCGGTACCTGACCTCAGACGAATGGCGTGCCACGATGGGGATAGCATCCAGCTGTTCGGGCACGATCAGCCCGGAACGCAGCCCGTCGTCGACATCGTGGTTGTTGTACGCTATCTCGTCGGCCAGGTTGGCGATCTGTCCTTCCAGGCTCGACTGCCTTCGCAGCAGGAAGCGTTCGGCCACTTGGCCTAGCTTGCGCGCGTTATCCGGCGAGCAGTGCTTCAGAATGCCCTCGCGCGTTTCGAAGCACAGA
>DATBCI010000131.1:0-3817 GCA_036270555.1 Burkholderiaceae bacterium
GAAGATCAAGGAACGCCTGCTCGAGCAGGCCGAGCTCGAATGCGAATACGGCGTCGCGCTGCTGTCCGGCCAGAGCCGCGGCGGCAAGACCTGGTACGGCCATCCGGAGCCGGGCGCCGCGCCGGGTTGGCAGGGCATCGCGGCGCTCTACAACAAGGGCCGCGTGTTCCTGGACTACCTGAACCACCCGCTGTTCGCCTCCTACAACGAGCACGTGTTCCGCGGCGTGTCCTGGCACCTGTCGGCGATGACCGGCCTGGTCGTACGCTGCGGCGCGGAGCCGATGGTCGTGCACGTCGACCAGCAGTTCATGCCGTACACCGAGGTACCGACCTACCTGAACTGCATGCTGTGCCTGAGCGAATTCGAGGAGGCGATGGGCGCCACCCGCGTCATGCCTGGCAGCCACCGCGGGCCGTACCCCGGGCAGGCCTTTAGCGCGGATCGCGGCGCCTACAACCCGGAACCGATCGACACCGTCGCCGTCGAGGCACCCGCGGGCGCGGTCATCTTCTTCGAGAGCCGCACCTGGCATCAATCCGGCGTGTCGACCTCGCCCAAGACGCGCTACTCGCTGACGACGCTCTGGCAGCAGCATTGGGTCAAGCCGATGGACAACATTGCGCTGAACCTGCAGCGCCCGGTGTACGACGCACTGACCGATGCCGAGCGGCGGCTGCTCGGATTTGCGGCCGAGCCGAGCGGACGCATCGAGGCGGCATCGCCGCTGGCGTTCCAGAACACCAATCGCAAGACGCCCTACGTGCCTGAACTGCGGCGCGGCAGCGACAACCGCCCGGTCGCGTTGGATGGCATGGGCGACCGCAAGAGCGACGCCGACGCCGCCAAGGCGATGGGGCTGAAGGCCACCTGATGAATCCTGCCAGCGGCACCGGCCTTTGGAGGTCGATGCGATGAGCCTCGGTTTTTCCGCCGACCTGGAGTCGCTGCAGCAGGAGTTTCGCAAGCAGCTGGCCGGCGCCAACCGACGCGCGGTGCTCGACGCCGCGGACCCGCGCGCGGTCGCCGACGCGGCGCTGTGGCACCGGCTGGGCGAGAACGGCTGGCTTGCGACCTCCATTCCCGAGAACTGCGGCGGCAGCGGGCTCGACCCGCGCGCCCTGTGCCTGCTGGCCGAGGAGGCCGGGCGGCAACTGGTCGCCGTCCCGTTCGTCGCCTCGGCCTGCGGATTCGTCCATGCCTTGCGCCTGGCCACAGTGGGCTCCGGTCCCGAGGTTGCGCCGGTCGCGTTGACCGAGCTGTGGTCCGGCCTTGCGGACGGCTCCGCGCGCGGCGTGCTGCTGGCCGACGACTGCTGGTCGCAGCCGCCGCAGCTGCGCGACTGCGCGGGGGGCAGCATCGAGGTCAGCGCACTCGCCCGCCATGTTCCCGATGGCGGCTCGGCGACCCATGCGATGGCCCTGGTCGGGCAGGGTGCCGACTGCCGTCTAGTGGTTCTGGCGCTCGACACCGCAAGCCGCGGCGCGCCAACCGCGCCAGCGCTCGACCTGTTGCACCCCTGCTGCGACCTGCAATTCGAGCGCCGGCCGGCGGCCGTGCTGGCGCGCGGCGACGCCGCCCGGGCGGCTTGGGATCGTGCGCTCTACGGGCAGGCGTTGTTCGTCGCCTTCGAGCAGCTCGGCGGCGCCGAGGCAGCGCTCGAGGCCGCGCGCGCATACAGTCTGCAGCGCTATGCCTTCGGGCGGGCCATCGGCTCTTTCCAGGCGTTGAAGCACCTGATGGTGGACATGCTGGTCGCCGTCGATCTGGCGCGCTCGAACTGCTATTTCGGTGCGGCGGCGCTGGCCCTCGGCGGCGAAGTGTTGGCCGAGGCCGCCGCTGTCGCCCGGATCTGCGCGACCGACGCGTTCCGTGCCTGCGCCATCGGCAGCACGCAGATCCACGGCGCGTTCGGCGTGACCTGGGAGGCTGACTGTCATCTCTACTACCGCCGGGCGCAGGCCCTGGCCGGCAGTCCGGGATCGCTGCGCAGCTGGAAGGAGCGCCTCGTCCAGCTGTTGCGCCAGCGCGCTGCGGTCGAGGCGGCGCCGGGTGTCGCCTGATCGATGAGTGCGCTACACGATCTTCCGGCCCACGAGGCGTTTCGTTCCGAGGCGCGCGAATGGATCCGCCGCCACGCGCCATGGGACGACCTCGCCCGGATCCGCCGCCTGCGCTTCGCCGGCCAGCCCTTCGCCACCGAGGACGAATGGCTCGCGATCGCGCGCCACTGGCAGCGAACCAAGTTCGACGCCGGATGGGCGTGCCTGCTCTGGCCTCGCGAGTACGGCGGACGCGGCCTGAGCCCGACCGAAAACGTGATTTTCCAGGAGGAGGAGGGGCCGTTCGCGGAACTGTTCGGGCCGTTCATGATCGGCCAGGGATTCGTCGCACCGACGTTGATGGCCTACGCCAGCGATGAACAGAGGCGTTGCCTGCTGCCCGCGCTGGCCAGCGGCGAGTCGATCTGGTGCCAGTTGTTCAGCGAACCCGGCGCTGGTTCCGACCTGGCCGGCGTGCGTACCCGCGCTGAACCATGCGACGAGGGATGGCGCATCAGCGGCCAGAAGGCCTGGACCTCGGGTGCGCACCACAGCGAATGGGGGATCGTGCTGGCGCGCACCGACCCCGACCTGCCCAAGCACAAGGGGTTGACGATGTTCTTCGTCAACATGCGCAGTCCCGGGGTCACCGTGCGGCCGATTCGCCAGTTGTCCGGCGCGAGCCACTTCAACGAGGTCTTCTTCGACGGTGTGGTCGTTCCCGACGCCCAGCGGCTCGGTGCGATCAACGGCGGCTGGATCGTCGCACTGACGACGCTGAGCAATGAGCGCATGACGCTCGGCGCCTCGACGCCAGTCGGCTTCGAGGAGATCTTCGCCCTGACGATGCGGTGCGGCGAGGACGGAGCGGCGCCAATCGATTCCGATGCGGTGCGGGAACGGATCGCCGAGTGGTATGTCAAGGTGACCGGCGTGCGCTACGGCGTCTACCGGATCCTGAGCGCGCTCGAACGCGGTACGCCACCGGGTGCCGAGGTCGCTGTCGGCAAGCTGGTCGGAGCGCGCACGACGCAGGACATCGCGATCTACGGACTCGATCTGCTCGGGGCGCGCGGGCGCGCCGCCGCTGACGACGAAGTGCGCCAGTTCCACAGCATGTTCACGTTCGGCGCGATCCATCGCCTCGAGGGTGGGACCGACGAAGTGCTGCGCAACGTCCTGGCCGAGCGCGTACTGGGCCTGCCGCCGGATCCGCGCGCCGACCACGGGCCGTTCCGCGACATTCCGACGGCCCCGCCGGTGCTTTGAGCGAGGCGAGCGATGTCCACGATCGATGCACCTGCCGCCGTGCCCGCCCCGGGCGCGGCCCTGATCGACGCGCGCGGCTTTCGCAACGCGCTCGGAACCTTCACGACCGGTGTCACGATCGTCACCACGCGCGATGCGGTCGGCCACGATGTCGGACTCACGGTCAACAGCTTCAACTCGGTGTCGCTCGACCCGCCACTGGTGTTGTGGAGCCTTGCGCGCAGCTCGGGCAGCCTTGCGGCATTCGTCGGGGCCGAGTATTTCGCGGTTCATATCCTCGGCGCACGGCAGGAAGCGCTGTCTAACCGGTTCGCGCAGCGCGGTGCAGACAAGTTTGGCGATCTCGTGCTCGCCCGTGGCCGCGGCGGCGTGCCGCTGCTGGATGGTTGCGCGGCGCGCCTGGAATGCCGCACCGCGTACCGCTACGAAGGCGGCGACCACGAAATCTTCGTGGGCGAAGTGCTGAGCTTCGAACACTTCGACCAGTCGCCGCTCGTCTTTCAGAA
>DATBCI010000132.1:0-2939 GCA_036270555.1 Burkholderiaceae bacterium
CTCACGCTCCTGGTCGGCGGTCAGGATCGTTTGCGACGGCGCCGCATGCGCACCCGCTGCCGAGTCGCCGCGGTTGGCCTGCAATGCGTCCAGCTTCTGTTCGGTCTGCGCCAGTTGTGCTTCGAGCTCCTTCTGCTCGGCGAGGAACCGATCCTGGGCCATCGCACGCAGCGTGTCGACGCGTTCGAACGGCCGCAGGAAGCTCGCGCGTCCGCGCACGCTGATCAGGTCGCTGCTGCCCGCCAGGTTGTCGAGGGCGTTCCACACGAAATCGCCGTTGTTGGCCCAGGCTGAGGCGGTCCGCTGGCCGAGGAAGTTCTCCCAGCGCACCCACAGGAAATCGGCGAGCATGTCGGCGTCGGCTACGACAATCAGGTTGAGCGGCTTGCTGGACGCGGTCAGCGCGGCCGGGCCGCCCGACGGGGCCGTCCCCGGCGGAGGGCCATCCGGGAACGCCGACTTCACGGTTCCGGTCACGCGCGCTGCCACCGTATAGCGCTCGCCGGTGGGTTTGAGGCCCTCGCGCAATGTGGCCGGGTCGGTCAGCTGAGTGAAGCGCTGCGCCGGGATCAAGCCCGCGTGCGCGCTGGACTGGATCAACGGCTCGAAGCGGGTCGCCGCATCCTTTTTCGGCCGCAGGACGCCGGCGGTGGCCATCGTGACCTGCGTCAGTCCGGACGTGACCACATCGCCCTCGGTCAGACCGTGCGACCCGAATCCGATGATCGCGACGTGCTGGGCCGGTGGCTCGTCCTGGCGCAACCTGACCGTGAGCCCTTGCTGCAGGTCGCCCACGACCTCGTTCGGATCGAACGAAACCCCCCAGGTCGACAGCAGCGGCTCGAGCGAAGAGGAGCGCGGCGCGCCCGGCATCATGCCTGCCGCCCGCGGGTTGTCCTGTTCGGCGATCGGATCGACGAACACCAGCAGGCGCCCGCCGCGCAGCGCGTATTGATCGATCGCATACAGCGCGCTGGTGGGCAGGTCCTTCGGGTGCACCAGCACCAGTACGTCGATGTCGGGAGCGACCTGCGTTATCGACGACGGTAGCGACCGCATCGTGAACAGCTGCTGCGCCTGCGAGTAGACGAGCCAGGCCGGCTCCGGCTGGCCGCTCGCCGGATCGAAGCCGCCTGTCATCGGGATCGACGACAGCCAGCCGATCACGGGTTTCTTCGGCTGCGCCAGTTCGACCAGCAGCTTGGCGATGTCGTATTCGAGGAACGGTTCCTTGGACGGGTCGAGGAAATCGATGACCGCGCGCCCGTCCGTGCTGTTGGTGCCGGCCAGGCCCAGGTACAGCGAGGTCCCGGAGTTATCGACCGGTACGGCACGAATCCCGAATTCGGTGGCGCGATCCTCTTCCTCGGAGAACGGCTGAGGATCGATCACGTGAAGCTCGATGTTGCCCTTGCTGCGATCGGCCAACTCCTGCAGGAACTCCCGCACCCGCTGGCCGTAGATGCGGACCACGGGCAGTTGCGAGGCGGCACGCTCCGAGTAGAACAGGTACAGGTTCAGCGGCTCCTTCAGCGTTTCGACGATATGGCGCGTGCCCGGCGTCAACGTGTACAGCCGATGCTCGGTCAGGTCCAGCCGCGCGCCGCCCAGCAACTGACTGCTCAACACCGTCAGCCCGACGAACAGCACCCCCAGCGCCATCAGCGCCCCGCCGCCCGCGGTCAACTTACGCCATGCCGGCCGAGACATCCCTGCCAACCTCAATCGGACTTGTGAAGGTCGAGCAAAACGACGCTGGCCGCCAGGAAGCAGACCACCGTCACCGCGAAAAACACCACATCGCGCAGGTCGATCACTCCCTTCGCAATCTGTTCGAAATGCGTCAGGAACGACAGCGAGGCGATCGCGTCGACCAGCCGCGGCGGCGCCCACCCGCGGAAGGCATCGAGCACCATCGGCAATCCGGCCAACAATAGGGCGAAGCAGGCCGCGACGCCGAGGATGAACGCCACCACCGCATTGCGGGTCAGCGCGGACATGCACGAGCCCACGGCCAGCAGGCCACCTGCCATCAGAAGGCTGCCCAGGTAGCCGGTCACGATCGCCCCGTTGTCCGGATGCCCGAGGTAATTCACCGTGATCCAGATCGGGAAAGTCAGTGCTAGCGCCAGCGCCGCGAAGGCCCACGCGGCCAGGAACTTGCCAACCACCGCCTGCCACAGGGTGATCGGTTGCGTCATCAGCAGTTCGATGCTGCCGCTGCGCCGCTCATCGGACCACAGTCGCATCGAGATGGCCGGAATCAGGAACAGGTACAGCCACGGATGAAACACGAAGAACGGCTCCAGGTCGGCCTGTCCGCGCTCGAAGAATCCGCCCAGGTAGAACGTCAGCGAGGCGGCCAGCACCACGAACATCACGATGAACACGTAGGCGAGCGGTGTCGCAAAGTAGGCGTTCAGTTCACGCCGAAAGATGATGCCGACCTGCTTCATGGATTCGTCATGCTCCGGAACACTTCGTCCAGGCGGCCGGCCTCCAGGCGCAGCGTGGTGACGTAGATGCCCGCCTGCGCCATCCGATCGCTGATCGGCTCGAGGATCGAGGTGCCCGCGGCCGGAAGCGCGGTCAGGCGCGCGGAGCGCTCGTCGACTTCCACCGAGGTCACGTTGTCGAGCCCGACCAGCGTGTCGCGCGCCGCCGTCAGCTGCTCCGGCTTCTCGAGCTCCATCGAAACGGCGTTGTGATAACGCGAACGCGCTGCCAGTCCCGCCGGAGTGTCGTCCGCCACCAGGCGGCCGCGCGCGATGACCATGGCCCGCGTACAGACGGCGTCGACCTCCTCCAGGATGTGCGTCGAGATCACGATGATCTTGTCGCGCGAGATTTCATTGATCAGCATGCGCACTTCGTGCTTCTGGTTCGGGTCCAGTCCGTCGGTCGGCTCGTCCAGGATCAGTACGGCCGGATCGTGCACG
>DATBCI010000133.1:0-5362 GCA_036270555.1 Burkholderiaceae bacterium
CGGCCGGAGTGGTGGCGGGGTTGTTCGTCGTCAAATCCGAGCTCTCGAAGCACTGGACGTCCGCCAGTTGACCGCCGAACGCCTGAATCAGATCGGAGCATCGGCTCGCGTGAGCTGCGGCTGCGGTTGTCAGCGCGGCCACGATCAGCGCGGCGCGCAGGCTCCCTGGCTGAATCCTTTGGTAGTTCGTCATGTGGTGGTCACCTCCCGCACGAAGGATGTCGCTGACGAGCCGCCATTGTCAAGGCAGCGCCCGCCCTTTTTTCGGACAATCCCACGCCGGCGAGTCGATTCGTTAAGGTGACACGCTGTCACGACGCTCGATTGGTGCGCAGCCGCCGCAATAGATATCGGGCCGGGTCGACCGTCGAGGCCAGCGACCGCTCGAGCGGCAGCGGCTCACCTTCGAGCCCGCATGCGATCAGTTCGCCCAGAAGCGGCGCAAGAGCCAGGCCGCGCGATCCCAGTGCGAAGCTGCCGTACAGCCCGCCGCGTCTGGGCAGATCGCTCAGGTGCGCTCCCTGCAGGCGAGCCCCTGCCGCCAGCGCCTCGAGTTCGTCGGGCACCGCCCCGGCCAGTGGCATGCGATCGGTCGCCACGCAGCGTACGCCGTCGAAGCCACCGTCGACCTGAACCGGCGCAGCAGAAGCCAGCAGCTTGCGCAGCCGGGCCAGGTTGGTCTCATGGGCGCTTTGGTCCTCGATGCCCGGCCCCTGGTCCGGCTCGATCGGCTCATACGTGGCTCCCACTGAGACCCGGCCGTCCAGCCCGGGGAGCACGTATCCGAGGCCGGTGATCCCGGCACGCAATCCGCTCAACTCACCGGCGGCCAGGCGTGTGATCCGGCCTCGAATCGGCCGCACGGGTGCCAAGCGCATTTGGAGCAGGCGCGGCGCGTCCATCGCACAGGCGACCACGACAATGGGCGCCTCAACGATCGTCCGTTCCCGGCCCTGGACCAACCAGGCGCTCGATTGGCGCGTGCTCGATTGACAAGTGACAGCGACCGCTGGGGAACCAGTGTGCAGTCGGATGGCCGGCGCGCTGGCCAACAGCGCCTGACACCAGCCCGCGGCAGAAACGATCGCAGCGTCCTCGAACCACATGCCGCCGCGCCGCGGGCGCAGTCCCGTGATGTCGCCGGCTTCGTCCGCGCTGCACCAGCGCACGAAGTGGGTGGGCCAGCGTTGCTGCAGCAGTCGTTCCGCCCACGGGTCATCCTGAAGCCCGTCGCCAACCAGCTGCAATGCGCCGCTCGGGGCCATCAGCGGCTGATCGGTGCACGGCCGATGGCGCGGCGGATCGGAAATTCGATCGCGCAGTTCATTGAGCTGGCGCCGGCTGAAGAGAAATCCGGCGCGCAGCAATCGCGCGGCGTGGCTGTCGTCGATGGCCAGAGTCGGATGCAGCAGTCCCGAAGGCAGCGCAGAGGCGCCGCAGGCGGCGACCGCGCCGTCTTCAATCAGCGTGACCTGCCAGCCGCGCCGCGCCAGGGCCGCTGCGCTGGAACAGCCTGCAAGGCCGGCTCCGATCACGATCGCCTCGCGCTGGCCGCAGTAGGGCGAAGGCGGCTCGTGGCGTCGCGTCCGGAAGCGCGGCGCGTAACGCGCAGCGAGCATATGGCGTTTGGCGCCGAAGCCCGCGCGCAATTGCACTTCGAACCCGCCGGCCGTCAGCGCATCCCGTACCGTGCGCGCCACCGTCCAGGTGGATAGCATCGCACCGGGTCGCGCCAGACGCGCCAATGCCTTCAGCAGCGAGGCATCCCACAGGTCCGGGTTGCGTTCCGGGGTGAAGCCGTCCAGGAAGAACGAGTCGGCCCCGAGCATCAGCTCCGGAATCAGCGTGCGCGCATCGCCCAATCCGAGCGTCAGCGTGACGGCGCCGGCCTCGAAGGTTCGCCGATGCAGGCCGCTGAGCGGCGGCGGCCAGGCGCGAACCAACTCGGCGGCCAGGGCGCCCAGACAGGCGGGCGCGCAACGAGCCAGGTCGGCGGCCGACAGCGGATGACGTTCGATCGAGACGAAGTGCAGCCGGCGCGGTCGGTGGGGATCGTCGCGCCAGGCCTGCCAGGTCGCCAGGAAGTTGGTCCCCAGCCCGAAGCCCGTCTCGAGTATCACGAACTGGTCACGCCCGCGCCAGCGGGCCGGCAGCTCGTTGCCGCCCAGGAACACGTGCCGTGCCTGCTCCAGTGCGCCGTCGCGGCTGGCGTACACGTCGCCGTAGCGCTCGGAGAATGGTGCCCCGGCCAGGTCAAACTGCAAGGGCTCGACTTCGATTCCCGGCATCCACTTGAGCCCGGCGCCTAACCCTGCAGGCGGCGTTCGATGTCTTGCAGCTGCAGATGGGCCTCGTCCGCGCTCTCGAAGATGTGCGGAGCCACGCCGCGCTGCTTGAGCGCCTGGCCCAGCTTGCGCCGCAGGAAGGCACTGGTCGTGTAGCGCGTCACATCGAGATAGAAGCGCTGCGCCAGGTCGCGCACCATGTCCGTGTAGGCGCCGATCACCTCGGGTGACATTGAAAAGTTTTCGTAGTTGACAATCGCAAACACTTTACGTCCCAGCGAGCCGATCCGTTCCTCGACCGCCTCGCGGATCGCGTCGACGTGCTCACGGCTGCGCACCGAATAGCCTTCGAAGTTGATGAACAGGATGTTCTGCTGAGCGTCGTAGAAAAGCCGCTGAGGCAGCGGAACCGTCAGAAGGTCGTCACGCAAGCCCATCGCCGAAGCACGGAAGATGCGTGCATCCATCGTTCTCGGGGTACCGCGGATGATTGGCTCGAAGTCCATCCGCGCCAGGATGTCGCGCGCGATGTCGATGCCCGGCGCCACCTCGATCAGCTCCAAACCATCCTGGGTCAGCGTGAACACGCAGCGCTCGGTCACATACAGCACCGGTTGGCTGCGCAGCGCCGCGTAGCGGCCGCTGAAGGTGCGGTGTTCGACCTCGCGCACGAACTTGCACGTCCCGCTCTGATCCAGCAGCCTGACCTGGCCGCCGTGCACCTCGAGCTGCAGCCGACCGCAGCAGAAGGTGCCCACGAACACGAGTTTCTTCGCGTTCTGGCTGATGTTGATGAAGCCGCCGGCGCCGGCCAACTTGCTGCCGAAGCGGCTGACGTTGACGTTGCCCTCGCGGTCGGTTTGCGCGAGCCCCAGAAAGGCAAGGTCCAGCCCGCCGCCGTCGTACAGGTCGAACTGGTAAGGCTGATCGATCACGGCCTGCGTATTGGTCGCCGCGCCGAAGTTGAGTCCTCCCGCGGGGATGCCGCCGATCACGCCGGGCTCGGCGGTCAGCGTGATCAAGTCGACGATGCGCTCCTCGGCGGCGACTTCGGCGACGCCTTCGGGCATCCCGATGCCGAGGTTCACCACGCTATTGGGGCGCAGCTCCAGCGCAGCGCGGCGGGCGATGATCTTGCGCTCGCCCATCGGCATCACGCCCATCGAGCTGGCGGGAACCCGGATTTCCCCGGCGAAGGCCGGGTTGTAGGGGACGGCGAACGTCTGCCAGTGGTGCTCGGGTGGCGCCTGTACCACACAGTCGACCAGCACGCCCGGAATCTTCACCTGGCGCGGGCTCAGGCTGCCGCGCTCGGCGACCCGCTCGACCTGCACAATCACGACCCCACCGGAATTGCGCACCGCCATTGCAATCGACAGGGCCTCCAGCGTGAGCGCCTCCTTTTCCATTGTCACGTTGCCGTCCAGATCGGCGGTCGTGCCGCGGATGATCCCCACGTCGATCGGAAACGTCCGGTACAACAGGCATTCTTCGCCGTGGATCGAGATCAGTTCGACCAGCTCTTCGCGGGTGCGCGCGTTCAGCTTGCCGCCGCCGAAGCGCGGATCGACGAAGGTACCGAGGCCCACCCGGGAAAGATGCGCGGGTCGGTGCGCGGCGATGTCGCGGTACAGATGCGTGATCACGCCCTGCGGCAGGTTGTAGGCCTCGATCCGATCGGCAAGCGCCAGTTGTTGCAGCGCTGGCACCAGACCCCAGTGGCCGCCGATCACGCGCCGAATCAGTCCCTCGTGGCCGAGATGATTCAGGCCGCGCGTTTTGCCGTCGCCCTGCCCGGCGGCATACACGAGGGTCAGGTTGCGCGGCTTGTTGGCCGGTTGCAGACGGTCATCCTCATCGGACAGGTACACCTGCTCGAGCGCGATCGCGATCGACTCGGCGAATCCGATGCCGACGAAACCTCCGGTGGCCACGGTGTCCCCGTCGCGGATCAGTCGAACCGCGTCTTCGGCGCTGACAAGTTTGCCCTCGTGCGTGGCGCGCAGCTCGGCCAGAAGTGGGTGGCTGCTCAACATCCGATGTTCTCCACCTTAGTTGTTCCACAAGATCGAGCCGGGCGTGACGCGGCGCCGGTCATCGGGTATCGCCTCCACCCTCAGCCGGCTGTAGCGGGCCAGGATCGCATCGAGCGTGCCGTCGTCCTGCATGCTCTTCAATGCGCCGGCCCAGCGCGCGGCCTCGGCCTCGGGCGTGCCTTTCGAGAAGGCGAGATAGATTTCGCTGGGCCGCACGATCTGCCCGAAGTTCAGCGTCGAGGCATCCGCGCCGATCTCCTTGTAGGCATGGATCACCATCAGGCGCGGTGCGAGCCAGGCATCGATGCGCCGATCCTTCATGTAGGTGGCGTTCAGCCATTCCTCGGGCGAGGCGTGGATCCTGGAAAACCCGAGCGACCGCACCAGCGCCTCGGCGCCGCTGTGGAACAACACCCCGATCGGCCGGTCCCTGACCTTTTCCAGGCTCGAGACGTCGACCCCCTGGCCCCCGACCAGGATCAAGTCGTCGGTCACGATGCGGCAGCACCACTCGTAGTGTTCCTCCCGTTCAGGCGTGCGCGTGATCGACAGGATGCCGACATTGGGTTCGCCGAGCGCGAGCTTCTGCGCAGCATCCCAGTCCATGTACTCGATCGCAATGCTGGTCTTGAGGCGCCTGGCCATTTCAACCGCCGCCTCGTGCACCAGACCCTGTCCCGCCCCGGGGACCTCGGCCACCGTGGCGGGGGGAACCTGGAACGTGTACGGCGGCAGCTCGGCGGTCACGAAGCGCAAATTCGTGGCGCTGGCCGGCTGCATCGCGGCGCCGGCCAGCGTCAACAGCGGGGTCAACAGCGCGACCCACCACCTGACGAGTTCTGTCTTCATCATCCGACTCCGACCTCAGAACGTGCCGAACATCGCGTTCAAGATGATCACGCAAATGCCCGCGAAGACCGTGATCACCGACGCCACCACGAAGATGTCCAGAAAGGATTCGCGGTGGGTCAGGCCGCAGATGCCCAGCAGCGTGATGACCGCGCCGTTGTGCGGCATGCAATCGAAGCCGCCGGCCGACAT
>DATBCI010000134.1:0-6457 GCA_036270555.1 Burkholderiaceae bacterium
CGCGCTGGTAATGCCGGATCAGTCGCTGGTTGCGACTGCCGAAGATCTGGGTCAGCAGTTTGGAGATCATGGGAGCGTCGATGCGGCCCGAACACGGCCGATCCGGACACGCGGGGTCGCACGTGCGCGATCGGAGCGGCCACTGGGTCAAGCCCCGCACGGGGCCGCCCGGCGGCGAGCGCGAAATTATGTCACAGGATCCGGAGCGGCCGCCCCGGAATAGAAGACGAGGCGCGGCTTACTGAACTGACGGTGCTTGGGGAGCCGCCGACACGGCCGCATGCGCCACCGAGGCCGCGGCCTCGACGGCCGGTCCGAGGCTGGCGAGCGGGGAGCCGGGCTTGGCGGATGCCAGGTACTTCAGCGGGTTTTGTGGCACGCCGTTGACATGAACTTCGAAGTGCAGGTGCGGACCCGTTGAACGCCCCGTGGTGCCGACGAATCCGATCTGCTGGCCCTTGCGCACGATGTCGCCCGCCCTCACGATAAAGCGCAGCGTGTGTGCGTACAGGGTCTGCAGCCCGTTGCCGTGGTCGATGCGGACCACGTTGCCGAACTCCGGATGGCGCTCGGCCGAGGCGACCACGCCGCCGGCGGCGGCGTAGATCGGCGTGCCGATCGGAGCCGCAAAATCGATCCCGGCGTGCATCGCGGCCTCACCGGTGAACGGATCCGTCCGCATGCCGAAGCCGGAGCCGACGAAGCCCTCGACCAGCGGCGCATTGCGCGGCAGCAAGGCCGTGCGGGCGGCGCTGTTCATCAACTCGGACTCGACCACGTTCATATAATCCGCGCGTTGCTCCAGCCCCTTGCCGACGCCGTGCACCTCGGTCTGCAGTTCAGCCAACGACAGCGGGCGCGTGACGGTCGCCTCGGCCCCGCCCAGGCCTGGGACCTCGCGGAAATTGAATTCTTCGGGGCGGATGCCGGCCAGCTTGGACACGCGCTCACCCAATGCGTCAAGCCGCATCAGGCGCGCCTGCATTTCGCCAACCATTCTCGCCATCGACGACACGTTGTCGCGCAGGTACTGTTCGTCCTGGGCCAACCGGTCGCGCATCACCGCGGATACGAGTTGCTTGACCAGCGGCATGTCGCGGTGCGCGGCCAAACGGAAGGTCACCACGTACAGGCTCATCACGAGCAGCGTGATCAGCGACAAAAGCAGAAGCGCGCTCCAGGCGATCGTCGCGCGCGTAAGGTTCATGGTGCGCGCACACGCCAGTCGCCGGTCAACCAGAATCAATTGCACGCGCGTTCCCTCCAAACGAAGATATCGTCACCGAATCGCAAAACCTGACTCCCCTGGCCCTACTCCGTTCGGATGACCCTCACCTCGCGTCGCCTTCAGGATGCCCTGGCTCAATCCGAAGTCGGGTCGGCGCTGCTCCACCGTTACCACGCTTCGCAGCGCGCCGCCGCAGTGATCGAATCGGAGTGCCAGCGCATCGTGCCAGACTTCAAACCGACTCGATCCGGCGGTTGCGAACTGCGCGGCACCGTACTTCGACTGAATGCCGCGCAACCTGCGCAAGTCGCCAAGCTGCGGCAGGCGGTACCCCGCCTTCTTCGCCTCCTTGGGCAACACGGATTCGACGTTATAGAAATCAAAATTGGGGTACAACCGCGCGCTTTGACTTCATCCGAGCGGCGGCGGGGATCCCTGGCGCCAGGGAGGGTTCAGGATGGGCCTCAAAGCAACGAACGTTCCGACCTGAAAATCGCCAATGCGCTTGCTTTTGCACGAAAGCTGGCACTCACATTACCCGACTCTGCGGTGGGTCTTGCGGCGCGGCGCCTGGCCACCAGTCTGGCCTTGCGACTCGCACGAATGCGCGAGTCAGGTGAACCGGGAAATCAGGAGCACCGAGAAGAAGACGACGCCTGAGACGAGCGCGGCCGCCAGCAGCCACAGTGCCCAGCGCAGGTAGCGCCGATCTGCCGTGACCACGAATCGGGTTGCGAAGAACAGCACTGCCAGCCCGAACGCGACCAGCAGGAGCCGGAAGGCGATCACGCGGCCGGCTAAGCGAAGGCCGGCGGCAAAAATGCTTCCGGCGCCGGCAGGTCGCGTTCGAAGCTCACCACTTCGTAGGCCGCACGTTCAGCCAACAGTGCACGCAGCAATCGATTGTTCAGCGCGTGACCCGATTTATGCGCCCGGTACGCCGCGATCAATGGCCGGCCGAGCAGGTACAGATCTCCCATCGCGTCCAGGATCTTGTGCTTGGCGAACTCATCGCCGCTGCGCAAACCCTCGGTGTTCAGAACACGGTACTCGTCCATCACGATCGCATTCTGAAAGCTTCCGCCCAGCGCCAGTCCAGCCGCGCGCAAGGCCTCGACCTCGCTGACAAACCCGAAGGTGCGGGCGCGCGCCACCGCGCTTTCGTACGCATCGCGCGCGAAGTCGACTTCGACGTCCTGCGCGGACGCGTCGATCGCCGGATGATCGAAATCGATCGAGAAACGCAGCTTGAAGCCGAAGTGCGGCTCGAGGCGCGCCCACTTCTCGTTGCGCCCCTCGCCCTCCCGCACCTCGATCGGAGCCAGGACACGGATGAAACGCCGCGGCGCGTGCTGCTCCTGCAAGCCGGCGGAACGGATCAGGAATACGAAGCTGGCCGCGCTGCCGTCCATGATCGGGATCTCGGGCGCGTCCACCTCGATGGTGCAGTTGTCAACCCCCAACCCTGCGAGCGCCGACATCAGATGCTCGACCGTCGAGACACGCACGCCTTCGCGCACCAGCGTGGACGCCATCCGGGTGTCGCCGACGGCTTCCGGGGACGCCGCAATCTGTACCGGCGGGTCCGTGTCGGTGCGGCGGAACACGATCCCGCTGTCGGCGGCGGCCGGACGCAGCGCAAGCTGCACCTTGGCCCCGCTGTGCAAGCCGATGCCGACCGTTCGTACTACCGACTTCAGAGTGTGCTGACGCACCATGGCCGGCATTCTAGCCGCAGTGCAGCACGCAGGCGGTCCCGGCTTGCATGGCAAAATTGCGCTCCGACGTTCGATGCGGTCCGCCGCTGACTCAATGCGCAGCTTGCACGCTCCCCACGCAGTCGACCACCCACCTCGCGCACTCGAATCCATGAACCGACTGATCGCCGCCTGCGGGATCGCCCTGGCGTTCAACGCAGCGTGCGTGGCAGCGCCCGCCGACGCGGCCGCGCCGCCGGCCATGGAGAATGCGCGTGCCGAATACACGCCCGCGGAACTGACCGCAATCGCGCGCCTGCTGGCAGGCGTCGATCCGCAGGGTGGCAGCTCAGGTTTGCAGGCCGTTGCCGCCACCGAAGCCTGGAAGGCGCATCGAAAGGCGAGCCGCTATGGCGATCACCAGCTGCAAGAGCGCTTGCAGCGGATGGACCAATGGCAGCACAGCACGCTGCCGCCCGCGCGCGCAAGCAGTGCGCTGATCTATCCGTTCAGCGGGCCCGATTTCGTCAACGCGTTCGCATTGTTCCCCGACTACAAGACGTACGTGTTCTTCAGCCTGGAGCCGCCGGGCCAGATTCCGGCGTTGACCGGGATGGACGAGCCTCAGCTCGGCGCGCTGTTCTCCGACCTGCGCGGGGCGCTGAACGACCTGGTTGCGCTGAACTTCTTCATCACTCCGAATATGCAGGAGAACCTGCACACGGACGCGCTGCAGGGTACCGTCGCGGTGATGCTGGCACAGATGGGGCTGCTCGGACTGACCGTGCACAGCGTCGAGCCGTTCCACCCTTGGCCCTCCTCCGCCCTTCGGGCTACGGAGGGCAAGCCCGCCGAAGCGCGTTCACCCTCCGTAGCGCCCGGCGCGAAGCAGGGCCAGCCCGCGCTTCCTCTGCAGGCGGTCAAGATCGAATTCGACGATCGCAACAAGACGCGCCGTACGCTGTTGTACCTGTCGCTGGACGTCAGCGACGGTCAGCTGCGCTTTTATCCGGAATTCGAGCCTTGGCTGCGCTCGTATGCAGAGCCGACCGTCCTGTTGAAGTCGGCCTCGTATCTGCTGCATGGGGGCAACTTCCGTAAAGTGCGCGGCGTCGTGCGCGAGCGCGCGCGCCTGATCGTGCAGGACGACACGGGCATGCCGTACCACCTGCTGCGGGCCGACGGCTTCAAGATTTCCCTGTACGGACAGTACGAGCGGCCGGTCAAACTGTTCGAGAACCGCTATCAGAAGGACCTGGATGACGCCTTCGAGTCGGCCGGCAACTCCGACCCGGTGCCGTTTCCGTTCGGCTACAACTGGCGCAAGGACGGCCGCTCGGGCGTGATCGTTGCGCGCAGGCCCGGCGCCGATACCTGAGCGTGACCCATTGGCCCGTTTCTCAGCGGCGCCGGCGGCTGATCGCGGCGCTGCCGCTGGCGGCCTGCGCGATGCGCAACGCAGCCTCGGGCGAGGAGGCGAAGCCCGACCAAGCCGCGAACGCGGCGAAGGAGGGCGAGGAGCTGGCCGTGCGCAATTTCCGGTTCACGACCAGCGATGGGGTGCGGCTGAACGTGCTGGAGGCGAAGCCCTCCTTGGCCCCGCCCGGCGTGGCTTCGGCGGGCGTGCCCTCCGAAGCGCGCAGCGCGAAGGAGGGCGGGCCGGTGATCGTGCTGGTGCCTGGATGGTGCATGCCGGCCACGATCTGGCAGGCGCAGCTGCAGGCGCTTGGGCAGCGCTATCGCACCCTCGCGCTGGATCCGCGCGGCCAGGGTGATTCCGAAATCCCGGCTGCGGGCTACGACGCGCAGCGGCGCGCCGATGACCTGCGTGAATTGCTGGCGCCGCTGCCACGCGTGGTGCTGGTCGGCTGGTCGCTCGGCGTGCTCGACGCCTTGAACCTGGTCGACCGCTTCGGTGACTCGCAGTTGGCCGGCCTGGTGCTGGTCGACAACTCGGTCGGAGAGCCGCCCGCCCCGCGCCCCTCGAAATTCATCTCGGATCTGCGCGCCGACCGCGCCGCCACGGTGGAGCGTTTCGTGCGGGGCATGTTCGCAAAGCCGCGGGCCGAAGGCGAGATCGAGCATCTGAAACAGGCGGCGTTGAGGATGCCGCTCGAGGCGGCGATCGCGTTGCTGTCGTACCCCTTCCCGCGCGAGCATTGGCGCAACATTGCCCGCTCGTTTGCCAAGCCGCTGTGCTATTGCGTGACCAGCCATTACGTGGAGCAGGCGCGCAACCTGCAGCGCGAACGCCCGGCGACGCGGGTCGAATGGTTCGAGCACGCCGGCCACGCGTTGTTCGTGGACGAGCCCGAGCGCTTCAATCGGATCGTCGACCAGTTCGCGCAAACGGCCTAGTGGATAACGCGCCTGGCGCGGGCCAACCCGGCAGCGTGGCGGCGCCCGCCGATCGCTGGTACGTGCTGGCCGTCCTGACGGTCGTCTATGCGCTCAACATCGCAGACCGGTATTCGATCTCAACACTGATCGAGCCGATTCGACGCGAGCTCCATCTGTCGGACGGCGGTGTTGCCTTTCTGACGGGGGGCGCACTCGGTCTTTTCTACGTCACGATCGGGATTCCGATCGCCACCATGGCCGACCGCATCAACCGCCGAAACATCCTCTCGATGGCGATCGCCGTGTGGTCCGGGATGACCGCTTGCTGCGGTCTGGCCCAGAACTACGGGCAGCTGCTGCTGGCCCGCTTCGCGGTCGGCATCGGCGAGGCGGGTGGAACGCCGCCATCGACGTCAATGCTGGCGGACAAGTTTCCTGCGGCGCAGCGTCCGATGGCGCTCACCATTTTCGCGCTCGGCGCCTGCCTCGGAGCCTGGTTGGGCTCGTCGGTGGCGGGTGCCGCAGCCGAGCGCAGCGGCTGGCGGGCCGCTTTTCTCGTGCTCGGAATTCCGGGACTGGCGGTCGCACTGGTCGTGTGGTTGAGCATCCGCGAGCCCCGGCGCGGGCAGCTCGACGCGGCGCCGACCGACGCCAGGCGCACGACGTTGATGGGCACGCTGCGATTCATCGCGATGCAACGCTCGGCGGTTCACCTGCTGGCGGGAGGAACGGTCGCAACCTTCTGGAGCTGGGGACTGATGTGGTGGACCCCCGCATTTCTGCAGCGATCGCACCACATGACGGTGGGGCAGGCCGGGCATCTTCTGGGTCAGATGTATCTGATCGCCGGAACCGCAGGCACGTTGCTGGCGGGCTGGCTGATGGGCCGGCGTGCGGCGGCCGATCCGCGCCACATTGCGCGCCTGCTCGCCTGGGTCGCCGCGCTGACCACGATCCCATCGATCGCCGCCTACTGGGCGACCTCCGAACAGGTCGCCACCGTCATGCTGTGGGCCTTTGTGCCCGGCGTGTATTTCTACATCGGCCCCATCCTTGGACTGCTGCAAAACGTGGTGCCCTCGCACATGCGGGCCACGACCTGCGCCGTACTGCTGTTCACGGCGAATGTCGCCAATCTCGTGATCGCGCCGCAGCTGATCGGCTGGCTCAGTGACTGGTTCGCGGCCTCGTT
>DATBCI010000135.1:0-4019 GCA_036270555.1 Burkholderiaceae bacterium
CATCGACTGGGTGGTGGAGCGATTGACAGCCGCTTGAGAGCGCGGTTCGAGACAGCGGCCTGGCGAAAGCGCCGCTGTCCCGTCGGACGAGTCGCCCGATGATCAGAGCACTTGAGAGCAGCGAAGGCGAGTCGGTGCCTGCCGCGCCGAGTTCGATTCAGGCCTTTCGATGTTCGAATTCTTTTCGACTTCTGCCTTCGAATCAGAAGCTTGCGTCTTTGCCAGCTGCGTCGCGTTATGCTAAGACACTGATTTATATCAATACTTTTGGTGGAGACGAGGAGGATCGAACTCCCGACCTTCGCATTGCGAACGCGACGCTCTCCCAGCTGAGCTACGTCCCCACGAGCGCTAGTTTACCGAGCGCGACGACCGGCGTCCAAGCCACCTCGTCGACCGATAAACTTCGCACGCTGCGCCCATGAGAGGGGGGCCCTATGAATTACACGCGCGAGTTTTGCGAGCGCGAGTACAACATCCGCGCGCTCGTGCCGGACTACCAGTCGACCTTTTCGCGCTGGGCGGCGCAGGCGGTCGCCACGCGCAACTTGCATGCCTGCCTGCTGGACCTGGCTTACGGAGACGAGCCGGCGGAGCGGCTCGATATCTTTCCGGCGCCCGAAGATCCCTCGCCCCTGCTGGTGTTCGTCCACGGCGGCTACTGGCGCTCGATGGACAAGTCGGACTTCTCCTGGATCGCGCCGGACTTCGTGAGGCACGGCGTCGCCGTGGCGCTGATCAACTATGGGCTGGCGCCGGACACGGCGATCGAGGACATCGTGCGGCAGACGCTGGCCGCGATCGCCTGGCTCTATCGGAAAGCGCAACGCTACGGGATCGATCGCGACCGCATCGTGCTGTGCGGCCATTCCGCCGGCGCCCACCTGTCGGCCATGGCGCTGGCGGCGCTGTGGCCCGTGTACGCCGACGACCTGCCGCAGGACCTCGTAAAAGGGGTGCTGGCGATCAGCGGCATCTACGACCTGGAGCCGTTGCTGCATGCTCCGTTCCTGAATGTCGATCTGAAGCTGGATCGTGAACGCGCAATCCAGCTGTCTCCGGTGCGCTACCCGGCGCGGGCCGGGGCGCGGCTGATCACGGCCGTCGGCGGTGCCGAGACATCGGAATTCCACCGTCAGACCACCCTGATCGGCGAGCACTGGCAGCAGCACCTCCTGCGCGACGTGCCGCTACCCGGCTGCAACCATTATGAGGCGATCGAGGCCCTGCCCGAGCCGGCCAACCCCCTGTTCGATGCGGCGCTCCAGCTGATAGGCCTGTGAGGGGCGGGCGCCACCGCGTCAGGCCGCAATGCCCAGTGCCGCCGCTCTCGCATGCACCAGCGCATGCAAGGTGCGCGTCGCCGGCACCGCGACCCCGGTGAGCTCGGCCAGCTCGATGACGGCGCCGACGATGGCCGCCAGCTCCAGCGGACGACGCTGCTCCAGGTCCTGCAACATCGAGATGCGGGCGGCACCCAGCTGCCGCGCGACGTCGATTCGCTGCTCGACCGTCATGCCGATCGTGATGCCCAGGCGAGCAGCCACTGCAATGCCCTCTCGCAGTCCAGCACGAATCACCTCCAGCACCTGGGCGTCGGCGCAGATCTGGTCCATCCGATAGCCGGTCAGCGTCGCGACCGGATTGAAACTCATGTTGCCGATCAGCTTGGTCCAGATGGCGAGGCGGATCTGATCGGTCACCTCGCAGTCGAACCCGGCCGCCTGCAGCGCCGAGGCGATCCGGCGCAGACGGTCCGAATCGGATCCATCCGGCTCACCGACGATCAAGCGGCGTCCGGCGGTGTGCTGGACCCGCCCTGGTTGAACCACCTCGGCCGCCAGGTGCACGACGCATCCGACCACGCGCGCCGGATCGAGCGCCCGGTCCATCGTTCCATCACGATCGAGCGAACGCAGCCGCGTGCCTTCGTAGGGGCCGCCGGCCCGATGGAAGTACCACCACGGCAGCCCGTTCAGCGCCGGCAGGACCACCGTTCCGGAATCGAGCAACGGCGCGAGGCGCGGCAGCATGGAGGCCACCGCGTGCGCCTTCAGCGCGATCACGATCAGGTCCTGCGGACCGAAGTCGGACGGATCGGAGCTGGCGGGCAGGCGGTAGGTCCCCGAGCGCGGCCCCACCCGATCCTCCAGCTGCAGCCCGCCGCGCCGGATCGCATCAAGGTGCTCGCCGCGCGCGACCAGACACACCTGCTCGCCGGCCGCCGCCAGCTTGGCGCCGACGGAGGCGCCGATCGATCCGGCGCCAACGACACAGACCCTCATCTACTGAAAAGCCTGCTCGACCCGCCGTCGATCCCAGCCCGGCGCGACCATTTCGATGAAGGCATAAACGAATCCCCGCAGATAGGCACCCTGCTTGACCGCAAGATGCGTGGTGTTACGGCCGAAAAGGTGCCCGACCTTGGTGGCGACCAGACCCTGCGAATTGTTTCGCGTCGCGATGTCGGCCACGATCCCGACCCCCATGCCGGACGAGACATACGTCTTGATGACGTCGGCGTCGATCGCTTCCAGCACGATCGATGGCTCGATTTCCGCGGCGGCAAATGCCGCATCGATCTTGCCCCGGCCCGTGAAGTGCGTCTCATAAGTCACGATGGGATATTTGGCGAGCTCCTTCAGGCTGACCCGTTCCGGATGCCGGACAAAGCGTTCCAGCGGATGTCCATTCGGAAATACGACGACGTGCTCCCAATCGAAGACCGGGATCGATTTGAGTCCCGGCGCACCCGCCAGCGTTTCGGTCGCCATTCCGATATCGGCCTGGCCGGCCGCCACCATCGCCGCGATCTGCGGAGGATTCCCCTGCAGCATCTTGAAGCGAACCTGGGGATACTGGTGCGCGAAGCGCTGCACGATCGGGGGCAGCACGTAACGCGCCTGCGTGTGGGTCGTGGCCAGCCGCAGCGTGCCTTCAGGACTTCCCGCGTAGTCACGCGCCAGCTTTTTGAGGTTGTCGATCTCGGTCATGATGCGCTCGGCCGCGTCGAGCACCTGCTGCCCGGGCGGTGTCAGGCCCAGGATGCGTTTGCCGTGGCGAGCGAACACCGATACGCCCAGTTCCTCCTCCAGTTCGATGATGGCTTTGGAAACCCCTGGCTGCGACGTGTGCAGGGTCTTGGCCGCGGCAGTCAGATTCATCTTCTGACGCACGGCCTCGCGCAAGTATCGGAATTGTTGGAGATTCACGACGGTCAGTATACGGGCGATAATTCGCCTATTGAGTTGAGGATGCACGGATGAAGCTCGACCAGGCGGCGACACTATTGGACGAACAGGCCATCAGCCTGGACGTGCTGCTCGAAAAGTATGCGAAGGCCGACGAGAAGACGGCGGACGAAGTGCGGCGCCGGGTCGCCCGGGGCCTCGCCGCGGTCGAAAAGCCCGAGCTGCGCGAGCACTGGCAGCTGCGCTTCTTCGAGGCGATGGTGGCCGGCTTCATCCCGGGTGGGCGGGTCAACTCGGCGGCCGGCACCAACATCGCGGCCACGCTGATCAACTGTTTCGTGCAGCCGGTCGGCGACGCCATCAGCGGCGTGACCGACGGTGTGCCCTCGATCTACCTTGCGCTGAATCAGGCGGCCGAGACCATGCGCCGCGGCGGCGGCGTCGGCTACGACTTCTCGCTGATCCGGCCGCGCGGCGCGCTGGTCCATGGCACCCACTCGCGCGCGAGCGGGCCCCTGTCCTACATGCGCGTGTTCGACAAGAGTTGCGAAACGCTCGAGTCAGCCGGCAGCCGGCGCGGAGCCCAGATGGGAATCCTGCGCTGCGACCACCCGGACATCGAAGATTTCATCGACGCCAAGCACGACGGGTCGCTCACCAACTTCAATATGTCGGTGGCCGTCACCGATGGGTTCATGCAGGCGGTCGAAAAGGACGGCCAGATCGAGCTGTGGCACGGCGCCGAGCCGTTCGACCACCAGAACGCGTCGCTGCGGCCTGACGGCAGCTGGACCTATCGGACCGTCCGCGCGCGCGACCTGTTCGACC
>DATBCI010000136.1:0-4140 GCA_036270555.1 Burkholderiaceae bacterium
TGATCACCTTGTCGAGCGACACGAAATGCTTGCCGTCCCCGCGCAGCGCCATGCGTGCCGCGTTGATGGCCTTGACCGAGCCCATTGCATTGCGCTCGATGCAGGGCACCTGCACCAGGCCGCCCACTGGATCGCAGGTCAGCCCCAGGTTGTGCTCCATTCCGATCTCGGCGGCGTTCTCGACCTGCTCGGGCGTGCCTCCCAGCACTTCGGCCAGCGCCCCCGCCGCCATCGAACAGGCCACGCCGACCTCGCCCTGGCATCCGACCTCGGCACCGGAGATCGAGGCGTTCTGCTTGTACAGGATTCCGATGGCACCGGCGGTCAGCAGAAAGCGCACCGCCCCGTCGGCATTGGCACCCGCGATGAAGCGATCGTAGTAGTGCAGCACCGCCGGGATGATTCCGGCCGCTCCGTTGGTGGGCGCAGTCACCACACGCCCGCCGGCAGCGTTTTCCTCGTTGACCGCCAGCGCATACAGATTCACCCAGTCCAGGATCGTCAGCGGATCGCGCAAGGCGGCCTCCGGCGCTGCCGACAACTGGCGATACAGCTCGGCGGCACGCCGACGCACCTTGATCGCGCCCGGCAGCACCCCTTCGCGGCTGCAGCCGCGCCGCACGCAGTCCTGCATCGCCTGCCAGATGCGGGCCAGTTGCGCGCGCGTGTCGGCTTCGGGGCGCCATGCGCCCTCGTTCTCGATCATCAGCTGGCTGATCGTCGAGTCCCGGCTCTGGCACAACTCGAGCAATTGGGCGCCCGTGCTGAAGGGATGCGGCAGCGCCCGGTCGTCCTCGCGGATGCGGTCGGCACCCGCCGCCTGCTCGTCGACCACGAAGCCGCCGCCGACCGAGTAGTACTGCCTGCCGACGAGCTCCTCGCCAGCCGGCCCCAGCGCGGAAAACCGCATCCCGTTCGGATGAAAGGGCAGGCTCTCGCGCCGGTGAAACACAAGATGCTCGCGCTCTGAAAATGCGATCGGGTGCCGGCCCAGCAGATCCAGCGTGCCTCGCTCACGGATCCGGGCCAGCCGTGCCTCGATCGTGTCGGGGTCGACCCGTTCGGGCTCTTCGCCTTCCAGTCCCAGCATGACGGCCTTGTCGGAACCGTGCCCACGACCGGTCGCGCCGAGCGAGCCGTAAAGCTGAGTACGCACCGCGCGCGTGCGATCCAGCAACCCGGCCTCGCGCAGCGACCCTGCGAACTGGCGAGCCGCACGCATCGGGCCGACGGTATGCGAGCTCGACGGCCCGATGCCGACCCTGAACAGTTCCAGGACGCTGATGGTCAAGGGCTGAATCTCTCAGTGAAGGCCGAGATAAGCCCGCACGGCGCTGGTGCCGTCCTTGCCGTCGAAAGTCTGCACGCCCTTGAGCCAGTCGGCCAGCACGGCCGGATTGGCGCGCAGCCACTCCTGGGCCGAGGCAACCGGATCGCGCTTCTGCAGGATGGGGCTCATCACCTGGCTCTCCATCGACAGCTCGAACTTCAGATTCCGAATCAGCGTGCCGGCGTTCGGGCAGCGCTGCAGATAGCCGTTGGCTACCACGGTGTATACGGCAGCGCCTCCGTAGTTCGCCCCGAATGCGGAGTCGCCGCCCGACAGATAGCTCATCTTGAACCGCTCGTTCATCGGGTGAGGCTCCCATCCGAGGAACACGATGAACTTGTGCCGATCGATGGCGCGCTGTACCTCGATCAACATACCCGCCTCGCTGGATTCGACCAGCCGGAACCCGCTCAACCCGAACTGGTTGGCTGCGATCATCTTCTGGATCAGCGCGTTGCCGTCATTACCCGGCTCGATGCCGTAGATCTTGCCGTCCAGCTCGGTTCGAAAGCGCGCGATATCGGCAAAACTCTTCAATCCCGCGTCGGCCACGAACGTCGGAACCGCCAGCGTGTACTTGGCGCCGGACAGGTTGGGAGCCGGAAGCACCTCGAACGACTTGTCCTTCAGGAAGGGATCGATGATCGGAACCATGCTCGGGTTCCAGTAGCCGAGGAATACGTCGAGGCTTTTCTTCTTCAAACCGGTGAAGGCGATCGGCACCGAGGCGATGGTAGAGACCGGCTTGTACCCCAAACCATTGAGCACCACGGTCGCCAGCGACGTGGTCGCCGTGATGTCGGTCCATCCAATGTCGGCGAAACGGACCGGACGGCACTCGGCCGGTTCGGTTGCATGCGCGCCGCTGGACGCGAGCGCCAAAGCCCCGAGGAGTGCAAGAGCGGCTGCGCGAGGGACGATCATCGTCGTGAACTCCTGAACGGCGGGTCGAATCGAGCTCCGGCGCCCGACTGTAGCCACGCGAATGCGCGAGGTCTTGTTCCGGCACGACGCGCAACTGTCCATAAGCGGCGGCGACAATCAGGCTTGAAGGGGCAGCAAATGACGGCGTTGGTCGCCGACGCGAACGGGCAGGCGGGCGTCATCTCCCTGGTCGGCACCATAACACGTGACGGTTCCACACACAGTCACAGGGCGATCGCGTAGTGTGCTGCGCCAAGATTCAGATGCCGGGCAAAGCATCCATCGAGACCTTATGCGGATTGGAACGGGAATCGTTTTTGCCTTCCTGAGTCTCGGTGCCAACGCCCAGTTGCGAGGGGACGCGTGCCAGGCTCAGATCCCCAGGTCGCTTTCAAAGGCGCTGGCGGGCGCCTTCCACGGCTATCGAACACCCCTCGAATACGATAACGCGCCAGAGGACATGAGGGCCGACCTGTCACAGGGTGGAACCGGCTGCCTGGGCGTCGCGATCGCCGACTTCACGGGCGATGGCAAAAAGGACTATCTGATCGGACTGACTTCCGTGAAGGGCGTCAAGGGGATGGTCGTGATCGCGCTGCCCAGAAAAGGCGGCTGGAATTTCGAGACGATCACGAGCTGGGCCGAGGACGCCCGCTATCGGCAGTACGTGCGGGCGGTGAAGCCGGGAAGATACGAGCGGGCCAAAGACCTGACGGCCCGGTTGGCGCCTGGCGAGAAGCAGTCGATGGATTGCCCCAATGCGGGAGCGCTGGTCGGCGCCGTCCAGCAGACCGGCATCGTCTATTGTTACGACCACGGCCGGTGGTCGCATGTCTGGGTCACCGATTAGAGGAGGCGGCGCCTGTTCAGTTCACGGCGTGACTTCCGGCGCGCACCCGCCGTCGCTCCATGCTGGGCGGATACCCGAACAGGCCGCGATAGCACTTCGAGAAGTGCGGAGGAGACTGAAAACCGCACGCGACCGTGATGTCCATCACCGACAGGTCGGTCTGCAGCAGCAGCTCGCGCGCCCGTCGCAGCCTCAGTTCAAGGTAGTACCGGGTCGGAACGCGCCCCAGGTAACGCTTGAACAGCCGCTCGAGCTGGCGTCGCGAGACCCCGACGTAAGAAGCCAGCTCCTCGAGCGCCAGCGGCTCTTCGACATTGGCCTCCATCAGGGTGGCCGCCTTGATCAGGATCTGGTTGTGTGCGCCAACCTGCGCCTGCAGCGGGATGTGTTGCTGGTCCTTGGCATCGCGCATCCGGTCCAGGATGAACTGTTCGCAGATCGCGGTCGCCAACTCCTTGCCATGGCGCTCCCGAATCAGGTTCAACATCATGTCGATCGGCGCTATGCCGCCCGAACACGTGAAGCGATTGCGATCGATCACGAACAGCTCGGGAGTGAACGTGGTGCGCGGAAATTCCTCGCGGATGGCCGACATGTTCTCCCAGTGGATGGCGCACCGATAGCCGTCGATCACGCCAGCGTGGGCCAGCGCATAGGTTCCCGTGCACAGACCGCCCAATGCAACGCCGCGTCGAGCCGCGTCGCGCAGCGCTGATTGCAGCCGCTGATCGACCGCGTCGCGCACATCCACGCCACCGCACACGAACAGCACGTCGATCGGGCCGGCTTCGGCGAGCGGCCGCGTCGGCGCCAGGCTCAGGCCGTTGCTCGCCAGGGCGGGGCGTCCGTCCAGCGTCAGAACGGTCCAGTCGTACAGGTTGCCCTGTCCGACGCGGTTGGCCATCCGCAACGGCTCCATCGCGTTGGCCAGTGCGATCAAGGAGTAGTTGGCCAGCGTGAGGAACCCGAAGCGCGTCGTCACGCGCTTCGCTGCAAGCGGCTGCCTCACGATCCGGTCTCCACGAACTCAGCCCCC
>DATBCI010000137.1:0-2689 GCA_036270555.1 Burkholderiaceae bacterium
TCGGCCAGCGATTGGGGCTGACGATCGGCACCTCGCTCGCGTTTGGAGTGATCGGCTGGGTGGATGTCTCCAGCATTTATCAAACGGCTCACTCGAATCCCTCCGTCATCGCCAAGGAAATCGGTCGGATTGATTCGCGCCTACCGAGGGCTGCGAACTGACGAGAAAAAACCCCTGTCCGAGGGTTTGCTTCGGCGGCACGCGACGCGAATCGAGCCCGACCTGGACAGGTCGAAGAGCGGCTCGAGGGTTGCGTAGGCCTGCGCGTCGCAAAAGCGGCCTAGTCTTCAAGTTCGTCCCCGTTTACGATGTACCGGAAAGTGACCGGCCTTTTGCGGTTGCATTCCGACCCATGCGTAAATCGTCGACCAGGAAGCCCACCAGGGCCTCGGCAAAAAAAACAATCAAGCGCAAGCGCCCGGCAGCGCTCTCACGCGGCCCCGGCCTAGCCACCGTCGCTGAGGATGTCGTACCGGCTGCGCTGCCGAACCCGATGCCGGAAGGGCCCGTCATCGTGGGGATCGGAGCATCAGCCGGCGGCTTCGAGCCGATCAAGACGCTGCTGTCGATCACGCCACCCAACAGCGGCCTGGCGATCGTCGTCATCCAGCATCTGGATCCGACCCACAAGAGCCTTGCCACCGAGCTCTTCTCGAAGCGGACCGAAATGCCGGTGACAACCGCCGAGGAGGGCACCCGGGTGCAAGCCAATCGTGTGTACGTGGCGGCCCCTGGCCAGGAAGTGACGATCCAGGACGGCGTGCTGCACCTCTCACCTCCAGAGCGCGTCCGTGGCCAGCGGATGCCGATCGACCGGTTCTTCCAATCGCTCGGGCAGGATCAGCAGCAAAGGGCGATCGGGATCATTCTCTCGGGCACCGGCGCCGATGGAGCACTCGGGCTGAAGAGCGTCGTAGGCAACGGTGGAATCGTGCTGGTACAGCGCCCGGAGACGGCGCAATTCGACGGCATGCCGCGCGCCGCCCTCGCCACCGGGCTCGCCACACACGTGCTGGCCGTCGAAGAGATGCCCGGGGTCCTGACGAACTATGCGCGTCACCCGTATGCCGTACGCCCGGAGCAACCGGCGCCCAGGGCCGAGGTGCGGGAGTCACTGCTGCGTGCCATCCTGGAATTTGTCCGTGCCCGGCGCGGACACGATTTCAGCGGCTACAAGCGCGCCACCTTGCTGCGGCGGATCCACCGGCGGATGGGGCTTCTTTACATCGAGAGCATGGCCGACTACGCGATCCGGCTCAGGCAGGAACCGCAGGAAGTCGACGCTCTGTTCAAGGACCTGCTGATCGGCGCCACCGAATTCTTCCGCGATCCGGAAGCGTGGATGGTGCTGGAATCGGAGGTTATCGGCCCGATTGTGGCAGCCCGGGACGAGAACGAGCCGATTCGCGTGTGGGCGGCCGGCGCTTCCACCGGCGAAGAGGCGTACTCGGTTGCGATGGTGGTGGTGGAAAGACTGGAAAAGGCACACAAGCGCTGTCCGGTGCAGATCTTCGCGACCGACACCAGCGAAGAGCCGCTGGCGGTGGCCCGCATGGGGGTCTATCCAGCCGGCATTGCGGCCCAGGTATCCGGCGCGCGATTGCACCGATTCTTCAACGAGATCGACGATGGCCGTCACTACCAGGTGACCAGCGAGTTGCGCGGGCGCGTGGTGTTCGGAGTGCAAAACCTGTTCAGCGATCCGCCGTTTTCGGGCGTCGACCTGGTGCTCTGCCGCAACGTGCTGATCTACCTCGAGCCGGAGGTACAGCGGCGCGTCCTGCTGCTGCTGCATTTTGCGCTGAAACCCGACGGGGTCCTCTTTCTGGGTGGCGCCGAGACGATCGGAACGCGCGAGGATCTGTTCAAGCCTGTGTCCAAGGCCGCCCACCTCTATCGACGCGTGGGGGCGACACCGCGCGACCAGCTCGAATTCCGGACTGCCCAGATCGGACCGCAGTCCGAGCCGGCCGGATACCGCGTGAGGCAATCGGCGCCGCAGCTGATGCAGGCATCACGCCTGGCCCAGCAGATCATCTTCGAGCGCCTGACGCCGGCTTCGGTGCTGGTGGATCGCAACTTCGACACGCTGTATTTCTCGGGGCAAACCGACCAGTACCTGATTCATCCACACGGCGCACCCACCAGCAATCTGCTGGCGCTGGTGCGCGAGGGCTTGCGCTCCCGCCTTCGCACCGCGTTGAGCGAGGCCGCCAGCAGCAACTCGACCGTCATCGCGCTGGACGCGCGGGTCAAGCGCGGCCGTTCCTACGACGCGGTGCGCCTGACGATCATTCCGACGATTGGCACCGACGCCGAACCACTGTTCCTGGTGGCGTTCGAAGACGAGCAGCGCTCACGAGGCCCGCGACGCAGCGCTCCGCGCGAGCGCTCCCTGGTCAAGCACCTGGAGGACGAGTTGCTCGTGACGCGGGAGGACCTGCGCGCCACGGTCGAAGGGCTGGAGACCTCGAACGAGGAGCTGAAGGCCGCCAACGAGGAGGTCGTGTCGATCAACGAGGAGCTGCAGTCCAGCAACGAAGAACTTCAGAGCTCCAAGGAGGAATTGCAGTCGCTGAACGAAGAGCTCAATACCGTCAACCAGCAGCTGCAAGGCAAGGTCAGTGAACTGGAGATCGTCAACAACGACCTGAACAACCTGCTGGCCAGCAACGAGGTGGCTACGCTG